>JBOHTH010000474.1:0-4399 GCA_050733535.1 Gemmatimonadaceae bacterium | reverse complement strand
CGGGGGCCTCACCTTTGCGACGGTACTCGCCGAAGGAAGTCCCTGCGGGCTGACCACCGGCGGCGCAACCTATTGCTGGGGCAACAACGCGGACGGCCAGGTGGCGGACGGTACCATGACGAATCGCTCGGTGCCTACGCTGTCCAATAGCGGCACTGTGTTCACTGCCATCGCGGTTGGTTCCTCGCATGCGTGCGGTGTGAACACCGCGGGTGCGCCGATCTGCTGGGGATTTGCGAACGGGACAATGGGCGGCTTGGGAACGACGACTCCGTTCGTGTCGTTGACCGCCGGATCCGGATTCACCTGCGGGCTCACGGGCCCAGGGACGGCATACTGCGCGGGCACCAACGCGTTCGGGCAACTTGGTTTTGGCACGCCGGGCGGCTCGCAAGTCGGACAGGTCCTGACCTCGCTCTCGTTCACGGCCCTCTCCGCGGGAGCGTCTTACACCTGTGGCTTGACCAGCGTGGGCGCGGCGTACTGCTGGGGGCGCAACGCCAACGGTCAACTGGGCGACGGAACGACGACCCAGCGCAACGTTCCGGTTGCGGTGATTCGTCCGTAGCGCGATGAAGAGGCGTAGCGCCCATACGACGGAGCCATCATGAGAATCATGCGAAGCGGTTCGCAGGCATCGGCGAAAGGCTCGTCAGACTGGTTTACCGGATCGGTGCGTATCGACGCGCCCTTTCAAACCGAAGCGCCGGCGCGCGCGGGAGGCGCGATGGTGACCTTCGAGCCAGCGGCGCGCACTGCGTGGCACACGCACCCGCTCGGGCAAACGCTGATTGTGACGTTCGGCAAAGGCTGGGTGCAGCGCGAGGGCGGGCCGATCGAGGAGGTCCGCGCCGGCGACGTCGTCTGGTTCTCACCCGGCGAGAAGCATTGGCACGGCGCCACGGGAACGACGGCCATGCAACACGTCGCGATCGCGGAGGGTCTCGACGGGAAAGTCGTCGACTGGCTCGAGAAGGTGAGCGATCAGCAGTACGGCGGCGGCGCATTATAAGGTCTCACACTATCCAATCCCCGCTTAATTTACGGTTTCACTCGAGGACGAAATGAAACTCGCCATAGGGACGATTGTCATTGTCACGAGTCTCGCGGGACTCGCTGGTCGGAGTGATGCACAAAGCTGTGTCGGAACTGCTTCGTTCGCTGCGGGCATCGTGCGACTTGGCGCGTCGGCCGCGTTCACCGATGGTGCGAAACAGTACAGCGGCGGGCTTGCGCTCGGAGCGCCGCATGGCGTCTTCGCAGCCGTCGATGCGGGCTCGATTTCATACGACGGCGGCGGCGGCGCGAGCACCGTGGTCGGCGCAAATCTTGGCTACGACGTCGCTGTCGGGCCGGGCGCTTCGTTCTGCCCAATCGTCGCATATTCCCACGTCTCTTTTCCGGACGTCCGCGTCGGCGGTTCGACGATCACAACATCCGAAAACGTCGTCGCGTTCGGCGGCGCGTTCGGCGTGACGGCAACGGTCGCACCGAACCTCGACCTTGTGCCCTATCTAGCAGGTGAGTATGCCCACGCGTCCGCGTCGGAGAGCGAGACTGGGGTCGGCTCGGACAGCCAATCTCAGGACTATGGTGTCCTCTCCGTGGGAGTGGGGTTTGTCATCAACAAGATGTTCACTTTCGGTCCGAGCGTCGCGGTTCCGGTCGGCATCACCGGAGGCAAGACCTCGGTGTCGATTGGCCTTTCGATCAACTTTGGCCACTCAGGAACGGCGCCGTGATAGCGGTGGCACCCAGTGCGCGCCGCCACCTGCGCCGCATACGAGACGTGACCGGACGGAGGATCCTCACCGCCGGAGCGCATCGATCAGGTCGCTCGTGAGCACGACCAGCGATGCGGACAACGTGCCACCGGGCTCCAGCGGTGCGGCCGCCCGAACCGCCATGCGTACGCCGGCTCCGGACATCGCCCCGAACAGGTTCGGGATCTCCTTGATCGTGTACTCGGCGGATTCGCGGGCAACGTCGTCAGCGAGAAGCGTTCGGAATCGCCGCGCCAGCTCCTCCGTAGGGACCGCCCGCAGGAGCCGATAGACGTCGAGCGCATCCTTGTCCCTCGTGCGGTCGGGACGTTCCACGCGATCGAGCATTTTGTGGACCTTCGCCACGAGAAGCGCAGCGGGTCCGGCCACGGCGAGCTGCACGTGCCGAGGATCGGCTAGATCAAGTGCGTCGAGCGTGGTGACGTCCCGATCCACGAGCGCCGCTTCGAGTCCGGTGGCCTTGCGCGCGACATCGTTCCCGTGCGGAGGAATCCTGGCGCCGCGGCGACCCGCGCCGCCGAGTGATGCCGGAACGAGGAGATCCACCGCCACGATGCGCGACACGCCGGCGACATCGACCGAGAGCTCCCACCGACCGATGGCCCCGCCGGATCGGAAATTCGCGCGGGCGAGTGCGCGCTCGAGGAGAGGTTCGGCGCCGAGAAGTCGGGGATCGAGTGCCAAGTCGCCATCAGTGGTGAATGGCGCCACGGCCATGTCCGCTTCCCCCGCGTGGACGTAGACCGCCTGTGCCCCGACGAGGACGACCGCATCCAAGTGCGCGCGGAGGGCGTCGAGCGCGTCCAAGAGCACGCGGCGAGCCGCGACGTACAGCGGGTCAGGCGCGCCAGGCACTTTCGTTTCGCTCCATCCACGCGAGGAGCGCGTCGCCCTCCGCAGGCTCGCGGCCCGGCCCCGTCAGCAGATCCGCCGCGCACTGCGAGATGGCGACACACGTGAGGCCTGCCGCGGTTCGGGTTCGCTGCCACACCACCGCATCAAACGGTTCGATCAGCACCACATTTGCTCCCCCATCCACACTCCGCAAGCCAAGTGCCGTGGCGGCAGCGTCGGCGCTCTCGACGTAACAAGAGAGCGTACGTGCGGGCGCGGCCGCCGCCGCTGGCGGAACGGCCCGTGACCCCGTCAGCGCCCAGCGCCCCTTGTATCGGTCGAGCCGCTTGGCGAGCGCGTCGATACTACGAGGCTCCAGATACGAGACCGTGCGATTGGTTGTCGTGACCGCATAATCCTGCGTCCACCGTCGGAGCAAGTCGTTCCAGCGCACGGCGGCCACGGCGCCGCCGGGATCGCGGGACACGACATCCTCCTTCTCCAGGAGCGCAAGCACGCGCGTCGCGTAACCGGGGTTGACCTCCGCGCGACGCGCGAGCGCCCGCACGCCGACCGGCGGCGTCCAGTCACAGAGCGCGCGCACGATGCGCGCGGCGGAGCCACCCTTGAGCGAGCGGACTTCCCTCCCCTCTGGCGTCGGATCGCGATCGGCGCCGCGCGACTCGATGACGATCGCGGGGCGGCTGACGACGACGCGCGCGTTTCCCGTCAGATCGAGGTAGGATGCGCCGCCGTCCGCGAGGCGTTGCCGCGCGAGTGGCGACAGGTAGTCGGTGACGAGGAGACCGCCGGCGGCCCTGAGCGTCCGAACGGCGCGCTCGAGTTGCGGTGCAGCGGCCGACGCGACAGCTGCCGTCACCCGGGTCTTGGCCTCGACAACGATGGCCGCGCGGCGCCCGTCGGGCCCGGTGAGTTCGAGCACGGCATCGGGGCGGACGGCGCTGGCGCGGCCGCGCGGTTCCAGCCGGATCTTGACTTCCCAGCCGGCGGGCAGGCGTTCGCGCAGGACTGCCACCGCACGACTAATGAGCGTGTTGCTCACACTACCGGTGTTGCGCATATCGTGCAACATAGCTGTTTTGCGCAACGGCGTCAACTACCCCGGCACTCTCTCGCCACCGGTGTGGCTATTCCGCCGGTGGAGCTGATGCTGCGGCCTCCCACACTAGCGCGGCTACCGGCATGCAGGCACAATGGAGCAGTCGGGGCTCACCCAGTAACCCAGAGCTGCGCTGCACCATGAACATTTCGCGTCGAACTCTCCTGCAAGGGGCCGGCAGTCTGGCTCTCGCCTCGGTCGGCCGCCGCGCGTGGCTTGCGGCGCCACCCGACGGATTCGCTTTAAGCGGCCAGGTGGACTTCCCGATGCAGGAAGGTATCACCTACCTCAACAACGCCTCGTGGCATCCGATGAGCGTGCCGGCGATGGCCGCGATCCAGGAATATCTGGAGCGGCGTGTGCATCGCATCACCGAGATGCCGAGCGGCGGGCAGACCGTGAAGGACGAAGTGAAGGCGAGGTTCGCCGCGCTGATCAATGCCCGGCCGGCGGAGATCAGCTTCATCCAGAGCACGATGATGGGCGAGAATCTCGTCGTGAGCGGCTTAGGCCTGCCCGCGGCCGGCGGCAACGTGGTGACCGACGCACTTCATTTTGATGGATCGATGTATCTCTACGATTCGCTCAAGGCGCGCGGGCTGGACGTGAGGACCGTGAAGCCCCGCGACTGGCGCATTGATCTCGCCGACATGGAGAAGGT
>JBOHTH010000473.1:0-6415 GCA_050733535.1 Gemmatimonadaceae bacterium | reverse complement strand
CGACGAGGTTGTGCGCAAAAGAGCCGGTGGGAGTTTCCGCACCCAACGCGAAGCCGAAGGTGATGGGCATTCGGTAAGCAGGCCCGCTCTGCGCATCCGCGGTGCGCCCCACGAGGGAAACCACAGCGACCACAGAGCAGGCGATCAGGCGCGTGTTCATGAATAGCCCTACCCTCTCACCCATCATTTTTGCAACGGACGCGCCGTGGGGTGTGCGGAATCATGCCACTCGACGGGCGTAGCGGCGGCGCCACAGGCACGCCCAACCCTTCGGGACCATTGCCAGACCGCCCTCGCATCAGGCAGGTTGAAGCATGGATCTCGACGACGTCGGCCTCAAGCACGTCCCGTTCTTTGCGGCCGTGGGAGAGAGCACGGAGGACACGCGCGAAGCAGCGATTGCAAAGTCGGGACTGCTGATGATGAGGCTGATCGATCATTGGATACTCGTTGGCCCCGAGATGGTCCAACCTGAGTCCGCGAGCGTGCGGTCCAACCGGGAGGCTGCGATGGAGATTCCCGCGAGCAGCCCGTATCGCCCGCTGATGCTTGGCATCGTCAACGAAATGCAGCTGCGCCGGGAGGTCGACCTCGAGGGGGTCTTCCCGCGACTCGCGGAGTACGCCGTGCTGCTGGACCAGGAAGAATGGTCCAAGCCGCTCGCCGCAGATGTGCGCTATACCATCGAGCGACTTGGGCGGAAGCTTGCCGCGGCGGATGAGTTCGCGACCCTGTTCATGGAGGCGCTGCGCCTGGCCGAGGAAGAGGAAAGGCAAAAGGCCGGCGACCGCGCCAGGAAAAAGGCCAAGCCGAAGAAGAAGAGGAAAAAAAGGCCCGAGGAATAGGCAACTCCAGGGGCCGGGCGCCGCGCTCCCTACAGAGGCGGGTCTTTCGAGGCACTCTTAAGCCGCGTGATTCTGACGTACAAAAAAAATACGTTCCAACGTACAAAATCACATAGGCTCGCTTCGCGCCGTCACCATCCGCGGCCCCGGCCGCGCCTCAACCGCCCTACGACCGCTGCGGCTTGCCACTCCTGAGCGTCGAGTTCTTGTACCCGTACGTGAAGTACAGCGCGAGCCCGATCACCAGCCATACGCCAAACCGGATCCACGCCTGCGGCGGAAGTCCGCCCATCACGCCCACGCACGCGAGCGCGCCGCCAATGCATACCGGCCACACAAAGGGCACCCTGAACGGCCGCTTCCGGTCGGGCTCCGTGTGACGCAACACGAGCACACCAATGCACACCAGCGCAAACGCGAACAGCGTCCCGATGTTCGTCAGATCGTACGTCTCGCCAGCGTCACCGATCAACGCCCAGCTCGCCACAAACAACCCGGTCAGAATCGTCGTGACGTGCGGCGTGCGGTACTTGGGATGAATCTTCGCCGCAAAGCGCGGCAGCAATCCGTCGCGCGCCATCGCCATGAAAATCCTCGGCTGCCCATACTGAAACACGAGCAGCACCGCTGACATCGAAATCACCGCGCCAAGCGAAATAAACCAGCTGAAGCGCTGCAATCCCGCCACGTTGAACGCGGTCGCGAGCGGATCGTTCGAAAGCAACTTCTGATACGGCACGAGCCCCGTCGCCACCGCGCCGACGATCACGTAAATCACGGTGCACACGAGCAGGCCAAGCATGATCCCGCGCGGCATCGTCCGCTGCGGATCCTTGGTCTCCTCCGCCGCGGTCGAAATCGAATCAAACCCGATGTACGCGAAGAACGCGATCGCCGCGCCCTGATACACGCCCTTGAATCCGTGCGGCGCGAACGGATGATAGTTGGCCATGTTGATATGCTGCCCGCCGACGATCACGAACACCGCCAGCACGATCAGCTTCACCACCACCATCACGTTGTTCACCCGCGCGCTCTCACGCACGCCGCGCACGAGCAGCCAGGTAATCAGCGCCACGATCACGAACGCGGGCACGTTGATCAGCACCGCCACGCCGCCAATGTGCGGCGCCGTATGCATCAGGGCCTTCAGCGGCGAATCCGGCGGCGCCAACAGCACCTCGCGATACCCATGCACCATCCACTCGGGCATCGTGATGCCGAACCCGCTCATCAGCGAGATGAAATATCCGCTCCACGCGATGGCCACCGCCACGTTCCCCACCGCGTACTCGAGAATCAGATCCCACCCGATAATCCACGCGACAATTTCACCGAGCGTCGCATACGAATACGCGTACGCGCTCCCGGCCTGCGGGATCATCGCCGCCAACTCGGAATAGCAGAGCGCCGCCAGCGCGCACACCGCGCCAAGCAGCACAAATGAGAGAACCAGCGCCGGCCCGGCCCCGTAACGCACGACGGTCACACCGTCCGCGCCCAGCTGGCCGGCAGCCGCAGTCCCCAGGGTAGAAAAAATACCGGCGCCAATGACGGCGCCGATACTCAGCATCACGAGATCAAAGACGCCCAACTCGCGGCGCAGCCCGCTCCCTTCGCTCTCCGACATCAGCTCGGCAATTGGCTTCCTGCTGAAGAGAGAATTCATTGCCTTGAACCCGACCGAAGACCAAAGACCGAAGACCGAGAACAGCAGTGCCGTTTCGGTCTTCGGTCCTCGGTCTTCGGTCTAGATGAAGAGTGGCGCCAGAACGAGCGTGATCGTCGACAGCAACTTGATCAAAACGTGCAGCGACGGCCCGGCCGTATCCTTGAACGGATCGCCAACGGTGTCACCCACCACCGCTGCCTTGTGCGCGTCAGATTTCTTGCCGCCGTACACACCCGTCTCGATGTACTTCTTCGCGTTATCCCACGCGCCGCCGCCGTTGTTCAGGAAGCCGGCCATCAGGATTCCCACAACGGTCGCAATCATCAAAAAGCCCGCCACGGCCTCGGCGCCCAGCAGATGGTCATCGCCGCCGATCGACTTGAACACCAGCCCGACAATGATCGGGAACGCCAGCACCAGCGCGCCCGGCAGCACCATCGCCTTCAGCGCGCCCACGGTCACGATGTCCACGCACGAGGCGTAGTCCGGCTGCTCCGTGCCCTGCATAATGCCGGGGCGCTCCTTGAACTGTCGGCGCACCTCTGTGATCACGCTCTGCGCCGCCTTCGAAACGGCCGTCAACGCCAGCGACGAGAACCAGAACACCAGCATCCCGCCCAGCAGCGCCGCGCCAAACACTTGCGGCTTGCTCAGGTCAACGTGAATGCTGACGCCGCCGTTGTAGTTCTTCACTTCGTCGAGATACGCAGAGAACAACAGGAAGGCCGCGAGCGCCGCCGAGCCGATCGCGTAGCCTTTCGTAAGCGCCTTGGTTGTGTTGCCGACCGAATCCAGGCGGTCGGTTTTATCGCGAATCGACTCCGGCTGCTTGGACATCTCCACGATGCCGCCGGCGTTGTCCGTGATCGGGCCGAATACGTCCATCGCGAGGATGTAGCCGCAGGTGCCAAGCATGCCCATCGTCGCGACGGCGGTGCCGTACAAACCACCGGCAGGCGCGCCGTCGATCATGATTCCGCTCGCGCGGCCAATCATGAAGCTCGACACCAGCGCGATGACGATCGTGATGACGGGCATCACCGTCGACTCCATGCCGACCGAGAGACCCATGATGATGTTCGTCGCCGGGCCGGTCTTCGAGGCATCGGCGATCGTCAGCACCGGGCGGTAGCGATACTCGGTGTAGTACTGCGTGATGAACACGAACGCGATCGACGTCGCAACGCCGACCAGCGAGCAGAGGAAGAAGTGCCACCAGGCGTCGGGCGCGGCGGCGGATACAAGCAGCCACTTGCACGCCACAAAGAGGCCGATCGCCACCAGAAACGCGGTGAGGTAGTAGCCGCGGTTAAGCGCGTCCATTGGATCCCCGTCTTCCTTCGTCTTCACGGACATGATGCCGATGACCGAGGCCACGAGGCCGAACGACATGATCACGAGCGGCAGCAGAATGCCCGCGACGCCGAACGATTTGAAGAGCACGACACCAAGGATCATCGCGCCGATGTTCTCCGCGGCGGTCGACTCGAACAGGTCCGCGCCACGGCCGGCGCAGTCGCCCACGTTGTCGCCGACGAGATCGGCGATCACCGCCGGATTGCGCGGATCGTCCTCTGGAATCCCGGCTTCGACCTTGCCTACGAGGTCCGCGCCGACGTCGGCGGCCTTCGTGTAAATGCCACCGCCCAACTGCGCGAACAGCGCGACGAACGACGCGCCGAATCCGTAGCCGACAATCAGGAACGGAATCTTCGTCGCCCACACGCCCGCGTCACCCACCGGGGCGAGCGCGGAGAGCACGGCAAACAAGCCGCCGACGCCGAGCAGCGACATCGCGACGGTGAACAGGCCCGAAACGGCACCGCCGCGCAGGGCCGTTTGAAGTGCAGCATTCAACGACGTCGTGGCCGCGGCCGCCACGCGAATATTCGCGCGGATCGACACCCACATGCCCATGAATCCCGCGATGCCGGAGCTCAGCGCGCCAAGCAGGAACGAGAGCGTGATGTAGATCGCAAGCGACATGCGATTGCTCACCGGATCAGACGGTGCGCTGGTGCGCAGCACGCCGTAGCCCACCGCGAGCAGCACGGCGACGAGCACCGCGAGCACGGAGATGGTCTTGTACTGGCGGGCCAGATACGCTTCGGCGCCTTCCTGAATGGCGTCCGAGATTTTGCGCATCTCCGGCGTGCCAGTGGGGCGCGCAAGCACCCACCTCGAGAGCGCGACGGCGAACACGAGCGCGCCGATGCTCGCGCTGAGAATGATCGTGATGAGCGTGGACTGCGACGGCTGCATGTTATTTGGTTTTTGCCAGAGTGGAGTAGTAGACCGGAACGCCCAGGAGTACGAGCGCAAGGCCGGAGAGCGCCTGCGTGCGGGTCTGGCCCGCCATGAGCAGCGTGACGGCGGTGCCGCCCGCGAGCAGGATGTAGAGCGCCGGGAGCACGGGATATCCCACGGCGCGATACGGCCTGGGCTCGTCCGGCCGCTTAACGCGGAGGATGAACAGGCCGATTGTCGTCAGCGCATAAAACAAGAGCGCCGCGAAAATCACATAGGTGAGCAGCTGGTTGTACGTGCCGGTAAGGCAGAGCACGCTCGTCCACACCGACTGCGCGACGAGCGCGTACGCCGGCACGGAGTTGTTGCTCAGCGTACCGGCCTTCTTGAAAAACAATCCGTCACGCGCCATCGCGTAATACACGCGTGCGCCGGAGAGAATCAGCCCGTTGTTGCAGCCGAATGTCGAAATGAGAATAGCCGCGGCCATAATCGCCGCGCCGTTCGCGCCGAAAATGTACTCCATCACCGCCGTGGCGACGCGATCGTTGGTCGCGTGGTCGAGCCCACGGGCGAGAACCGTCGCGCCATCGGCAGTGCCGTGCAGCGGGAGCACACTCAAGTAGCCGAGATTGGCGAGAATGTACAGCACGGAAACCAGCACCGTGCCAAAGAGCAGTGCCCGAGGGAGATTCTTCTGCGGGTTCTGCACTTCGGCCGTGGCGAACGTCGGCGAATGCCAAGAGTCCGCGCTGAACAGCGAGCCCACCAGCGCCGACCCGAACGTCACCACAAAGAGCCCGCTCCACGACGGCGAGCCCGCAAACCAGTTGGCGCCGAAGTTCGCGTGTACGGCCTGCGCGTTGCGGCCAATGGTGAGCGCAAGAATCACCAGCACTGCGAGCGCCAGCGTCTTGATGACGGTGAGCGACGTCTGGACGAACTTCCCTTCCTTCACGCCGCGCAGGTTGATCCAGGTGAGCACCCAGATCGAGATGAGCGCCACGAATCGCTGACCGGAGAGGCCCAGGTCGATCGAGGAGCCGTCGGAGGTGTGCACCGAGGCGTGCGGGAACCAGGCCCAAGTGTCAGGCGTGACCGCGGGCCACAAAACGCCGAGGAACTTCGCGAACCCAACGGCAACGGCAGCGATGGTCCCGGTCTGGATCACGACGAACAGCGTCCAGCCATACAGAAAGCCCATGAGCGGGCTCATGGATTCGCGGAGAAACGTGTACATCCCGCCGGCGCGCGGGTACATGGCGGCGAGTTCGCCATACGCGAGCGCGCCGAGGACGGTCATGATGCCGGTGAGGACCCAGGCGGCGAGCAGCCAGCCCGCGGACCCCACCGTGCGGCCCATATCGGCGGCGACGATGAACACGCCGGAGCCGATCATGCTGCCCGCGACGAGCATGGTCGCGTCGGTCAGCGTGATGGCTTTGACGAACTCGTGTTTTGGGGCGGTGGCGGGGGTGGGCATTAGCCACCAAAGTTACTGGCCCGAATGCAGTTACGGAAGGTTTGCCGCAGCTTTGAGTCAGCTATGAGTCAGCCCTGACTCGGCTCGCGACGGTCGGGGCGGCCATGTCGCTCCCGCAACCCTCTCGCGCGTAGAAACTTTCATACGCGCTGCGGCCGGGTGTTTGGG
>JBOHTH010000472.1:0-3209 GCA_050733535.1 Gemmatimonadaceae bacterium | reverse complement strand
GGCTGGCGAACGTGAACTCGATTTTGCGAGTGGGCGGAGTGTGGCATGGAGTAAATGAGCCGCGAAGCGTCGGAGGAGCGGTCGGCTACTAGGGCGATGCGGGATTGCCAGCTGATGCAAAACGGCGATGCGGGATTGCCAGCTGATGCAAAATGCAGAGAAAGAATACGGGGGGCGGTGATTTGGTGATGGCTGGAAGGGGCGGCAGTGGTAGTGTGGCGTATGTCCAATGCCGAGATGCCCCCGTTCGAGATTTGGGAACGCGACCCGAATGCGTCGCGCGCCGGTGATCCGCTGTGGACGGTCCAGGCGTACCGCCTGGCCATGTACGCGATCGAGTGCCATGCGTTCGACGCCCTGAGGATGCCGGGCGTCGCGAAAGCGGCGACGTTCGATCAGCTCACGCGCGCAATCGGATCGGTCGCGGCAAACATCGCTGAAGGGTACTCGCGTTCGTCGGGACCAGACCGGAGGCGCTTCTACGGTTACGCACTCGGCTCGACGCGCGAAGCCATCGCGTGGTACGACACAATGACCATCGAACTCGGTCCGATCGCGCAACAACGCCAAGGCCCGCTCGTTCAAATCCGGCGCCTCCTACTCACAACTCTTCGCCGCAGCCAGACCGGCGGCACCTCCTCAATGCGCGACTAGCCCCCCTCGCATTCTCTTTTTGCATTTTGCATCAGTTGGCAGTCCCGCATCGCCCTCGCATTCCTCTTTTGCATCTTGCATCAGCTGGCAATCCCGCATTACGCGCTCTGCAGGCTCAGTTGGGCAACAACTTGATTCTGAGCGGCTCGTCCAGATTGATCATCAGATTCGCCGTCGCCGGCACGCACCCGTCGTAATCGGTCGTCCCCGCCGCCACCGCCGCGCCCGCCGCGGCCCCAACGCCGGCGCCAATCACCGTCGATCGCGTGTTCTTTCCGAGCAGCTGCCCGGCGAGCGCTCCGATCAGCGCGCCGGCGCCCACCTTCTTGGCCTGATCGCCGGTAGTCTGCACGCGAACTTTCTCGAGCGGCGTCGTCTGCGAGACGTGCCCCGTGAGGTCGTACGACTGCTCGCCAATCCGCAGCGAGACCGCGCTGAAGGTGAGCTTGAGACTGTCGCGCGAGTTGTTGCTTCGCGTCGACTGGTCCACCTTGAGGACAACGCTGCTGCCCGATGGGATCACCGCCCCATTGGAGCCCGCGACCGACTCGCTGAGCGTCGCGGTGAAGCGGTCCCCTGCCTTGAACGTGTTCGTGCAAACCCTGGCAACCGGATGCACCGCGAATGAGGTGCCCGCCCTAACCGTTCCAGAGGTTGGAGCCGGCGCGGGAGCCGGTTCGACCGGCACCGGTGCTGGGGCCGGAGTTGGCGCCGGCGCGCTTTCGGCGACCGACGGCCTGTCCTGCGGCGTCAGCGGGCGGACTATCACCTCGGGCTCCGGCGCATGACGCGGAGGAGCCTTCGCTACCCGCACCGCCTTCTTTTCAGGCCGCGAAGCGGCGGTGCCGGAGGGTGAAGATGCCGCCGGTGCATCGTTGAGCTGCGGCTGCGCCGGTGCACTCGGCGCGAGCTGGATTTCGCGGGCCGGAGCGCCGGCAGCCTGGCGCGAAGACTTGTCTCCGCAAGCCGCGACGGACGCGACGAGCGAGATCGCAAGCAACGTCGCGGCATAAGGGGTGTATTGTGGTCGCATGGATTACCCGTGGTTGAGATCACTCACCGGATTGTAGTACCGCCGAAATACCGGCAAGTTGCGTACGATCCCATGGAGACCCGATGACCCGACGCGGCACCATCACGTTCGCAGCAGCGGCCATTTTTTCCCTTGCCGGCACCGCCCGTGCACAACGCGCGAGCCTCGCCATCGGTGCCGCGACGGCAGTCGGCGACCTGGCCAACACCGCCGGAACCGGATTCGACGTCCAGCTCCAGGTGCGTACCGAGCCAATGATCGGGCCGATCCCGCTCAGGATCGACATCGGCTACGACTGGCTGGCCGGAAAGGGAACGGCGCGCTCGACGGTGATCTCGGCGCAGTCGGTCAGCCTGCTGGGCGATTTCGGCTCGCGATTTTACTGGATTGCGGGCCCGGGATTCTACCAGTCGACGCAAACCATCAATGTCTCGGGGCACAACGCCGCGGAGCAACGCGATTACCTCGGCGCGCAGGTTGCGGTCGGCATGGACATTCCCGTGTTCCGCTGGACGGGCTTCCTCGAAGTCGCGGGCGTCCGGTTCTTCTCGCCGCATCCGACCCCGATGTACGTCCCGGTCCGGTTCGGCATCCGCCTCTGATCAGAGGCGGCGCAGGAGGAACTCGGGTGTCCACTGCTGGAGCTTCGTCGCGAGCAGCGCGAACCGGTTCGTGACCATGAGCATGCCGACGAACACCAGCAGCGCGCCCGCGGCGCGGTTGACCCACACCATCTTCCCCTTGTGCCGCGCAAAGAACTCCAGAAATCTGTCGACGGCCAGCGCCGCCACCAGAAACGGCACGGCGAGTCCGAGCGAGTAGCAGAAGAGCAGCAACACTCCGCGCGAGAGATCCGCCGTGTTCGCCGCGAGCGCGAGGATCGCGCCCAGGATCGGCCCCAGACACGGACTCCACCCGGCGCCGAATGCGATCCCCACCACGACCGTGCCCAGATATCCGATGGGTTTTTCCGCGAGATGCACGCGCCGCTCGCGCATCAGCGCCGTGATGTTGAGGACGCCGAGCAGGTAGAGGCCGAACACGATGATCATCACGCCGCCGACGCCCGACACGAGGTGCCGGTAGCGCAGCAATAGCCGGCCGAGCGACGTCGCGGTGGCGCCGAGCGCGACGAAGATCAGCGTGAAACCGCAGATGAACAGCAGGGAGTGGACGAGCGCCGTGCGCCGCGCGCGGGTCACATCCTCGAGCGACAGCCCGGTGATGAACGTGACGTAGCTCGGGATGAGCGGCAGGACGCAGGGCGAAAGAAAGCTCAGCAGCCCTGCCATGAACGCGATTGCGATGCCGAGGCCGGCGTCGCCGCCGTTCACGCCTGCGCTCCGGCGGACGCCGCGGCGCGACGGCAAGCCGCGCAGGTTCCGTAGATCACGAGGCGGTGGCGCTCGCGCTCAAAACCGTGCGCGTTGGCCACGCGGTGCGTCATCCGCTCGAGCGCCGGGTCGCGGAACTCGGCCACGCTTCCGCAGACCATGCACAGTAACTGCTCGTGGTGCGCGAG
>JBOHTH010000471.1:0-5638 GCA_050733535.1 Gemmatimonadaceae bacterium | reverse complement strand
GGCGCACAAGGAGCGTGTGCGCGATAACCGGGGTGTGCAGCTGTTCGACGACCTCGAGCGAGATCTCAATTACGCAACGGGAACTTTGCGAAGCAGCCCGGGGTTCTCAGCCACCACGATCCTGACTCTCGCGATCGGAATCAGCGCAACGACGCTCGTCTTCAGCGTGGTCGACGCGCTCTTCTTCCGCCGGCTCCCCGTGCGCGATCCGGGCCAGCTGTATGTCGTGCAGGAGACTTGGAAGAACGGCGTGTACGGCCCTTCGGACATGGGGCAGTTCGTGTATCCCTACGATCACTTCCTGGACTTCGCCGAGGTCGCGAAGCCCGAGTTTAGCGATGTCGCGGCTAGCGCGTTTGACGTCGTCGCCGTGCGCGAAGGTCCGTACGCGCACGACATGACGGGCGTCCTCGCTTCGTCGAACTACTTCGCCGTCCTGGGTGTTCGGCCTGCACTCGGGCGATACTTCAGCGTGACGGACGAGCGATCGTCGAACGTCCTGCCCGAGGTCGTGATCGGGCACGAGATGTGGGAGCGCGACTTCAGCAGCGACACCGGCGCGATCGGACGCACGCTCTACGCGGACAGCCGCGCCCTCACCATTGTCGGCGTCGCACCACGTGAGTTCATCGGCACCACACAAGGGATCGTCGCCGAGCTGTGGGTTCCCGCGGGAGTGCTGCGCCAGCCGGTGCCGGGCGTCGACGGCAGCAAGGGGATCGCGGATTTCAACGTCGCGATCTTCGGCCGCCTGCGCCCCGGCATGTCCGTTCGGCAAGCCGTAGCGCAGCTCGCCGTCACCGCGCCGCAGCTTCCGGCGGAACACCAGTCCGGTCGCAAGCAGTGGATCACGGGCGTGCGGCTCGACCAGCTCTCGAGCATGCCGTCTATGACGCGCGGCCCGTTCGAGATCTTCATGGCGATCCTGACCATGACCGCTGCTGTCGTGCTGCTCATCGCGATCGCCAACGTGGCGGGGATGCTGCTCGCCCGCGGCGCATATCGCCGAAAGGAAATCGCGACCCGGCTCGCCCTGGGCGCGAGCCGCGAGCGCCTCGTGCGGCAGCTGCTCGTGGAGAGCCTCCTGCTCGCCGCGCTCGGTGCGCTCGGCGGTCTCGCGCTCGTCCGCTGGCTGATTGCGCTGATTCCCGCGATTCCGATCCCCGCGCCGATTCGCGTCGCGTTTGACGTGCAGCTCAACCCGAAGGTGCTCGCGGTCACGCTGATCGTTACCGTCGCGGCGGCCGTGCTGGCTGGGCTGGCGCCGGCGCTCGAGTCGACGCGCATGGATGTTGTCGCCGGGCTTCGCGGCGGCGGTGCCACGCATAGGTCGCGCTCGAGGGACGCGTTCGTGACGGCACAGCTGGCGCTTTCGCTCGTGCTGCTGATCACTGCGACACTCTTCGCGCGTGCGCTCGATCGCGCGCTCACGATCAATCCTGGACTCGACCCGAAGGGCGTCCTGACGGCGGAGGTCGATCTCAACGACCAGGGATACAGCGCAGACCGGGCTGACGTTTTCTTTGCGCAACTTCTGGCAAGACTGCGCGCGCGCCCGGAGGTCGCCGAGGCATCGATCGGCAAGTGGACACCGCTGTCGCTCAACAACAACGGTGAAGGCGTCCTGTTGCCGGGCGAGCAGGCGCCCACGGGCAGACGAGCCGGCGTATCGTACGGCGTCGTCGGCGTAGGGTACCTGGAGATGATGCACGTCCCGCTCGCGACCGGGCGTTCATTCACGAGCGCGGACGTGCTGGGAGCGCCGAACGTGATCATCGTCAACGAAACGATGGCCAGGCGATTCTGGCCGGGCGAATCGCCTATCGGGCGCACGGTGAAACTGAGCGGCGTCGAACGCGAAGTGGTCGGAGTAGTGCGCGACGGCAAGTACGAGAGCCTCGACGAGTACCCGCACAACTACGCGTTCCTCCCGCTCGCCCAGCGGCGCCTGCAATACGCGTCGCTCTTCGTGCGTGCGCGAGGGGACAGCTCCGTGCTGCCGTCGGTGCTCCGACGCGAGCTGGCTGCACTCGATCCGAACGTCGCGCTGGCATCGCCGATGTCGATGTCCGGCAAGATGTCCATTCTCGTGCTGCCGCAGAAAGTGGCGGCGGCGGTCGTCGGCGCGTTCGGTGCGGTCGGGTTGCTCCTTTCGATGGTCGGCATTTATGGAGTCGTTGCGTACCACGTCAGCCAGCGAAGGCGCGAGTTCGGCATCCGCCTCACGCTCGGGGCCGGCCGGTCTGCGCTCGTGCGGCTCGTGCTGCGACGCGGCTTCGCGCTCATCGGGATTGCAGTGGGAACGGGATCGTTGCTCGCAATCGGCGTGACGACGCTGGCACGACGCTTTCTGTTTGGACTCGGCGCGCTGGACCCAGTGACCTTCGTAGTCGTGCCGGTGCTCCTCACGATCGTTGCGGTCGTCGCGAGCTACATCCCCGCACGACGCGCCGGACACGCGGATCCCATCGAGAGTCTGCGGGCGGAATAATCCGTAATCCGAATACACGGCGACTACTAACGAACCGCTCAATGAACCCTCACGCCCCGTTAACCATGCCTTAATCACGCCCGGATCATGTGGGTGTACCCTGGGGAAGCGGCGTCCGTCGCCGTTCCGCTTCGGCTCACACCCAATCCGGAGAGCTGCCGTTCGTCTTTCACATCGTGAAGTGAGGCGCGTGATGGCCGCGGCCAGGTAAGCCGGAGGCCGAGCCGTGCAGCTTCCTATAGATTGAGGGCAAACCGTCAACGACCCCATCACGCCATCGGACAACAGACGATGCTTCCAATGATGAGCCCCCGCGCCGCGTTGCGGCGCCTCTCGTGGATTCCGTTCCTGTGCGCCACTGCGCTCTCCGCGCAGCAGATGCCGGGCTACACTGCGGCCGCCGGCGACCGCGAACGCACCGCCGAGCGCGATGCGATCGGACGAACATCGCCGGCGAGCGCAGCCGCTCACTCCAAGGCACTCTCCAGCGAGATCCACGTCTCGGGCACGCCCGCGCAGGCCAAGACGCGCGACTATGTGATCGCGCAAATGAAAAGTTGGGGACTGGAAACCGAAGTGCGCACCTACGACGTGTGGATGCCGATCCCCAGCGCCGTACATCTCTGGCGCGTGGACGGCGCAGCGAAGGAACTTCCGCTCGCAGAGCCACCGGTCAAGGGCGACCCGACATCGCTGCTGCCGCAGTATCCGACCGTCAACGGCTACAGCGGCGTGGGTGACGTGAGCGGCGAAGTCGTCTATGTGAACTATGGCTTGATCGAGGACTACGCGCAGCTCGATTCGCTGCACGTCTCGGTGAAGGGCAAGATCGCGGTCGCGCGCTACGGCCGGAGCTTCCGCGGCATCAAGGCGCGCGAAGCCGAGAAGCATGGCGCGATCGCGCTGCTCATCTACAGCGACCCGCAAGACGATGGCTACGTGCAGGGCGATATCTACCCTGAGGGTCCGATGCGCGCGCCGGGCGGCGTGCAGCGCGGCAGCGTGATGAACGTCGACGGTGATCCCTCCACGCCCGGCTACCCGAGCACCGCCGGCGCCAAGCGCATTCCCGCCGATCAAATGGAAGTGCCGCACATCCCCGTGATCCCGATCGGATACGGCAACGCCGCGCAGCTCCTGCACGATCTGCGCGGCACGGCGATTCCGCGCGGCTGGCAGGGCGGCCTCGCCTTCCGCTATCACGTCGGCCCGGGCCCGGTGAAGGCTCGCGTCGTCGTGCGCGACGATCGCGCGACGAACGGCTTCAAGAAGATCTACGACACGTTCGGCATCGTGCGCGGCACGGACTTTCCGGACGAAATGATCCTGATCGGCGGACACCGTGATGCCTGGGGGCCGGGCACGGCCGACAACGTGAGCGGCTCGGTGAGTGTGCTCGAGGCCGCGCACGCAGTGGCCGAGCAGGTGAAGGCCGGTCATCGCCCGCGCCGCACGATCGTGTTCGCCACATGGGACGCCGAGGAGTGGGGACTGATCGGCTCCACGGAATACGTGGAAGACGATTCGCTGCGTCTCCTCAGCGACGGAGACGCGTACTTCAATCAGGACGTCTCGGCGCAGGGCGTGCGCTTCGGCGGCGGCGGCTCACCTTCACTGCGCCCGGCACTGCGCGACGTCGCCAACGAAGTGCCCGACCCGAACGGCAAGGGCAGCGTGTACGCCGAGTGGCGGCGCGCGGATCACGTCGCAGCGGGCGCGGAGCCACAGATGGGCGACCCCGGCGGCGGTTCGGATTTCGCCGGCTTCTATAACCACCTCGGCATTCCGATCGCCGAGTGGGGATTCGGTGGCCCGGGCGGCGTGTACCACTCGCAGTACGATGACCTGAACTGGATGGCCAAGTTTGGCGATCCCGGCTACAAATACCACGCCGCCGCGGCGAGCATCGGTGCCGGCATGGTGTTGCGCGTGGCGAACGCGGATATCCTGCCGTACGACTACGTCGAATACGCGAACACGATGAAGAAATACCTCCCCGCGATCGACAAGGAGCTCGCGGCCAAGCACTGGCAGGGGAGCACCTCCGCGGTGCGCGACGCGATCGACCGGTTCGGCGCGGCGGCCGCGGCATTCAACGGCGCACGCGATGCGTTGCTCGCCGGCCAGCCGTCGAACGACGCGCTCAAGAACACGAACGCGGCGCTGCGCAAAGTCGAGCGTGCGTTCACACGGCCGCAAGGACTCGTCACGCGCCCATGGTTCCGCAACCTGATCTACGTGGCGGACGAGGACAACGGCTACGCGAACATGGTGTTCCCGTCGGTGAACGAGGCGATCCGCGCGGGCGACGAAGCACTGACGACTCGCGAGATCGCGGACCTCGCGTCGCGCTTCGATGCGGCCACGGCGGCACTCGGCGAGGCTCAGCGGGCCGCAAAATGACCTTTTCTGACCTCTCACGTCAGCAGACTCGAGTCTGCTGACGTGAGTTTTCAGAGCGCACGACTTTCACTTCCATCAAATGCCATCTTATCGCGGGCGCGCCAAGGGCGCCCGGCTCGAACGGATAAAAGCATCGCCGCGCTTCAACGGCGAGGTCTTCGTGAACACGCGGCCGGTCTCGGCGGGCTTCAAAGAGGGAGTCGAGCGACCGTCGATGCGCGACTTCCTCTGCGGTGGCCCGCGCCGCGTGCCATCAGGACCGCTCCCGTTGGTGGATCCCGTCGCACGGTGGTCAAAGCGCCCTGCGAGCGGGCTGCGTGTAACGTGGCTCGGCCACTCCACGCTGCTGATCGAGATCGACGGCGTGCGCATCCTCACCGATCCCGTGTGGGGTCAGCGCGTGTCGCCGCTGCCGTTCGCCGGCCCAAAGCGCTTTCATCCGCCTCCCGCGCCGCTGTCGGCGCTCCCGGCGCTGGATGCCGTGATCGTTTCGCATGATCACTACGACCATCTGGACCGGCCGACGATTCACGCGCTGGCGAAGAAGCGTGTTCCGTTCATCACCTCGCTCGGTGTCGGCGCGCACCTTGAGCGCTGGAATATTCCCGCGGGGCGAATCACCGAGCTCGACTGGTGGGAGACGACGACGGTGAAGGGCGTGACGGTGACGGCCGCGGCGGCTCAGCACTTCTCCGGGCGCGCGATAAAGGACCGCAACTCAACGCTCTGGTCGTCGTACCACCT
>JBOHTH010000470.1:0-8625 GCA_050733535.1 Gemmatimonadaceae bacterium | reverse complement strand
AGGAGCGTCCCGCTTCTCGCATCCCAACCCCGCGTCTCGCATCAGCCGGGAAGTCCCGCCTCCCGCTTCCAACCCCGCTTCTCGCATCAGCAGGAGACGCGCCTCAACCGTCGCTGATGGGAGACGCTAAGTTACCATCACAATGGATCTCCTGGCACACGCGCCCCGCTTCACCACGGACGATGCAGAGCGCCTCGCGGCTGATCTGTATGAAATAGGGGCGTCCGCCTCTCCCCTCACCAGCGAGCGCGACCAAAACTTTCTGCTCCGTACGCCGGGCGGCGAGTCGTTCGTCCTGAAGATCTCGAACGCGCTCGAAGACGCGGCGTTTCTCGATGCACAGCGCGAAGCGATGGCGATCGTCGCGGACCGAACCGCGCTTTCTCCTCGCGTGGTGGCGATTGCATCGGGCGCGTGGAGCGGTGAGATCCCGGGCGCGGACG
The DNA here is from genome assembly GCA_050733535.1 of Gemmatimonadaceae bacterium. GTDB lineage: Bacteria > Gemmatimonadota > Gemmatimonadetes > Gemmatimonadales > Gemmatimonadaceae > Fen-1231. The sequence continues at coordinate 8,182 of JBOHTH010000470.1, read as the reverse complement.
GCACGCGTCATATCGTTCGCCTCGTCACGTTCATTCCCGGCACGCCGGCTGGCGATGTGCACTACCACTCCGCCGCGTACCGCCGCGACCTCGGCCGCTGCGTCGCCGCGATCGACCGCGCGCTCGAGGGCTTCGACCACCCAGCCGCCCACCGTGAATTTCACTGGGATCTCGCGCGCGGCGTCGCGACCTGCCGCGCGCACCTCGCGCTCGTGCGTGACCCCGCGACGCGAGATCTGGTGGCCAGTCTAGTGGACGCGTTCGACCGCGACGTCTCGCCGCTCCTCGCGTCGCTGCCGCGCAGCGTGATCCACAACGACGCGAACGATCACAACGTGATCGTCCGCGACGACGGCGACTTGTATGAAAGACATCAGCGAGTCGCCGGCATCATCGATTTCGGCGACATGATCCGCAGCGTCACGGTCGGCGGTCTGGCGATCGCCGCGGCGTACGCGCTGCTCGGCGAACGCGACCCGCTCGCGGCCGCTGCGGAGGTCGTGGGCGGCTATCACCGCGAGCGCGCACTTTCGGAACCTGAGATCCGCGCGCTGTTCGGCCTGATTCGCCTTCGACTCTGCACCAGCGTCGTGATGGCCGCGGAGCAGCTGCGCCAGCGGCCCGACGATCCGTATCTCGCGGTGAGCCAGGCGCCGATCATGCGCGCGCTCCCAATCCTCGCTCGCGTCCGGTTGCGTTTCGCGGAGGGTGTGTTTCGCCGCGCGTGCGGCATGGAACCGTCGGCCACGGCCAATAGAGTCCGGGCATTTGTTGCGGGGCATGCCGGCACCTTTGCGCCGATCCTCGGTGAGCCGCTGGCTGCCGGCATGCTCACGCATCTCGCGTTCGATGTTGCGAGTCCGATCGTGAGCGGTGATCCGGCGCAGAACGCCGAGCCGCTCGCCACGCCGCGCATCTTTGCGGAGATCGCGGCGCGCGGCGCGCGGGTCGGGTTCGGCGGCTATGGCGAAGCGCGCATGGTGTACGCCTCGCCGGAGTTCGCGGATCCCGTCGCCGCTCCCGGTGAGCGGCGCACGGTTCATCTGGGTATCGATCTCTTCGCACCCGCCGGCACGCCCGTGCACGCGCCGCTCGACGGCGTCGTGTTCGCGGCGGCGAACAACGCGCAGTGGCTCGACTATGGCCCGGTGATCATCCTCGAGCATGCGACCGACGATGGCACTCCGTTCTGGTCTCTCTACGGCCATCAAAGTGTCGAATCGCTGGACGGCATGACGCCGGGCCGTCGCATCAGGAAAGGTGAACGCTTCTCCGCGTTCGGCGCGCCGGATGTGAACGGCGGCTGGACACCACACCTTCATTTCCAGCTCATCACCGACGTCTTCGACCTCCGCACGCAATACCCTGGCGTGGCGCGCCCGTCGCAGCGCGCCGTCTGGCTGAGCTTCAATCCCGATCCGTCGGCTTTCCTCGGAATCCCGAGCGAACTGCGGCCCGCTGCGCAGCCGACATTCGCCGAGACGCTCGAAACTCGTCGTGCCCGTCTCGGTGCGAACCTGAGCATTGCGTACCGCGAGCCGGTGAAGATCGTTCGCGGCGCGGCCCAGTATCTTTTTGACGAACAGGGCCGCCGCTACATCGACGCGTACAACAACGTGCCGCACGTCGGGCACGCGCATCCTCGCGTCGTGCGCGCGGCGAGCGAACAGCTTGCGGTGCTCAACACCAACACGCGTTATCTGCACGATTCCGTGAACGAGCTCGCCGGGCAGATTTGCGCGACGCTTCCCGAACCACTCTGCGTCTGCTGGTTTGTGAACTCCGGCAGCGAGGCCAACGAGCTCGCGCTTCGCCTTGCGCGCGCGCACACCCGGCGCCGCGATACGATCGTGCTCGAGGCCGCCTATCACGGCAACACGAACACACTGATCGACATCAGCCCGTACAAGCACGCGGGCCCTGGCGGCACTGGCGCGCCAGACTGGGTGCACACCGTGCCGATTCCCGACGTGTATCGCGGCGAGTTCAAGGCAGGCGACTCACGTGCCGGCGAACGATACGCTGCGTACGTCGAGAAAATCACTGCGCGCCTTAGCAAGCGCGGTGCGGGTCTCTCGGCGTTCATCGCCGAGTCGCTGCCGAGTGTGGGGGGGCAAATCGTGTTTCCGCGGGGCTATCTCGCCGCCGTGTACCGCCACGTGCGCGCGGCCCGTGGGGTTTGCATCGCCGATGAAGTGCAGACCGGCTACGGGCGCATCGGCACGCACTTCTGGGGATTCGAACAGCAGGGCGTCGTGCCGGATATCGTGGTGCTCGGCAAGCCAATGGGGAACGGTTATCCGATTGGCGCCGTGATCACGACTCCGGAGATCGCGGCGAGCTTCGACAACGGGATGGAATACTTCAGCACGTTCGGCGGGAGTACGGTATCTGCCGCGGTCGGCCTGGCGGTGCTCGAGGTGGTGCAGAGCGAGCGCCTGCAGGAGCATGCACGAATGGTTGGTAGTCGCATGTTGGTTGGTCTTCAGTCGTTGGCTGGAAAACACGCACTGGTCGGCGACGTGCGCGGTTCCGGACTGTTCCTGGGCGTCGAGCTCGTGAAGAATCGCGGCACGCTCGAGCCCGCCGCGGACGCCGCATCGTACGTCGCGAATCGCATGCGCGAAGAGGGGATCCTCCTCGGCACCGACGGCCCGCATCACAACGTGGTGAAGATCCGGCCGCCGATGCCGTTCTCGAATGGCGACGCGGACGAACTCGTCGCGACGCTCGATCGGATTCTTACAGAGCTAGACTGACCTCGCGGCCGCTAAACGTCGCCTCGGTTGTCTTTTGCGATCCGGCCACGCGCACCGTGACTCGGCGTGGCAAGCCGATCCGTTTTGAACCCGGCGCGAGTGTGAGCGTGAGCCGTCTCGACGCGTCATGCCACGCCATCGCAACGGTCATGGACTCGCCGCGCCGATAGTCGAACGATTTGCCGTCGTCTTCGTACCAGTGCGATTCGCCGTCCGCGCCGGGATACACGACCATCGTCAGCGGTTCGTCGCTCGGTTCTCCCGTGTATTGCTTCACCGGCCCCATCGGGATCACCGCGCCGGCGCGCACGTAGAGCGGCATGGTGGCAAGATCCACGGCCCGATCGATCTCTCGTCTGCCCTCGACGCGCTCCTCTGACCAGAAGTCGTGCCAACTGCCGTACGGCAGGTACAGCGAGCGCGATGCCGCGCCCTTCTCGACCACCGGCGCGACGAGCATGTCTGAGCCCCACATGTACTGATCGCCGCGCGCGACGGCGACGGGGTCGTCGGGATACTGCAGCCAAAGCGAACGCATGATCGGCATGCCGGTCAGCGTGCAGCTACGGACGGCGGAATACAAATACGGCATCAATCGGTAGCGCAGTTCCAGATACCTTCGGCAGATCGGCTCGACCTGCGTGTTGTGCATCTCCGCCGGATCGGGTTTGTAGTTGTTCACCTCGCTCGGCCCGCCGTCGCCGCCGTCCCAGCCCCAGGGCAAATGCAGATGCCAGTTGCGTCCGTGCGAGCGGAAGAGCGGACAGAACGCCGCGAACTGGAACCAGCGTGTAAACAATTCGCCGGTGTAATCGGCCGTCGGATAAAACCCGCCTATGTCCGTGCCCCAATACGGCAGGCCGGAGAGCCCGGTGTTGATCGCGACCGGCACGTGCGTCTTGAGCGTTTCCCACCGCGACTGGATGTCACCGGACCAGATGAAGCCGCCAAAGCGCTGGACGCCCGCCGATGCGTTGCGGTGCAGCGCGTACGGCCGCTCGTTCGGGCGATACAACTGTGTGCCTTCCCAGTACATGCGATGGCGATTCAGTTCCGACGGCCCGTCGAAGCCGTCGCCTTGGTCGGGCCACCAACCGTCCACGCCAAGATCCATCAGCGGTTTGTGAAAGGGCCAGTAGCATGAGACCTGACGATCCGGCGGCCATTTGCCGTCAGGCGTGCGGCCGCTGGGGAGCGGCGGGGCGGTGCATGGATCTTTCACGCCGCCGGTGAGGTGATGACCCTCGATCACAATGTGAAGGATGACTTTAAAGTGTTCGTCGTGGAGAGCCTTCAGCTCAGCTGCGGGCTGCGGAAAATTCGTTGGATTCCAGGTGAACTCGCCGTTGTGCGTGTTCCACCCAGACGGGCAAAAGTCGGTGCCGAGGTAAATGAGGGCGTCGCATGGGAGTTTCTTCTCCCGCATCGTGCGCGCAATGGACATCACTTCGTCGGATCCTGCGAGCGTGCGGTGCGACTGCTGGTAGCCGAGTGTCCAGAGCGCGGGCAACTCCGCGAAGCCCGTAATCCGCGCGTACTCGCGCATGATGACCTTCGGATCGAGCGACCATACCACGAACAGTTCCAGCGGCAGTCCGCCGGCGTCGTGCGGTGTGAACCGTCCTTCTGATCCGGTCAGATCAAAGGCGCCGTACGGCTGATGGACGAACATCGCCCATCCGTCCGTGCCGACGAGCCATTGCACCGGCGCTCTCGTGCCGTGCGTGGCGAGGTGATAGCCGCCCTGGCCGATGATCATCTTGTCGGCGGAGCCCTTGCGATCGAACTGCGGGCCGCCCTCGCCGAGTCCGAGGAGCGGGCCGGTCGGCATGATGAACGACATCCCCGGCGCGGCAGCGTCGAAGGTGAGGCGCTGCACGAGCGACCCAACGTGATTCTCGACGACTATCGTCGGCGGGCCCTCGTGAAAACTCACCACCAGATTTCCGGCGCGAACGTGCTTGAGTGGTTTACTTTGCGTTCCGCGCGCGGCTATCCTGCCTGGTGAATGGTCCACGAGTTCTTCGCTGTTCGTAACTGGAATCGGCGTCCCATTGCGCACGGGGCGGATCGTGATGCGCGCAGTTACGGCGGAGACAGACGCGACCTCAATCTCGACCATTTGCCCGGCGATGGTGATGCCGTCCCGCGCACCACGTAAGATGTGCGGGCCGAGCGCTACTGCCGCGCCGGCGGCGCCGAGCTGTTTGACGGCGTTGCGCCGCGAAATCGAGTCAGTCATGCATCATCCTTGCGGGGTGGCCGTCTGCCGCGGACGTTAGTAGGTATGAAAAGAATATTGAGCTATCTCGCCCTCGCGCCGCTATTGCTTGCGCCGCTGGTCCCCGCGCCCGGTGCCGGACAATCCGCTCCGGCCGCCCCAGCGGCCGCCGCGAAATCCGCGATAAAGTCGTCCTCATCGCTCCCTCTCGCAATCTCGGCGATCAAAGAAGCCGATCTGAAGCGCGACCTGTACGCGATGGCGTCCGATTCCATGCGCGGCCGCGAAGCCGGCACGATTGACGAATTGCGCGCGTCGATGTGGATTGCCAACCAGTTCGGCAAGATTGGCGTCGCACCCAAGGGACTCGACGGCACGTACTTCCAATGGTGGAACATGCAGCGCACGCGCGTCTCGACCGTCGCGAGCTCGGTGACGCTCGACGGCAAGCCGCTCGCGCTCTGGACCGAAATCAGCCCGACGGCCAACCTCGGCGGCGACGCCTCCGCCCAGACGGTGTTCGTCGGCGACGGCCGCGACTCGACGATCGACGTCACCGGAAAGATCGCCGTCGTGATCATGCGGCCTCCGACCGCCGCGCTGCGCACGACCACCAACAGCTACGAATACCGTTACGCCCGCGCCGGGATCAACGCGACTGGAACGCCGCTCGTGCGCCGCGGCGCGGCAGGCGTGATCGTTGTCGCGGATTCGATCGCCGATATCGCCTACGATGGCGTCTGGAAGATTCAGCAGCGCGGAGCGTATGACGTTCCAGGCGGCGTGCCGCGCAACGCACCAACCGCCGGGCCACCGCGCGTGCCGCGTCTCAGCGGCGTACCCGTGCTCTTCGTACATCGCGCTTCACTCGGCCAGTTCCGCGAGAACGGACACAAGGTGGACATCCACCTGAGCCTTGAGCGCTTCGAGTCGCCGTCCGTGAACGTGATCGGCGTCGTGCGCGGCACCGATCCCAAGCTCCGCGACGAGTATGTGCTGTTCAGCTCGCACCAGGATCACGACGGCGTGCGCTATGCGATCGATGGCGACTCCGTCTGGAGTGGCGCCGACGACAATGCGAGCACCAGCGTCGCGCTGCTCGCCATCGCACGCGCCTTCGTAAAGCAGCCGGCGAAGCGATCGGCCCTGTTCGTGTTCCATGGCGCCGAGGAGCGCGGGCTGCTCGGCTCGCGCTATCACGCGGCGCATCCGGTGGTGCCGCTGCAGAGCATTGTTGCCGTGCTCAACGGCGACATGATCGGGCGCAACAATCCCGACTCCGCCGCACTGCTCGGCTCGCAGCCTCCGCATCGGAACTCGACCGAGCTTGTGCAGGCCGCGCTCAACGCCAACGCCGCGACCGGGAAGTTCATCATTGATTCGCTCTGGGACCGGCCGACGCATCCCGAGGGCTGGTATTTTCGGAGTGATCATGTGCCGTACGCGCGGCTCGGCGTGCCCGCGATTTTCTTTTCGACCAACCTTCATCCCGACTACCACACGCCGCGTGACAAGCCTGCGGCGATCAACTACCCCAAGCTTCTGCACATGACCAAGTGGATCTACATGACTGGGTGGACCGTCGCCAATGCAGTGAAACGGCCGGCGGTGGATGCCGGCTTCAAACTCGAGCGGTGACAATGCGTTCGCTAATCACTGCGCACTGCGGAATCGTCACCGTCGCGGTGCTAGGGCTTACGCTGGCTGGCGGGGCGCAAGCCGCAAGCGCGCAATCAGTGACTCCGGCGGTGCGCGCGTGGCGCAAGCAGCACGAGGCGGAGATCGTGCGCGAACTTGCGGCGCTCGTCGCGATTCCGGATGCCGCCCGTGACCACGCGAACATCGTGAAGAACGCCGAGGCGATCCGCGTGCTGATGGAGCGGCGCGGGATTCGTGTGCAGATACTGGACAACGGCGCCGCGCCGCCCGCGGTCTTCGGGGAGATTGTCACGCCGGGCGCCACGCGAACGATCGGCTTGTATGCGCACTACGACGGTCAGCCGGTCGTTGTGGCCGACTGGGCGACGCCTCCATTTCAGGCGACGCTCCGTGCGCGTCCCGGCGACGACGGCGCGCTCGGCGCCACACAAGCGATGCCGGCGAGTGGGCGCGTCGATCCCGAGTTTCGCCTGTACGGGCGAGGCGCTGCGGACGACAAGGGCCCATTGGTCGCCATGCTGTTCGCCGTCGACGCGCTCAAGGCCACGGGCACGAAGCTCACCGCCAACATCAAATTCTTTTTCGACGGTGAGGAAGAGGCTGGGTCCGCGCACGACAGGGCGATTCTCCAGCGCAACCGCGAACTCCTGCGCGCCGACGTGTGGCTCTTTGCCGACTCGCCCGTGCACCAGAGCCGCCGGATGCAGGTCGTGTTCGGCGCGCGCGGCGACATGGGCGTGGAGATGACCGTGTACGGTCCTGCGCACGCACTGCACAGCGGCCACTACGGCAACTGGGCACCGAACCCCGGCATGCTGCTCACGGATGCCATTGCTTCAATGCGCACTGGCGACGGGAAGATTCTCATCGATCACTTCTTCGACGACGTCACGCCAGTGAGCGCGACCGATCATGCTGCGATCCGCGCCCTGCCGGTGATTGATACCGAGCTGCGGCGCGAACTGCTGCTTGGCGGGACGGAGGCGAACAACGCGTTGCTCGCGGAGCGGATATTGTTGCCGGCCGTGAACCTGCGCGGCATCAGGTCGGGGCAAGTGGGAGCGCTGGCGTCGAACTCCATTCCGACCGATGCGAGTGCGTCGATCGATTTCCGGTTGGTGCCAAACCAGACGCCACAGCATGTGCGCGAACTCGTGGAGGCTCACTTGAAGGCGCGTGGGTGGTGGATTGTGCACGAAGAGCCAGCGGACTCCGTGCGATTGAACCACGCGAAGGTGATGCGCCTCGCGTGGGGTGGCGGCGCGCCGGCGGTGAAGACCTCGATGGATCTGCCGGTTTCAAAGGCAGTCCGCCGCGTGGTGTCCGAGGCAATTGGCTCGCCGGTGCTCGCCGTGCCGATGATGGGCGGGAGCTTGCCGGTCGATATTTTCGAGTCGGAGCTGAAGGTGCCGCTGATCATCGTGCCGACGGTGAATCACGATGACAACCAGCACGCGAAGGATGAGAACGTGCGGGTGCAGAATCTATATGATGGGGTGGAGGTGTTCGCCGGGTTGATGGCGAGGCTGGGTGTGGTGTGGGG
>JBOHTH010000469.1:0-7526 GCA_050733535.1 Gemmatimonadaceae bacterium | reverse complement strand
GCCCCGCAAGACGGACAAACTCGGCACCTGCCTCAGCTACCGTTCCCATTCCCTCCGTCAGGAGCGCGACTCCGCCCTGAATCGCTGCTTCTTTGCCCAAAGTCCGCAAGCCGGACATCATCGAGTTTCCGAGATCCCCTAACCAATTGATCGCCGACTGGGCCATGTCATCGACTTTCGCCTGGAGCTGGTCGCTTGCGGAGCACGGCTTACCGTCATCCTTGCCGTCTGGCCCCGGGCACAACCCGAACGGATCGGACGAGTTGACCACGCCACTGGGATAGGTCGTCGGAGACTTCAGTCAGGCAGAAAACCCCGACCCGTCCATGCACCTCGTTCAAATTGCCCGTGGCGAAGGCCGCGCGCTGATTATTCCATACGTTCTGATACTCAGGATCTATCTTCAGGATCTCCTTCTCCACTAGATCGAGGCAGTGCCTGAATTCCTGTGAATCATTGAGGAATCGAATGTCGGTCGCCCATACGGTTTGCGTTTTGATGATCTCGTGTAGCGTGGCTGAATGCGTGTAGTGCCATAGGAGCGACATCTCTGGCCTCCTTATTGATCTGATTTCGGCTATATCACACGGGCTCGACGTGCACAGTCACGTCCGCCGCGCCCAGCTTGTCGCGAATCGCGCGCTCGGCCGCGTCGGCCAGTTCATGCGCCCGGGCGACGGTGAGCGCACCGTCGCACGTGATCGTCACTTCCGCGAACAGCGTGCCAGAGGCTGAGGTCCGCGACCGCACGTTCGGCACGCCCTGAATCCCCGGGATCGCCGCCACAATGCGCCGGATCTCCGCGGCATCCACCGCGCGCTGGTCCACGAGGATCGGCACCGTCACCTTCAGGATCTGGTATCCGCTGAATGCGATCACCCCGGCGACCACGAGCGCGAGCCAGGGATCGACGAACCCGAATCCCGCCCGCGTCAGCAGGAGCGAGCCAAACGCCAGCACGGTGACGAAGATGTCGCCGCCCGTGTGTGCGGCGTCGGCAAGCAGGAGCGCGCTGCCGAGCTCCCGTCCGCGCCGCCGCTCGTACCAGACGACAAAAAGGTTGACGAACGCGGTGGAACCGAGCAGCGCGAGCTCGCCGGGCGTCGCCAGACCGGGACGCTGGCGCTCCACGAGCTGCGCGACGGAGTTTCGCACGAGCTCGAAGCACGAGATCGACAGGAACCCGACGATGAGCAGCGCGCCGAGCGTCTCGAACTTGTCGTGACCGTAGGGGTGGTCTTCGTCGGGCCCGAGCGCGGCGATGCTCACCAGCGACATCGCGATCACATTGTTCATTGCGTCGAGGGCGGACTCAACCGCAGCCCCCAGCACCGACAGCGCTCCGGTGTGGAGCGCCACCGTGATCTTCACCGCGACCACGACAAGATTCGCGACGAGGATGATCGCCAGCGTGCGCCGGACGGCGCGAACTCTCAATCCGCCGCCTCCAGCAGGGCGCCCTTCAGGTAGCCCGTCTCCGGGACCGTGACGACTTCCGGATGGTCGAGCGGCTGCGCGGTGATGGTTCGCAGGATCATCCGACGGCCCGCCGCGGCCGCTGCATCCTGGAGCATGTCGAGAAAGAGCGCTTTCGAAACGTGGTAACTGCAGCTCGCCGTGTAGAGCATTCCGCCGCGCTCGAGCAGGCGCATCGCGTGCAGGTTGACGTCGCGGTATCCGCGGAGCGCGCCTTCGAGCGACGCCTTGTTCTTGGCGAACGCCGGCGGGTCGAGCACGATCGTGCCGTAGCGCGTTCCGTCCTTCTCGCGCTCTCGAAGGAACTCAAATGCGTCGGCTTGCACGAGCGAGACGTTCGAGAAGCCGTTGAGCACGACGTTCTCGCTCGCCCGTTCGAGTGCTTCGGCCGAGCTGTCCACCGCCGTGACGTCGGCGGCGTTGCGCGCGAGGTGAAGCGCGAACGAACCGTGATAGCTGAAGAGATCCAGCGCGCTTCCCTTGGCGACCGAACCGGCGAGCACGCGGTTTTCGCGCTGGTCGAGAAACGCTCCCGTCTTTTGCCCCGTATGCGGCGCGGCGAGATAACGCACGCCGTGCTCCCGGACCTCCACTTCGCGCGGAACGTCGCCCCAAAGCGGCTCTACGAGGCGCGCGAGCCCTTCGCGCGTACGTACGGACGCATCGTTGCGTGCGAGGATTCCCTCCGCGCCCGTCAGCGAGCGAACGGCTTCGGTGATTTCCTCGCGAAAGGCCTCGAGTCCGGCCGACAGCAACTGCACGACGACCCAGCGGTCAAAGCGGTCGGCGACGAGCGACGGGAGTCCGTCTCCCTCGCCATGCACGAGACGAAATGCGTTGGCGTGTTCTGCGAGCGGCTCGCGCCGCGCGATGGCGCGCGCGATCCGCTCGTGCCACCAGGCTTCGCCGATGAGCGCGTCCGGATCGCCGTCGAGCAGGCGCAGGGAGATTTCGGAGGCCGGACTCCAGAGTGCCCAGCCGAGCGATCGTCCCTGAGGATCGCGCACGGCCACGGCGCCCGGAGGTGAGTCCGGAACCTGCATGACGTCGGAGCGAAACACCCACGGATGTCCGCCCTGCCAGCGGCGGGCGCCACGGGCGGAGATTACGGCGGTGGGGTGCATCTCAACAAGTTAACTCAACGGCGTGTGGACTGGTTGCTTGTCCCTTGGTTAACTGAAGTGCTTCGTAGTGACCACGAATGACTTCAGTTAACCAAGGGACGAGTAACGAGTTCACTCGCAGTTGCAGTAATTCCTGCCGTACACCCAGAATTGAGCATGCCTCGGACTATCCGCGCCCTCCGCGGCGCCACTACCGTCGCTCACGACGACCCGCTCCTGATTCGCGAGGGCGTCCAGGAGTTGCTCGAGGTTCTGCTCGAGGACAACGACCTGACACCATCGGAGATCGTCAGCGCGGTGTTCACGGCGACGCCGGATCTGGTGAGCGAGTTTCCGGCACACGCGGCGCGGCTGTTTGGGTGGGACGACGTGCCGCTGCTCTGCGCGCAGGAGCTGCCGGTGCCGGGATCGCTGCCGCGGTGTGTGCGGGTGCTGTTGCACGTGGAGACTTCCCGCCCGAGGCACGAGATGAAGCACGCATACCTCAGAGACGCGATCCTCTTGAGACAGGACCTGCTCTCCGACTGACGGCATAACGGCATAACTGTCAGACGGGACCTATCAGAGAACTGCAACCGTCAGAAAACAACGTTGTCTTCTGATAGTTGCCGTTGTCTGATAGTTCCCAGCTGAGAGTTATGCCGTTGGCAGTTATGCCGTTTACGGTTTGAGCGAATCCTTCTTCATCGCGCGGACCATCTCAATCGCCGCCAAATGTTCTGCGTACGTCCGCCGAAATTCATGGTGGCCGTCCGGCGCCGCGACGAAGAACCGGTAGCCCACTTTCGCCGGAAAGAGCGATGCCCGGATGCTCGCGATTCCCGGCGACGCGATCGGCCCCGGCGGGAGTCCGGCGCGCTGGTACGTGTTGTACGGTGACTTGACCCGCAGGTCCTTCAGCAAAACCCGTCCCGGCTTTTTTCCGAGTGCGTAGCTGATCGTCGGGTCCGCCATCAGTGCCATCCCGATCTTCAGGCGGTTCAGGTAGACCGCCGCCACCACCGGCCGCTCTTCGCCGCGGACGACCTCGCGTTCGACAATGCTCGCGAGCGTGACGATATCGTGCCGCGTGAGCTTCATCGACCGCGCCTGCTCCGTCCACGCCGGCTTCCACTCGCGCTCGAACTGTTCGACCATCATGCGCACCGCATCGCGCGCCGTGGTCTTGTCCGGGAACGTGTAGGTATCGGGAAAGAGATATCCCTCGAGCGTGCGTGTCGGGATGTCGAGTTCGTGCAGGAGTGCCGTGTCGCGAACGGCCGCGTCCAGCGAATCCTTCGTGAGGTCGAGGGCGTCGATGAGTATTGGCTCGACGTCGGCGATCGACAGCCCCTCGGGAATCGTGACCTCGTGGATCACGCCGCGACCAAGGCGCAGTGCGTCGAGCATCTGACCCCACGACATCCCCGGCCGGAGCACGTACGTGCCCCACCGCAGCGAGCGGTCGCGGTTCCGCAGCTTGGCATAGAGCGAGAACACGCGCACCGAACTGACGAGTCCGTGGGCCGACAGCGACTCGGCGGCTTCGCGAAAGGACGAGCCTTTGCGGATCGTGAGCTGCACTCCGGGCCCCGACGCCGACGAGCACGCCGTCATCACCGCGGCCGCGGCGAGAGTCAGGAGTGCGCGGGGGTTCACCGGGCGGCCTCGTCGTTATCTGCGAGACGGAGCGCATGCTGGAGGAGCAGCGTGGCGGCGAGCGAGTCCACGTCGCCCTTCCGGCCCCGCGTCGACCCTTCCATTTGCTTAATTGCCTGGAGCGCCGCCGCCGTCGTGAACCGCTCGTCCACCAGGCGGGCGTCGAGGCCGGTTCGTGCCGACAGCTCGAGCGCGAGGCGCCGCGCCTCTTCGGTGCGAGGAGTCTCCGCGCCGTTCGAGTCCAGCGGGAGTCCGACCACGAAGCCGGTGGCTTCGAGTTCGGCCGCCTTTGCAAGCAGCGCCGTAAGCGGAGGGCGCTTTCCCGCGCGGCGCTCGATGAATCCCGCGGGCGACGCGATCGTCCCCGTCGGATCGCTGATCGCGAGGCCGATGCGACGGTCGCCGAGGTCCACGGCCATCGTGCGCGCCATCCGGCGTCCAGTGGCGGGGGTCACTCGCCCTCCGCCATCCGCTGAAAGAACTCCTCGTTGTTCTTCGTGCGCTGCATGCGTTTGAGGAGGAACGCGATGGCGTCTTCCGGAGCCATGTCGCCGAGGAAGTGCCGGATAAGGAAGATCCGGTTCTTTTCCTTTTCGGTCAGGAGCAGTTCTTCTTTTCGCGTTCCGGACTTGAGCATGTCGATCGCCGGGAAGACGCGCCGGTTTGCGATTTCGCGGTCGAGTACCAGTTCCATGTTGCCGGTGCCCATGAACTCCTCGAAGATTACCTCGTCCATCCGGGATCCGGTGCTGACGAGCGCGGTCGCGACGATGGTGAGCGAGCCGCCGCCGTCGATGCGACGGGCGGCGCCGAAGAATCGTTTCGGTTTCTCCAGCGCCTTGGCGTCAACGCCACCGGATAGAATCTTGCCACTCATGGGAGTCACGGTGTTATGCGCTCTGGCCAAGCGGGTGATCGAATCGAGCAGAATCACGACATCCTGTCCAGCTTCCACCAGTCTTTTTGACTTCTCGATCACCATGTCGGCGACTTGCACATGTCGCGCTGCCGGCTCGTCGAATGTCGAGCTGATGACTTCGGCGCTCGGAACCGTTGCGATGAAATCGGTGACTTCCTCGGGGCGCTCGTCGATGAGCAGAACGATCAGCGTGACCTCCGGATGATTCTCTGCGATGGCGTTGGCCATCTTGTGCAGGAGGATCGTCTTTCCGGCGCGTGGCGGGGCCACGATGAGGCCGCGTTGGCCCTTCCCGAGCGGGGCGATGATGTCGAGGACGCGCATGGAGAGATCGCCGGACGCCGTCTCGAGGCGGATGCGCTGATCCGGATAGCGGGGGCGGAGGCTGTCGAAGGGAACGCGCTTCTGTGCGAGTTCAGGGTCGGCGCCGTTCACCGACTCGATTTGCAACAGCGCGAGGTACTTCTCCCATGGCTTCGGCGGCCGGACGCGCCCGCGGATCGTGTCGCCGGTCTTGGTATTGAAGCGCCGGATCTGCGTCTGTGAGACGTAGATGTCGTCGGGCCCAGCGAGGTAGTTCCAGTCGGCGCTGCGCAGGAAGCCGAACCCCTCGGGGAGGAGTTCGAGTGTTCCTTCCGCGCGCAGGGCGACGTCGGACTCGAGCAGCGCATGCTCGATCCGGAAGATCAGATCCTGCTTGCGCATCCCTGACGTGTCATCGACGCGGAGCCCCTCCGCCATGAGCTTGAGGTCGGCGACGGATTTGCGCCTGAGTTCGGAGATATCCACGGTGAGGGGTGAGGAGTGGGGCGGGGGGGATTTGCGCGGGAGACACGGGGGGAACCGCATGCGCGAGGCGGGATTCGAACCCACGACCTCTGCCTCCGGAGGGCAGCGCTCTATCCAGCTGAGCTACTCGCGCCGATCAACAGCTGAGATGCGGGAAGCGAGGACCCGCGGGCGCGGTTGCTTCCGTCGTTGCTTGGGAGCAGAAAGGTATCCGGGCCCGCGTCCCTAAACAAGCAGTTTTGCGCCGACAGTCGTGGACCAGTTTGGCGCGCCGCTATGGGAAAGTGCTCCGTGCAGGCGCGCGGAGCCAGCGGCGAGAGTGATCCGGCTTTGGGTGAGATGCTGTGGGAGTGGGGTTGTTGGTCTGTGGCCGTGGGGCACGGCGACTCTGACCGATTCGTCCCACAGCCAAGGACCAATAACCCCAATCCCAAAGCATCTCACCCGCGACCCACAGCATATGCATCGTGCCACCAAACTGACCCAATATTTGCGACGACACTTTCATGCCAACACTTTCATGCCAGCTTGACAGTGTCGCGCACGGCCGCGAAGCTGTGGGCGTCGTAACGGTGTGTCACTGCCCACAACCGCTGCTAAACCTGGCTTCTGATCGATGAATATTCTGGCGCTTCTCCGCGCTGATGGGCGCCGTATACTCGCGAGCGCGCTGACCGGCGAGCAAAGTCTCGAGGAAGTGGACACCGCGGAATCCGCGTCCGCCGCGATTCGCGATGGCGGCTGCGACGCGCTCGTGTTCGATCCCGGGTTGCTCGATGCCGAGGACTTTGCGACTGTGATCAGCGCGGTGAATGACAGCGGCGTTCCGATGCTGATCTACACCGCACTCGGGCCTGTCGCGGCGCGCCGGATCGTGGAGACGGTCGATCACGCCGCGCGCGAGATGGTGCTGCGCGGTATGGACGACATGCCGGAGGTGTTGCGCGAGAAACTTGCCGCGCTCGTCGCACCGTCCGCACCGGCGATCCTCCTGAGCAAGGTCGCGTCTCGCTTCCGCGAGTTTCCGGAACCCCTGCAGACGGTTTCGGTCGGGCTTTTCGCGCGGCCCACGCTTCCGCGATGGGTGGGCGGGCTGGCGAAGGAGACGGGCCTCGCGCGACGCACGGTGGACCGGTGGATGAACCGCGGCGGGCTGTTCGGCGCGGGGCGACTGCTCGACGCCGCTCGATTCGCGCGGGTCTGGGAGCCGCTCGTCGAGCGCGGCATGAGCGTCGACCAGGTCGTCGCGCAATGCGGGTACCCGAGGCTGCGGCTCTTCATCGCGCATTCGCGGCGGCTGACCGATGTCGCGCCGCTCGAGCTTCGCGATAACTACACGCGCGAAACGTTCAGTGAGCGGTTGGCAGAGGCGCTGCTCGAGTAGCGTTCAGCCGCGGGATGCGGGATGCGGGATTTCGACCCATCGCTGAGTGCGGAGGAGGAATTCCGATTGTGGACTCGACCCATCGCGGAGGGCGGAGAAGGAATTTGGAGGCGGAATGGAGCGGGGAGTGTGAGCAACTATGAGAACGGGCGCGACTCGACCTGAGGCGCGCCCGTTCTTGCCATGTTGCATCCTC
>JBOHTH010000468.1:0-11728 GCA_050733535.1 Gemmatimonadaceae bacterium | reverse complement strand
CACATCGCGTGGTTTCTCGACGGCGTCACGGCGTGGAATCAGGCCCGCGCCGGCGTGGAGCTCGGCGCCGCGGGTGTGGCCGTCTGGCGGCTCGGCTCTGAAGACCCGTCGATCTGGAACGCAATCTCCAACGACATCCCCCACGCCCAGCCGCAGATGCTCGACGAGATTCCCGGCGGCTACGACCCGCAGTTCGCCGGCGTTGGTGGATTGCTGCGCATCACGACGCGCCCGCAGCCGGGTCGCCGCCTCCTGCAGGCCGATCCGCGAACGCTCCTCATCACCCACGAGAGCATCACCGAGTTCCCGTCGCCGTGGATCGTGGAGCGCTTCGGGTCGAGCGATCCTGGCAAGGTCGCGCTCACCTTCGACGATGGTCCGGACTCGCGCTACACCAACGCGATCCTCGACACGCTCGCGTCGCGGCACGCGAAGGCGACGTTCTTCGTGGTCGGCCGGCAGGCGGACGAGTATCCCGGGATCCTGGCGCGCGAAATCAGGGAAGGACACGAGATCGGCAATCACACGTACACGCATCCGAACATCGAGCTCGCCAGCCCGTTCGTTGCGCGCCTGGAAATCGTTGCTACAGGACGCCTGATCGAAACCATCACGAACCGGCGCACCGCGCTCTTTCGTCCGCCGTATTTCGGCGACGCGGACCCGACGTCGAGCGACGAGCTCGACGCCGTTGCGACCGGCACCGACCTCGGCTACCTCACCGTCGGCGTGCAGATGGACTCGGAAGATTGGCGCATCTCCAATCCCGACTCGATCCTCAGCACCACGCTCGCGCAGCGCGGAGACGGCCAGGTCATCCTGATGCATGACTCTGGCGGCGATCGATCCGGCACCGTCGCGATCCTCGGCACCCTGATCGATTCATTGAGGGCCAGCGGCTTCGAGCCCGTGCTCGTCTCCGAACTGGCGGGCATTACGCGCGACGAGGCCATGCCGCCGCTCGCCAGGCGCACGATCTGGGCGCACGCCGTGGACGTCGTGTCGTTCGGCTTCGCGGGCCTCGCAAGCTGGGCGCTCTACTGGGTGTTCCTGACCTGCGTGATCCTCGGCGTGGCGCGGCTGCTCTTCATCATCACGCTGGCCGCGATCCAGCGTTCGCGCTCGCGCACGCGCCCAGCGGCGTCCGAAGCGCCGTTCACACCGCCCGTCAGCATCATCGTGCCGGCGTATCGCGAAGAGCTGGTGATCGTGCAGACCGTGCAGTCGCTCCTCGCGCAGACGTACGCTGGCCGCATTCACGTGATCGTGGTGGACGATGGCTCCCCGGATGACACCCACGCGAACGCGGTGCGCGCGTTTGGTGCCGACCCGCGCGTGAC
Source organism: Gemmatimonadaceae bacterium (assembly GCA_050733535.1). Lineage (GTDB taxonomy): Bacteria > Gemmatimonadota > Gemmatimonadetes > Gemmatimonadales > Gemmatimonadaceae > Fen-1231. Next base: position 10,388 of record JBOHTH010000468.1, on the reverse strand, counting down.
CGTGCTCACGAAGCCGAACGGCGGCAAGGCGAGCGCGCTGAATTATGGCATTGCCTACTCGACTGATGAGATCGTTGTGTGCCTGGACGCCGACACGCAGTTCGAGCCGGAGACGATCGCGGCGCTGGTAGCGCCGCTCGCGCGCCCGGAAGTCGGCGCCGTCGCCGGAAACGCCAAGGTCGGTAATCGCGTGAACATCGTCACGCGCTGGCAGGCGCTGGAATATGTCACGTCGCAGAATCTCGACCGTCGCGCGTTCTCGCTGCTCAACTGCATCACGGTGATTCCCGGAGCGGTGGGCGCCTGGCGGCGGTCGGCCGTCGTCGAAGCGGGCGGCTTCACACCCGACACACTCGCCGAGGATCAGGACCTGACGATCGCGATCCGGAAGCATGGCCACGTGATCGCGTATGCGGAGCGCGCGATCGCGTGGACTGAAGCGCCCGACACGCTCGGCACACTCTCGCGCCAGCGCTTCCGCTGGTCATTCGGCACGCTTCAGTGTGCGTGGAAGCACAAGGATGCGCTGTTCAAGCGGCAGTACGGAACACTCGGCTTCGTTGCGCTGCCGAACAGCTGGGTGTTCGGGCTGCTGCTGACGGCGCTGTCTCCGCTCGCAGACCTGACCTTTTTGTTCTCGCTGTTCTCCGTGTGGCTCACGTTCAAGACGCACGGCGATACATACGCGCTCACTGATCTCGAACACGTGTTGTTGTTTTATGGCGTGTTTCTGATCAGCGACTGGATGGGGGCGATGATCGCGTTCTTGATGGAGCCGGATGAGGAGAAGGGCCTCTCATGGCTGATCATGCTGCAGCGGTTCGCTTATCGGCAGATCATGTACTCAGTCGTGCTGAAGAGTTTCTTTGCCGCGTTTAGGGGGAAGGTGGTGGGATGGGGACGGCTGGAGAGGAAGGCGACGGTCGAGCTGCCCGCGTAGCTATGCGCATGATGAGATGCCAGCCGTTCGCCCGTGCGTTAGGTGTCTGTTGGCCAACTATATCCGCGTTACGCAAAAGCGTACGGCTGGATGTACGTCGCCGGCACCGACCGCCGCATTGGTTCAGCTTGAGAACTCAGTGCGCGTGCGCCAATCCGACCGCGGGCGCCAATCCGCGTGCGGTGCGAGGCCGACCACTGGCGCATGTGGGCGGCCCCGGCAGCCCCGGCAGCCCCGGCAGCCCCGGCAGCCCCGGCAGCCCCGGCAGCCCCGGCAGCCCCGGCAGCCCCGGCGGGGGCGACTTGTACATCTGAACGTACGCTCGAGCGCAACGAGGTTATTGTTGCCGACCAGGAGCCTCTCTCGCGCACGGAAGCGCCCAGAAAATCGCAAAACATCCAGCGATCACCCTGGCGGCCAAGCCATGTGCCGCCCGCCGACCACATGCGCGTGCAAATGAAAAACCGACTGCCCGCCATCCGAGTTCGTATTCAGGACCACGCGATACCCGCGCTCTGCGACCCCTTCTTTCTTCGCCACCTCCACCGCGAGCGCCAGCAGTTCCCCGAACACCGCCGGTGACTTCACGTCATTCATCGACGCAAAGTGCTCCCGCGAAATCACCAGCACGTGCACCGGCGCCTTGGGGTCGAGATCCCGGAACGCGACGCACGTCGCACTCTCCCCAACGATCGTCGCCGGGATCTCGCCGCGCGCGATCCGGCAGAACACACACGCGTCAGCCATTTAACATCTCCTCTAGTTCCTCGCGGCTCGCCCGAATCGTCCGGGGCAGCGTCGCGAGCGCGGTGCGCACCACGGCAAGCGCCGCCACCGCCGCAGTCTCGAAGCGCAACACGGTGAGGCCGAGGCTCACCGGACGAAACCCCGCCGCAACGAACTCGTCGAGCTCACTCTCCTCCAACCCACCCTCGGGCCCGACAACGATCGTGATCGGCTTCAAGAACCCCGCGCCATGTTCGCGTGCGTTTGCAGCCGCCTCGTTCACGAGCAGCCCCATCGGCTCGCCCGCCATGTCGAGCACGAGCCGCGGCCCGTCTGGCGTCGCCGCGATTGCGCGCTCGACCGTGGCATCGGGATATGCGGCGGGGAGCCACGCGCCGTGCGACTGCCCGAGCGCTCCGGCCATTCGCGCGGCGACTTTCTGCTGAAAGGTCGGCCCCTCGCCGCGCGGGGTCACGCTCTTCGACCGCTTGTAGAGCACCGGTCGCCAACTGGTCGCGGCGAGCTCGGTCGCTTTTTCCGCCAGCCATAACATCCGGTCGCGATCCGCGACCGGCAGAACTAAATGCACCGAGGGCGGAGGCTCCACGGCAGACACGACCTCCACCGCCACCGCGGCATGTCGTTTGGCCACGCGCACCAGCGTCCCGCGCCCGCGCATTCCGCGCCCATCGAGCAGCCCCACCGGCTGGCCGACTTCGAGACGCAGTACGCGAATATGGCGCGCTTCGTCCTCGCCGAGCGTGACTGTCTCCCCGGCCGCGAACGGTTCCGTCGTGACGAACGTCGCGAGCGCCATCAGCGCGCGCGCTCGATTGTCACCGACCACCACTGGCCTTCGGCGTCCTCCCGCACCACGCGCCACCCGCCCGCCGCGAACATCGCAAGCATCTTGTCCCGCTCCTCGTCGAGGATGCCACTCAAGATGGCGACTCCGTGAGGAGTGAGCGAGTGCGCCATCACCGGCAGCAGTTCGCCCAGCACCGACGAAATGATATTCGCGAGGATCACCCGCACCGGCGCGAGCAGCGGAAGCACCACCGTGGCGTCGCCCTCGATCACGGTCACGCGGCCGGCAACGCCGTTCCGCGCGACATTCTCCTCTGCGTTGGAGATCGCGTCCGCGTCGAGCTCCACCGCGGCCGCGCGCGTCGCGCCGAGCTTCACCGCGGCGATCGCGAGCACCGCGCTCCCCGCCCCGAGGTCGGCGACCACGTCGCCCGGCTGGACCACCAACTGCATCAGCCGCAGCACGCCGCGCGTCGTGGGATGATCACCGGTGCCGAACGCCATTGCCGGTTCGATGATTACCGTACAGGCGGGGTCCAATCCCGCAGCGAGCCATGGCGGGGCCACCGTCAGCGCGCCGGCCTCGTGTGCACGAATCGAATCGCGCCACGCCGTGCTCCAATCGACCTGCGCGATCTTGATCACATCGATCGCCGCACCCTCGTCAGCCGCACGAACCGCGCGCTCGATCGCGGTGGCCTCGGCCAGCGACGCCACATGCGTCACCAGCGCTCCGCCCTCCCCCGCCTCTTCCTGCAGGCCCTGCGCGCCAGCCTCGAACATCGCCGTACTTACGGCATCGCGGGCGGCGGCGCGCGACGGACGAACCGCCACGCGCTGCCAAGGCTCGGGCGCAGTCACGCGCCGAGCGCTTCCTTCATCTTCGCCCAGAAGCCCTTGTCGCGTTTGGCCGGCACTGCGGAATGCACCTTGGCCAGCTCGTCGATCACGCGCCGCTCGTCTGCGCTGAGGTCCGTCGGCGTCCAGAGCTGTACCCGCACGTGGAGGTCGCCCGTCCCCGACGCGTTCACCCGCGGCAGCCCGCGCCCCCGCAGCTGGAATACCTGCCCGCTCTGCGTACCTGGCGGAATGTGCAGCGTGATCGCGCCGGCGATCCCCGCGACCTCGACATCGGCCCCGCGCACAACCTGCGGGAAGGTCAGCAACACCTCCGTATACAGATCCTCGCCGTCGCGCTCGAAACGGTCGTCGTCGTCGACATCGAAGAGCACGACGAGATCGCCGCGCGGGCCGCCCCGCGCGCCGGCGTTCCCCACGCCGCGCAGGTGCATGTACTGGCCGGTCGAGACGCCGGCTGGAATGTTGATCGGGATCGCATGCTCGCCACGCTGGCGTCCCTCACCGCGACAGGATTTGCACGGCGACGCGATCATGACACCCTCGCCGCCGCACGTCGGGCACGGCGCGACGCTCACGAACTGGCCGAAGAACGACCGCTGGGAGCGGCGTACTTCTCCCTGGCCGCCGCACGTAGCGCAGCGCACCGGTTTCGTTCCCGGCTCCGCGCCAACACCACGACAGCGATCGCAGGGATCGAGCAGCTTGATCTTGATCTCCTTCGTGACGCCCGTGGCGACCTCGGAGAGCGACAATCTCAGGTCGACCTTGAGGTCCGCGCCAGACCGCGGCCCGCTCTGCTGACGCTGGCCGCCGCCGAACATGTCGCCAAGCCCGAAGTCCCGCATGAAGATGTTGAGCGCCTCGGACAGGTCCACATGATGGAACCCGCCGCCGCCGCCACCACCGCGCAGCCCGGCCTCACCATAGCGATCGTACGCAGCGCGCTTCTGCGGATCGCGCAGGACGTCGTAAGCTTCCGAGAGCTCCTTGAACTTCTCCTCGGATGCCTTGGAGCCGGCGTTTTTGTCGGGATGGTACTGCATCGCGAGACGGCGATACGACTGCTTGATATCCTCGTCGGTCGCGGTGCGTTCGATGCAGAGGATTGCGTAGAAATCGGCCATGCACGGGGTTCGGGCGTTGGTGACGATGAAAGTTAACTAACAGCGGGTCGGCTTTGGGTGAGAGGCTGTGAGATCGGGGTGAATAGTTATTGGCCGTGGGAAAAAGCGATGCCGACCGATCGGCGGTGCCATAGCCAACGACTAATTACTCCAATCCCGAAACTTCTCACCCAAAGCCCGAAACGCGCATCGCGCGGATCATGCCAGAAGATCCGTCACCAGCGACGAAGTGTGTGTGACAAGGGCGATCACCTTCTCGTACGACATCCTCGTCGGCCCAATCACGCCGATCACTCCGGACAAACTTCCCGCGCGGTACTCGGCCGTCACCACAGTCATCCCGCCCGGCAGCGCCGACCCATGCTCGCTCCCGATCGAGATCGACACGCCGCTCGCCGACGACCGGCTCCGCAGCAGCGTCGCCAGCCCCGCGCGCGTCTCGGTCATCTCGATCAGCCGCCGCATCTTCTCGCCGGTCGCGAACTCGGGCTTGTCGGCGAGCAGCGACGCCTGGCCGAGCACGACGGCCTGTCCGTCGTCCTGCGCGGGCACGTCGAACAGCGCGTCGCCTTCCTGCAGGAAAATGTTCAGCAGCTCGGTCGACCCCGACGCGGTCGTCGCGTCGCGCAGGCGCGATCCGAGCGACTGCCGGATCTCACCGAGTGAGAATCCGGCGAGCCGCTCGTTGAGAACCACCTGCACCTCGAGCAGCGCATCGTCGGCGATTTCGCCGGGCACTTCAATGAAAATCGTCCGCACCGCGCCGCCCCTGAGCGAGAGCACGAGGATCAGTTTCTCGCTGGTCAGCCGCACCAGTTCGAGCTTCTCGAGCACGGCCTGCTCCATGCGAGGCCCGAGCGCTACGCCCAACTCCTGCGAGAGAACGCCCAGCGACTGCGCCGCGCGCCGCAGGATGGACTCGATGGCCGAGCCGCCCGCCGAAATCTCCTGCGCAAGCTGAAACCGCTCGACACTTTCGAGCGGACGAACCTGCATCAGTTCGTCGACGTAGACGCGGTACGCCTTGTCGGTGGGAATCCGGCCAGCCGACGTGTGCGGGTGGAAGAGGAATCCCTTGGCCTCGAGGTCGCTCATTGTGTTGCGGATTGTCGCCGGCGAAACACCGAGCCCGAAGCGGCGCGATATGCTGCGCGATCCGGCAGGCTCCGCCGACTCGACGTAGAATCGAATTACCGCTTCGAGAATCTGCCGCTCTCGATCCGTGAGCTCGGTTGACGACATAAGTGCAAGTCTACTAATGGCTTCGAACGGCGGTCAAGGCGGCGGCAAGGCTGTCGAGCCTCAGCCACCCTTCCGCAGTCAGCGTCACCCGGTCTTTTCGAAGACTTGCCCACGCGCTCTTTTGCCACGCATTGACCATCGAATTGTCTGTCTCGGTCACCGCCAGCCCGTTCATCGTGCGAAGCCCGAGGTAAACGTCTTCGGCGAGCACATTCTCGGCCGACAACTCCTCAGCGCCCCCGAGCGGGTCCGCGCCCGCCGCGACCTTCTGGCGCCACGGTTCATACTCGCGCTCGTTCCACCGGCGGATGCGCCCGTCAAATGAATGCGCGGACGGCCCAACGCCGATGTACGGCGCGCGCTGCCAGTACGACGAGTTGTGACGGCTGGTCTTTCCCGATCGCGCGAAGTTCGACACCTCATAGTGGCTGAACCCGGCGGTCGCGAGCGCCTTGTGCGCCTGCAGGTATTCGGCGGCGTACTGCTCCTCCGGCGCCTCGGCCACCTCGCCACGGGCCGTCCATCGGCCGAGCGGCGTGTGCGGCTCGACCGTGAGGCCATAGAGCGACACATGGTCCGGGTGCAGTGCCAGCGCCGTCAGGAGATCGGATTCCCAGACCCGACCGAGGTCGGTCGGGAGCGCGAAAATCAGGTCGATCGAGATATTGTCGATGCCCGCGCCCCGCGCGGCGACCATCGCGCGTGAGGCTGCGTCGGCATCGTGTGTCCGGTGCATCCACGCGAGTGTCACGGCATGGAACGACTGGACGCCCATGGACAGCCGGTTCACTCCGGCGTCGCGCCAGGCCGCGGCTGCGTCCGGGGACACATCCTCCGGATTGGCTTCCATCGTCACCTCGGCGCCGTCCGCAACGCTCAGTCCAGGGACCGCCCGGATCCGGTCCAGGAGCTTCCTGACCCCGTCAGGCCCCAGTTTTGACGGTGTCCCGCCGCCAAGGTAGACCGTCGTCAGCGGCTCAAGCTCGGCGCCGTCGAACCTGCTCCCGAGCTCAGCAGCGATCCCGTCGATGAACTCGCCAGCCGGGATGACGCGGCGAACGGCGATCGCGAAATCGCAGTAACTGCAGCGCCGGGCGCAGAAGGGAACGTGGACGTACAGATGCAAGCTGGCCTTGGTTCGATATATCGGATGTTTGTAACGGCAAAACTATCAGACGCCAACTGTCAGAAATCGACCTGTCAGAAGTACGCTCAAGTTACTTCTAGATACAAACTACTAACTAGTTGCAATAACACGGCTTGAGAAACTACTTCAACTCATTCTCATCGGGCCGTTCGCGCCCGATCACCCTACAGACACTCTCGCCACGTGCCCGCCGGCGCCGAGCCTGACCAAGCCGTTGAGCTCCAGCCGGGCCACTCCTTCGAGCGTCTGGCGCGGTGGGAGACCAGACCGGCTGGCGAGCGTGTCTACCGTGGCGGACCCAGCCTCCAGGGCGTCCCAAACCGCGGCCTCCACCGCCCCGAGGGTCGGTCCCTTGGTCCGCCGGCGGGGGGTGAGCCCAAAGAGCATGAGGGCATCGTCCACTGAATGGATGACCTGACCCCCATCGCGAAGGAGCAGGTTGGCACCGGCGCTCCGGGGTGCGTCGATCGGACCGGGGACAGCGGCGACCACCCGTCCGGCGTCGAGGGCCTGGGTCGCCGTGTTGATCGCCCCTGACTTGTACGGGGCCTCCACCACGATCGTGACGCGCGCCAGCCATGCGATCAGGCGATTCCGCCGCGGAAAGCAGCCAGGATACGCCGAGGATCCGGGCGCGTTCTCCGAGATCACGAGCCCCTTCGCTGCGACCTCGCCGTGCAGCTCGCGATGACCGACGGGATAGGGGACGTCGGCGCCGGTCCCCATCACCGCGACGGTCTTTCCGCCCGCCTCCAGCGTCGCCCGGTGGGCTGCCGCATCGATCCCGCGAGCAAGGCCGCTGACAACCCCGATTCCGGCACCCGCGAATGCGCGCGCGAGCGCAGCGGTCACCCTCACCCCGTACGGGGACGCATCCCGGGTGCCCACGATGGCCACCAAACGGTTCGGCGCCATGTCGAGGATCGTTTCGTCGCCGATTGCAAAGAACGACTTGGGCCTATCGTCCCGCTCAAGGAATACCGCGGGATACCGCTCATCGCCCTGCCCGATCTCCCTCATGAACCTCCCCCGTCAGAACTCCACCGCCGTTTTCAGGCCAGCCGCGAGCTTCTTCATCTCGAGGATCTTCGTCCACCACGCGTCCCTTAGCGCGTCCAGCCCGAGGCGTCCCGGGGCCGAAATCGCGAACACCCCGAACGCCCCCTGGGTTTCGATGTCCGGCACCATCTCCTCGCCCCACAGGTCCAGCTTCGTAAACACAACGCAATGCGGCTTGGCCGCCAGTTCCGTCGAGTACTGCGTCACCTCGGCGCGCAGCTGCTCGTACTCCGCCTGCCAGTCCATCGAGTCGATCGGAATCAGGATGGCGAGCATCCGTGTCCGCTCGATGTGCCGCAGAAACTGCAGCCCGAGTCCTTTCCCTTCGTGCGCGCCTTCGATGATGCCGGGAATGTCCGCGACGACGAACGTCCGATGATCCGAGAGCTGCACGACGCCAAGATTCGGCGAGAGCGTCGTGAACGGATAGTCCGCGATCTTGGGCCTGGCGGCGGAGAGCACCGAGAGCAGGGTGCTTTTCCCGGCGTTCGGCTGGCCGACCAGCCCGACATCGGCAATGAGCTTCAGTTCGAGTTCGAGCGTCCGTTCCTGTCCTTCCTCTCCCGGCTGCCATTCACGCGGCGACTGGTGTGTGGCAGTCGCAAAGTACGAGTTCCCCTTGCCCCCGCGGCCGCCCTTGGCCACGAGGAGTTCTTCACCGTTCTCGAGAATTTCGCCGATGATTTCTCCAGTTTCGAGATCCTTCACCACCGTGCCCGGCGGGACCGGCATGATGATCGACGCTCCGCCGCGCCCGCTTTTGTTGGCGCCCATGCCATGTTCGCCACGTTCGGCTTCCCAGAAGTCGCGGTACGTGTAATCGAGCAACGTGGAGAGGTTGGAGTCTCCGCGCACGGTGATGTCACCGCCCTTTCCGCCCTCTCCGCCATCCGGCCCGCCCATGGGCTCGCGCCACTCACGACGAAACGACGTGCAGCCTGATCCGCCTGTGCCGGCGGCGACGCGAACTTTTACCCGGTCGATGAACATGGCGTGGAAGCTAACTACCTTTTCCGGTCACCCGCCCGAGCAACAGTCCAGCCCGCACCAACGAGTCCTGACTTACCACGCCAGCCAAGCATTCCAGCGCCGCCTGCACCACCGCCGCCGGCACGCCCGCGTTCAGCGCGCCATGGAGGTGCGAGTGCAGCTGCCTGTCCTGCTCCGCGGCAGCGCATGCCGCGACGATGCACAGTTCGCGCCTGCCGAGGTCGAGCCCTTCGCGTGACAGAACCTTGCCGTACCCCTCGACGATCATCCACTCGTCCAGCAGTGGACTGAGCGCGCGAATGTTCCCGCGCAGTTTGTCGTAGAAACTGCCGTATACCGTCGCACACGTCTCTTCACCGCGCGAACGCCACTCGAACACATCGGCGTAGCCCTCGTTCGCCTCCGGCGCGAACGAGGTTTTTTCGCTCCGCTCTGCCGCGTTGCCCGCAGCCGCGCCCTGTGACCTCCGCCACTCCCGCGCCGCGTTCAGCGCCCGCGGAAATCCCGCAAACAGGTACGACTGAAGCACCAGTTCTTCCTGCCACCGCTGGCTGACCTTTGCCGCATTGCACTCGGCAAATCCCGCACGAACATCCGCTTCGCTCGCGGCAGTGATCCGGGCAGACTGCCGCACCAGCGCGGCCGTCGCCGCATCCAGTGTCGGAACGCTAGTACGGGGTTCCGCAAAAAGTGTCATCGAAACATTCCGGCGTGAATCGGTTTATTGCAGAGAGACGGCAACAGATCGCCGAACGCGCGCGCCGGTCCAATTTCGGCGCGGCGGCGCAATGAATCTCGCGTGATCGTACGAGGAAGTGGCATGACTTTCCAGCATGTCGTGATGTTGTTGCTCGTGGTCGTCACCGCGTGCGACCATGACAGGCACGGCGAAACAGCCGACCCACCCAACGGTGCCTCCACGGCCCTCTCGCCGGACCAATATCGCCAGCGGCAGCAGGCCATCGCCGATTCGCTGCTCGCGTCGGCTCGGCCCGTCGAGAAAATCGTCGATGAACTGGGCCAAACCTACGCCGTGAGCCCGGACGCGCTGCGTGACACGATCGTCGCGCTCGCACAAGGCACCAGCTGCTTCGAGGCGGGGCGCAACACCGACCCTTACCTCGCGGGCATCGTCAACATCATGGCGCGCATGACACCGGCCGGGACGGACATGGTCAGAGTGCTCGTCACGAACACGCGATGGACGTCAGCGGCCGGCGATCTGGTCAACGCGTGCCTGAACACGGAAATGAGGCAGTGGAAACTCGACGCGCGGTATGGAAGGCCCGCAGGGTATGTCGTGCAGGTGAGGTTTGGGGCGAGTTCGCGCTAAGACGAGGGGGGAGATGAGGGGGGAGCGGGGAGCTCCGACCCGTTGCGGAGCGCAGAAATGGAATGGGGATTGCCGAAGGGAGGCGGAGCGCCGAATCTCGCCGCTCGCCCTCCCCGCTCCCCCCTGGACTCGACTCTCCCCCCTCAACTTCCCGCTCCC
>JBOHTH010000467.1:0-5417 GCA_050733535.1 Gemmatimonadaceae bacterium | reverse complement strand
CCGACTCGGGCGACCACCGACTCACCCCTCCCTGCCGATCGCCTCCCGTATCACACTCGCGACATACTCGATCCGCGTCGAATCCAGCGCCGGGTACACTCCCACCCAAAACGTCCCGCGCATAATCCAGTCGGACTGATCCAGCGGCCCCACCACGCGATGCTTCACGCCCTCGTACGCCGGCTGGCGCAGGAGGTTGCCGCCAAAAAGCAGCCGCGTCGCGATGTGCTTCGATTCCAGATACCGCACGATCGCGCTGCGGTCCGCCGGCGACGAATCCTTCACCGTGATCGGATAGCCGAACCAGCTCGGCTCACTTTGTGGCAGCCACTCGGGAAGCACGAGGTGCTCGCGGCAGTCCTGCAGCAGCCCGTGCAGCAGCGCGAAGTTCTCGCGCCGCTTCGCGATGAACTTCGGAAGCTTCTTCAGCTGGGCGACACCGACCGCGGCCTGGAGGTCGGTGAGTTTCAGGTTGTAGCCGATGTGACTGTATGTGTACTTGTGGTCGTACCCGTGCGGCAGCTGGCCGAACTGCGACTCGAACCGGAGGCCGCAGGTGTTCTCCTTGCCGGGCGCGCACCAGCAGTCGCGTCCCCAATCGCGAAACGATTCGACGATGTCGCGGAGCTTGGGGCTGTTGGTGAGCACCGCGCCGCCCTCGCCCATCGTGACGTGGTGCGCGGGATAAAAGCTGACGGTCGCCAGATCGCCGAACGTGCCACATTTCCGTCCCTCGTACGTCGCACCGACGGCGTCGCAGCAATCCTCCACGAGCCAGAGATTGTGCCGCTTCGCGAACGCGGTGACTGCGCCGAGGTCGAAGGGATTCCCGAGGGTATGCGCGACCATGATCGCGCGTGTGCGCGGCCCGACGGCTTCCTCGAGGCGGCTCACGTCGACGTTGTAGGTGGGAACCTTCACGTCGAGAAACACCGGAACCAGGCCGTTCTGGACGATCGGGTTCACCGTGGTGGGAAATCCAGCGGCAACGGTAATCACCTCATCGCCGGCCCTGAGCTGGCGGTCGCCGAGCTGTGGTGACGTCAGCGCGCTGAGCGCGCACAGGTTGGCGCTGGAGCCGGAGTTCACGAGCGAACACTCCCGCACGCCGATGAAGCGCGGGAACTCCCGCTCGAACTGGTCGGCAAACCGGCCCGTCGTCAGCCAGAAATCGAGTGAAGCGTCGACGAGGTGCTCCATCTCGTCGGCGTCGAACACCATCCCACTCACCGGAACGCTGTCCTCGCCGGGGCGGAATGGCCCCTTTGCGAACGCGGCGCGATGGTATTCGGCGGTGAGGCGCTTGATCTCGGCGCGGAGCTCGTCTCTGGTGCGATCGGGCATGAGGGAAACTAAGCCGGAAGCGGGAAGCCGGAAGCCGGAGCTAAGCGCCCCGTCCGGCTTCTGGCTTCCGGCATCCGGCTTCATGGTTACCTCCGGCTTCCGCCTTCCGCCTTCCGGCTCCTTATTTGTTCTCAATGCCCGTCGCCAGCTGCATCCTCGTCGTAGACGATGAATTCCAGATCCGCCGCACGCTGAAGAATGCGCTGCGCGAGGTGGCCGATCGCGTCGTCGAAGCCGAAACGGGCGCGGAGGCGATCAGCTGCGCCACCGCACAGCATCCCGACCTCATCGTGCTCGATCTCGGCCTCCCTGACATGGCGGGCGCGGACCTCTGCCGCGAGATCCGGCGCTTCGCCACGATGCCGATCGTCGTCCTCTCGGCGCGCCACGAGGAAGACGACAAGGTTCGCCTCCTGAGCCTGGGCGCCGACGACTACGTCACCAAACCGTTCAGCACGGTCGAACTGCTCGCGCGGGTCAAGGCGCAGCTGCGCCGCGCCGGGACGCAGCTTACCGCGCCCCCGGAGACGCCCATCATAGCCGGCGAACTCTCCATCGACATCACCCGCCGCGTGCTCATGCGCGGCACGCAGGCCGTACGGCTCACGCCGATCGAGTGGAACATCGTCCGCGCGCTGGTGCTTGCGTCCGGACGGACGCTCACCCATCAACAGCTGTTCGACGCGGTGTGGGGCCGCGAGTTCGGCGACCCGCAGCGATATCTGCGCGTCCACATCACCAACCTCCGCCGGAAGATTGAGCGCTCGCCCTCCGCTCCGCGGTTTGTGGTCACGGAGCCGGGCGTCGGGTACCGGTTCGAGATCCCGTGACACCGCCAGGCCAGCTGCGGCACTGGGCCACATGGGTCGGCGTATTGCTCGTCGTGACGGTCTCGCTCATCGTGATGCGGTCGGCGACCGAGCAAACCTACGTGCCGCTCACCTACCTGCTGGTGGTGCTCGGCGGAAGCGCGAGCGGAGGACGGCGCCTCGGCTTCACGCTCTCCGTCCTGAGCGTCATCTTCATCGATTACTCCCTGCAGACTCCGTACGATCACATCTCGATCACGAAGCCAGCCGACCTCGTGACCCTCGCGGCATACCTCGTGACGGCGGTGGTGACGTCGCACCTCCTGGACGAAGCGCAGCGTGACCGCGACGCGGCGCTGAAGGACGCTGAGGAAGTCAAGCGGCTCGCCGCCGAGCACGAGCAGATGTCCCGCGAGACCGAACAGGTGCGCGCCCTGCGTGAAGGCGACCGCATGAAGGACTTTGTGCTCGCATCGGTCTCACACGACCTGCGCACGCCGCTCACCGCCATCAAGGCGCTGGCGCAGGACGAGGTGCGCACGGGCGCGTCGCGCGCAACCGAAATCGAGGAGCAGGTCGACCGCCTCACGCGCATGGTCGCGGACCTGCTCGATCTCTCACGGCTCCGCGCCGGCAAGTGGTCGTTCACACCAGAGCTCAACTCGGCCGAGGACGTCGTCGGCGCGGCGATGCGGCAATGCGCGGCGCTCGAACGAAGCGCGAGCATCGTGGCGCAACTCGACGAATCGGCCCCGGCGCTGTACGGGACGTTCGATTTTGTGCAGACGCTGCGCATCCTCGTGAATCTCCTCGAGAACGCGCTCCGGTTCACCGAGAACGGCGCGAAAGTCGACCTCCATGCGCATCGCGAGGGGCCGGATCTGGTGTTCGCCGTCGCCGACCGGGGCCCGGGGATCGCCGAGAGCGAGCGCGAGCGGGTCTTCGACGCATTCTACAGGCCTGCGGGGTCAATCGCGGACCGCGGCCGTGCCGGGATCGGCTTGGCCATCGCACGAAGCCTTGCGGGCGCGCAGCGCGGACTGCTGACTCACCATCCGCGCGACGGCGGAGGGAGCGTGTTCGAGCTGAGGCTGCCGGCGGCGGATGTCGACGAATCAGATTTAGGTGAAATCTGACGGCGCGTTCACCCCGGTTCGGAGTGCGGAGATGGAATACAGGGTCCTGAGGGATCCGGATCCCTTCGGCATTCCCTATTTCCTCCTCCGCGCTCAGAGCTGGCGTGAATCTCCCGCAATCGAACCATTCCATGCGCGACAAAATGGTGACGGTTCTCGACTGTAGGGCGCTAGCGTTCGTCTCGTGCCCGAAATCTCCCGCTTCCACGGTATTACCATCCGAATGTTCCATCGCGAACACGGCCCGCCGCACTTGCACGCCGAACACAGTGAACATGAAATTACGGTTGATATTGAGACGCTGACCACGCACGGGCACTGCCCGGCGCATGTAGTCCGTCGCGTTCACCTATGGACGGCACTCCATCGGGCAGAATCGCTTGAATGCTGGCGCCTCGCTGACGAGCGACAAGAGATCCCGCGCGTTCCACCGTTGGAGTAACAAACATGGACTACATGGTCGTTGAGGCTCGATATGTCAGCGGGTATACAATATGGCTCCGCTTTCGCGACCGATCGGCCGGTGAGATTGATCTCGGTCCGGAACTGCACGGCGAGGTGTTCGAGCCTCTCCGCGACCTCGATGCATTCCAATGCTTTCGAGTGGAAGGCGGGGCCCTCGAATGGCCTGGCGGGGCCAGCCTCGCGCCGGAGTTTCTGCACGACAAGATTCGCGTGACCACATAACGGGCAGCGGCCGCTCAGCAGGCTCTTATCGCGGTCGCACCGACCCGATGTTGTCGAAATGCCCGGTCCCCGAATAAGCCCTCGTATAACTCCCACTCGGCGTCGCTGCCGTGACTTCGCCAGTCACGCGGTAGTCCACTCCGCCTGTCTGCGACATCAGTTGCGTGGCACGAACCAGCTCCTGCATGCCGAACGAGACCGGCACCACGACTTCGTTCCTCCTGTGAGGCTCGAGCGTGGTGGTCTTGCTGATCTCACCGAACGCGACCCTCATCGTATCGACGTACAGATTGTATGTGAGGTGCGTGGCGTCGAGCCGGTAGTCGTTCGGGTTCGTCACGTTGAGGATGATGTCCATCGATCCCCCCTGGAATCCGATGGCCTTCATGCGGACATCCTTCAGCTCGACTGTGGGCGTCGCAAAGGAGGAGCGCGCGAGCGTGGCGCACGCGCCAAGCGTGAGTGCGAACAGCACGACCAGCGGGATTCTCCTCATTCCTTCGCGTCTCCCTTCTCCCTGAGTTTCCGCCACCAGTCGATGCGTTTTGCGATTTCCTTTTCGAAGCCGAACGCCGTGGGCACGTAGAACATCGCGTCGGCGATTTCGTCGGGAAGATAGTCTTGCGGCAGATATCCTTCCGGCACGCTGTGCGCATACTGGTACCCTTCGCCGTACCCCAGTTCCTTCATCAGCTTGGTCGGCGCGTTGCGAATGTGTTTCGGCACGACGGCCGCCGGCGAACTGCGCGCGGCCGCGAGCGCCTCGCCCCACGCGGCATACACCCGATTCGATTTTGGTGCGGTCGCGAGATACACCGCGGCTTCTGCGATCGCGAGCTCGCCTTCCGGCGATCCGAGAAAGTGGTACGCGTCGCGCGCGGCAATGGCGACCTCGAGCGCGCGCGGATCGGCCAGCCCGACGTCCTCACTCGCGAACCGCACCGTCCGGCGCGCGATGTACATCGGGTCCTCGCCACCGTCGATCATCCGCGCGAGCCAGTAAAGCGCGCCCTGCGGATCGCTTCCGCGCAGCGCCTTGTGGTATGCGCTGATGAGGTTGTAATGGTGTTCGCTCGATTTGTCGTAGTGGGCGGGGCGCCATTGGAGCGCTTCGCGTACGATTGGGGCGGTCAACTGCAAGACCGAAGACCGAGGACCGAAGTCCGAAACAGGCGCGGAAATGCTCGGGCTTCGGTCTTCGCTCTTCGGTCCTGTGCCTCCAGCCAACCCCACCGCCGCCTCGAGAATCGTCAACGCCCGCCGCGCGTCGCCGTCGCTCTCCACGGTAAGAATCGCCATCGCGCCGTCGTCGATGGTAACGGACGAGTCGCCGAGGCCGTGCTCGCGGTCGGTGATCGCACGTTCGACCACCATCTTGATGTCGTCGGGCGTGAGTGGTTCAAGTACGTATACCCGCAGGCGCGAGAGCAGTGCGCCGTTG
>JBOHTH010000466.1:0-2428 GCA_050733535.1 Gemmatimonadaceae bacterium | reverse complement strand
CGTCACGGTGAACGTATCGCTCCTCGTCTGGGCGAATCCAAGCGAATCGCGCGCAACGAAGATGTACTTGATTCGGGTGACGACGTTCAGCGTGGCGACGCCGGTCACGGCGCCGGCCGTCGCCTGCACTTGCGTCGTGCCGAGGCCGACGCCCGTCGCGACGCCGCCAGCAGTGATCGAGGCGATCGCGGACGACGCAGTGGCCCAGGTGAAGGTCGGTTGTGCCGAAAGCGGGACGCCGAGTCCGTCGACGGCACTCGCGCTGAACGCCGGTGACGACGCACCCAGATAGATGCTCACCGGGTTCGGCGTGACGCTGATGCTCGCCAGCCTCTGCTGCACGACGAACAGCGCCGAGTCCTTCGTCCCGCCGGCTTCTGTCGCGACGATCCACGAGGATCCGTTCGCCACCGTGGTGACGACGCCGGTCGTGCTGACCGTCGCAACCGTCGCGGTGCGACTGGTCCAGGTGAACGATCCGGTCACGACGTTCGAGGACGCGTCCTTCGCCACTGCCGCGACCGTGAACGTCGCACCGATCGCCGTGAGCGTATCGAGGTGCGGCGCGACCGTCGTCGACGCGACTGCCCCCGACCCGTTCGCCGTATAGACCAGCGGCGACCCCCCGAGCGGCTGCCCGAGCGCATTCAGCGCGACGGCGCCCACGGACTGCGCGCCCGCGGGTCCCAGCTTCCAGGTCGTCGTTGCGATGCCGGACGAGTTCGTGACCGGAGCGGCGGTGGTCACGCTGCCGCCGCCGCTCGTCACGGCGAAGGTCACCGTGACGCCGGCAACCGTGTTGCCGTTTGCGTCGGTGACCGTCGCGCTGAGCGGCTGGGCGAGCAGAGAGTTTGCCGGGCCCGTCTGATTGTTGCCGCCACTGATCGCGATGTTTGCCGCCGCGCCCGCCGCGACGTTGAACGCCGCTGATGTGCCGCTGGCATACCCGGCCGCGCTGGCGACCACCGTGTAGCCCGTCCCGACTTTGTTGAGCGAGAACGCATTGAACGTTGCGACGCCGGCGACCGCGCTGACACTGGTCGTTCCGCTCAGCGTGGAGCTGCCGGGGTTCGTGCCGATCGCAAGCGTCACCGTTCCCGTGAACGTCGGGTCCTGCGTGTTGCTCGAGTCGTACGCGGACACGACGAACCCCGGCGTGACCGTCGCGCCCGCGACCTGGGCCGGCGCCGGCGACGTCGTGACGAGGAGATGCGGCGGCGAGTTCGCGGTCGCGGTAAACGTGAGCGGCGATCCGCTGAGTGTTCCGGCCACTGCGGTGACCGACTCGGCGCCCGCGGTGTTGCCAAGTGTCCAGGTGGTCTGCGCGAGACCGGACGCGTTTGTCACCGCGGTTGTGCCGGTCACGGAACCGTTGCCAGAGGCCGCGGTGAACGTCACCGTCACGCCGGCCGCGGGACCGCCATCGCCCGCCGTGACGTACACGACGAGCGGGTTCGCGAGCGCCGTCCCGATCGTCCCCGACTGGCCCGACCCGGACTGCACCGCGATGGTCGTCGCGGGCGGCTGCACGTTGAGGATGACCTGATCGGTGGCATTCCCGGTCAGCAGCTGCGCGACGATCCGTGCCGTGGTGCGCGCATTCCCCACTGCAAGCACCGTTCCCGACGCGGGCGAAGGCACGGTCGCGTATGTCGTGTCGAGCGAACTCCAAAAGATCGGAGTGCCCGGCACCGGGTTGCCGCTTCCGTCCACCGCCACCGCCGTGAACGGGAAGGACGTTCCGCTCGATGCGGTGCCGGAGCGAGGAGAGATCTGCACCCCCACCGCACCGGCGCCTGGGCCGGTATATGCGACCGGAATCGTGACGGCCTCAGTGGGCGTCGTGCCGGCCTCCGTCGGCACGGCCAGCACGCTCACCGGGCCGCCCTTGAAGACTGTGTCGCCCGTTGCATTGATGTACGCGAGGTTCAGGCTGAGCGGCTCGCCGCTTGCGGGCGCGCTCGGCAGCAGCTTCACGCCGAGCTTCAGCGGCAGCGAATCGACGTCGGGACTGAACGACACGGTCGTGTCGATGGCTACCGTGCCGTCGGAATGGTGCAGCAGCACCCGCACGTTCGTGAACGCGACGATTCCTGCGGCGGCCGGCCCCGCCTCCTGATATGCGACAGGGAACTGCGTGCGCCAAGCGATCCCGCGCGCGACGCGGTCGCGAGCGCCGGGGGACGTGACGTCACGGCAGCTCAGCAACGCGAGACCCAACGCGAAGCCAAACAGCGCCAGACGCTTCAGCGGCGCGCTACTCCGGGACCGGGTGAGCAGGGGGGGGTTCTCAGTGGCCGTTGAGGGTTGGAAAAGCTACGGTAGGCCTGGCACCTACGACAAGGGGCGCACTTGAGGGGGAGCGGGCGAGCCGAGGGGGGAGCGGGGAGCGGGAAGTCTGAGACGTGAGGGGCAAGACCAGGGGGGA
>JBOHTH010000465.1:0-2279 GCA_050733535.1 Gemmatimonadaceae bacterium | reverse complement strand
GCGTGGTGGAGAACATGAGCTACTTCGAATCGCCCGAGACCGGGAAACCCCTCGCCATTTTTGGCACCGGGGGCGGCAAGCGCCTCGCCGACGAACTCGGCGTCGCCCTGCTCGGCGAAGTTCCGCTCTACCCGCCCGTCCTCGAGGGCGGCGACAACGGCCGCCCGATCGTCGCCACTGACGAGAAATCAACCGTCGCGCGCAAGCTCACGGAAATCGCCGCAAAGCTCACCGCATTCTAGTCCCTTCCACCCTCGTATTCCTCCTCCGCACTCCGCACCGCCGTAAATCTTCCCTTCAGTTCGAAGCGTGAGTAAGGGTCATTCCTCCCATAAACGCCCGCAAGTGCACGCGAACATGCCGCACCGCGGACTTGTAATTGTCCGAGTACCACCCGTCCGCGCCTTTCGTGAAGCCGTCTTTCTTGAAACCGCCGAGCAGCGTCCGCTCGTCGACGAACACTCCGTCGCTTGGCGCCACGTTGAGCGCGAGACCGCCGAGCGCGAGCGTCGCGGTGATGTCCACATCGTGAGTGAGCACACCGCCGAAGTCGATTGACAGCGAGCCCGCACCGACTTCGGCCACGATCCGCGAGACGCCCGAGTTCGCCGCATCGAAGAGCTTCACCTGCGCCGCGCCGACCTGCAGCGTCATCGTGCCGAGCGTCTCCCGATTGCGCTTGTCGAAGCGCGCGGAGACGTCGGCGGCGCCGCTGCGCAGTGAGAGATCGGTGAGGCGCAGCCCGCCGAGCTGAAGGTTCGCTTCGACCGCGCCGAGTTCGAGCGACAAGTCCATCGGCACCGCCGCGCTCAGTTCCGCCTGCATCGACCCGGCGTCGTGCTCATCGTCGACGTTGCTCACGTGGGTCCCGAGCAAGCGTACGCCGAGCGAGAGAACCCTTCCGGCCGTGTCGAACGATGCGACCGGTTCCGCGCGATCGGCGTCGTAGCGAACGGTGGCACTATACAGCGCGGAGGTCGTGGCGGGCTTCAGGTCGAGTTTTCCGGCCGCATAGTCGATGTGCGTGGCGACGGCGGCGGTATCCCGCAGCTGGCGTGAAGCATCGATCGTCCGCCAAGTCTGGGCGGACGCGGGTGTTGCCGCCGCAATGACGGCGAGCGCCGCAGCGCTGATGGGTCGCATCAGATCACTTCGGCATGGAGGTGCCGTACGGCGTCGGCCGCCGCGCAGCCGTGACGCCCGCGACGGGCGTCGGCGTGGCCCAGCTTGCCGTGTTCAGCGCGCGCTGCACGGAGGGCGCCGTAGTGCGGCGGACTCCGCCGCGCGAGATGATCGCAGCGCCCAATCCTCCCGTGGCGGCGACCCATGTGATCGCGACCGCGACCATGCGCGCGAGGAGTGCAAGCCGCGGCGACCAGCTCAGCGCACCCGCGATGAACCACGGGACCATCAGCAGAAGGAGGCCGTACACCATCGCGCGCAGTGCCGCGGTCCGCTGCGCGCCCGTTCCGCCCTCGTCGCCACCAAGCACGCTCCCCCCGGCGATCCGCGCGATCGCGAGCAGCCCGAGCGTCACGAGGCCCGCGGCCGCGAGGATGTACGCGACGATCGCGAACGGAATAAGGAGCGCGCCGAGAATCGTCAGCGCGAGGCCCACGCACAGCAGGGCGAGCGCGGGTGCCAAGGCGAGCTGTGTCGCAATGCCGGCCAGGAACGACCGCCCGAAGCCGCGCTCGAGCGCGTCGGACACAGCGTCGAGGTTCGTCGATGCGAATACGAGCACGCCGATGCCGACGATCACGAGGACGGCCAGCCACCCGCCGGCCAGCGCGATCGCGTGCATCGTCGCAGACACTGTCGAGCGCGGGGCGGTCGCCGCCGGCGTGTTGACGGCGTGGAGGTCACCCGAGAGCGACCGCGTGTCACCGTCGACCACTCCGCCGTCGAGCACGACCTTGCCGAGGATAGCGTACGCGTTGCCATGCACCGCGCCGCCATGGCGGACGATGATATCGCCGCCGTAGGTCACCGCATCGCCCGCGATCGCGCCGCGCACGTCGAGTGTGCCGCCGGCTATCGCGACGCGACCCGCGGAGCGGTGGTTCGCGGCGATGGTGGAGTCGCCAAACGCGAATGCCGATGCGGCCGGAATCCACGCTGAATCGGACGACCTGCGCAGGTTCGCGATCGCCCTGGTGAGTGAGTCGGCCGAGATGGCCGCAGGATGCTGCTGCGCGGCGAGTCGGGCGGCGCCGGCGCCCAGCGCTACGACTACGAGGGCCACCACGCGGGGCGTGGCGGCATGCGCATACCGGGTG
>JBOHTH010000464.1:0-8638 GCA_050733535.1 Gemmatimonadaceae bacterium | reverse complement strand
GCTGCAAGCTGTGGGAGGGAAGCCTCCCTCCCACAGCTTGCAGTTGGTTCGGTAAACTTGACCGTCCATAGCACTAAGCGGAGCGTTTTCGTACTATAAATGCGTATGCCGACTCTCCGCTCCGCGGCGTTCCTGACCGCCGCCATCCTCGCCCTCGCGCCCTCCAGCCGAGTTTTCTGTCAGGCTCCCGTCACCGGCGTCGAGCAAGCCCGCATCGACAGCCTCCGCCGTCCTTATACCGCGGCCGACATCGAGTTCATGTCCGGCATGATCGGCCATCACTCGCAGGCCGTGAAGATGGCCGGCTGGTGCGCATCACACGGCGCGAACAAATCGCTGCAGACGTTCTGCGGTCGCATCGCGCTCGGCCAGACTACGGAAATCGGCCTGATGTCGAACTGGCTGAAGGACAGAAACCAGGCGGTGCCGGCGCCCGATCCGCGCGGAATGGAGATGATGATGAACGGTAAAGAAACGTTCATGATGATGCCGGGCATGCTCACGGAAGACCAGATGAAGCAGCTCGATGCCGCGCGCGGCACTGAGTTCGACCGGCTGTTCCTGACCTATATGATCCAGCACCACAAGGGCGCGATCACGATGGTCGACACCCTCGACGACACGCCCGGCGCCGACCAGGACGAGTTCGTCTTCAAGTTCTCCAACGACGTGCAGGCCGATCAGACGACAGAGATCGCCCGCATGCAGCAGATGCTCGACGCACTTCCTCCCACCACGCGGAATCCACAATGACCAGCGTCAGGACCAGTCGATTCACGAACACACTTCACGCCGCCGGTTTCGCGACGGCGGCGTTTGTCGCGGCGGCTTGCGCCGGCTCGGGGTCGGCGCCCGCCACCTCGGCGAGCCCGGGGATGGCGCGCGCACCCGACATGTCGCAGCCGCTGATCGCCGCGCCCTCGCCTGATCCGCGCGTGGGATTGAAGGCGGGACTCCAGGACGCCGGCCAGGCGATCTGGAACATGAAGGAGGTCTCGCACACGCCGCCGCCAAAGGAGTTCGCGGGAATCACGAACTCCGATCTCGCGTTCTACGGCACGAACGTGATTCAGGGGAACTACAACGGCTTCCAGATCTGGGACATCTCGAACCCCGCGGCGCCGCGCCTCCGCCTCGGCACGCTGTGCCCTGCGTCGCAGAGTGACGTATCGGTTTGGAAGAACCTGCTGTTCGTATCGGCAGAGGCGCCCAGCGCGCGGCTCGACTGCGGCAAGGACGCGCCGCGCGAGGCCGTCAGCAAGGAGCGCATCCGCGGACTGCGCATCTTCGACATCAGCGACATCGATCATCCGAAGTACATCGCAAACGTTCAGACCTGCCGCGGATCGCACACGCACACCGTCGTGCACGATCCGAAGGACAACCAGAACATTTACGTCTACATCTCCGGGACGTCGGGCATTCGTCCGTCGGAGGAACTCGCGCGCTGCAACGCCAATCCGTGGGATCCGAGCAACTCCAACTTCCGCATCGAAGTCATCAAGATTCCGCTTGCACATCCGGAGCAGGCCGCAGTCGTCAGCTCGCCCGCGATCTTCACGGATCCGACGACCGGCAGCGAACTGGCGTACGGCGTGAGCCACGGTGCTTCGCCGGCGGATACGGCCGCGAATCGCGCCCGCGCAGAATTCGATGCGGCGCGCGCGAAACTCGCGCCCGCCGAAACGGCGGCCGATTCGGCACGCTGCACCACGGAAGTCGAGGCGCTGGCCAAGCAGTATGGTGTGAACCTCACGGCGGGGCGCGGTGGACGCGGTGGCCCGCCGGGGTGCGGTGCCGCGGCTGTTGCGGCAGGCCGCGGTGGACGAGGCGGGCGCGGTGGAAATGCCGCGCCGGTCACGCGTGAGGACACCGCGCGCGTGAACTTCACGAACGCGGTGCGCGACCTCGGACCGGAAAGCGCGGCGATGTCCAAGGCCGATTCCGCGACGTACCGCACGAAGGTCAACGTGCTCGCCAAGCAGTTCGGTGTCGCCTCACCCTTCGCGCCGCGCACGCTCACGCAGTGCCACGACATTACCGTGTATCCCGCGGTCGGGATGGCCGGCGGTGCATGCGCGGGTCAGGGACTCCTGCTCGACATTCGTGACACGCAGCATCCCACGCGTCTTACGGCCGTCGCCGATTCCAACTTCTCTTTCTGGCACTCGGCGACGTTCAGCAACGATGGCAAGATGATCCTGTTCTCGGACGAATGGGGCGGCGGTGGTGCGGCCTACTGCCGCAAGGACGACCCGCGGAACTGGGGCGCCGACGCGATTTTCAAGATTGAGAATGGCAAGATGGTGTTCCAGAACTATTACAAGCTTCCGGCGCCGCAGACGGCGCTCGAGAACTGCGTGGCGCACAATGGCTCGCTCATCCCGATTCCGGGCCGCACGATCATGGTGCAAGCTTGGTATCAGGGCGGCATGTCGCTGTTCGAGTGGACCGATCCGAAGCATCCGCACGAGATCGGCTTCTTCGACCGCGGGCCGAACGATCCGAACCGGCTGATGGGCGGCGGCTACTGGTCGGCCTACTGGTACAACGGCCATATCATCGGGTCCGAAATGCAGCGCGGCCTCGACGTGTTCGATCTCATCCCCAGCGCGGCGATTTCGCAGAACGAGATCGACGCGGCAAAGTCGGTGACGTTCGACTTCCTCAACGTGCAGGACCAGCCGAAGTTCGTCTGGCCCGCGACGTTCGCGCTCTCGCGTTCGTACGCGGATCAGCTGGAGCGGTGGCACGGGCTCGATGGCGGCAAGATCTCCGCGGTGCGCAGCGGGCTCAAGAGCGCCGAGGGGATGAGCGGCGGCGCGCGGCGCGATGCACTGAACGCGCTCGCGACGAAGGTGCAGGGATTTGTGTCCGGGTCGGGCGATCCTGAGCGCGTGCAATGGCTGTCGACGTCGATCAAGGATCTGGCTGGAGCTACGATGTAATTGCGGCGGTGATTCCGGTTTTCGATTGAGGGCTGGGTGCTAAAGCAGAACCGCGGATTTTGCGGATAACGGCCGGAAAGAACACGGATCAAACATTTTGGGGGAACTGCAACTGCATTGGCGCAGCTGTAGTTCCCCAAGTATTGATCCGTGCCTTTTCCGGCCGTCATCGGTGAAATCCGCGGTTCTGCTTTAGATCTCAGATCTCGGGAAGAACTGCGGAAGGCGGGTGCCGCCATGTAACTGCGGTGGTGATCCGGGGTTCGCTTGAGGGCTGGGTGCTAAAGCTGAACCGCGGATTTCGCGGAAAACCGCAGCAGGATTGTACAACCGGATCAAACTTTCTGGGGGAACTGCAACTGCACTCGCACAGTCTAGGTCCCCCAAGTATTGATCCGCGTCTTTTCCGGCCGTCATCGGTGAAATCCGCGGTTCTGCTTTAGATCTCGGAAAGAACCGCGGAAATTGAAGGCGCACAGCACCGTCCCGTCGGGGCGCGTTAGAATACATAGATCCATTCCCACCACTCAGGACTCTCAAACATGTTGACCCGCATCAAGTCGATCGTTCCCATGCTGCTCGTGGCGCTTGCGGGCACCGCGGCCGCGCAACAGGCCGCCGAACCGATCGATGCCGCGATGAATGCGAAGCTGCGAACCGAAGGGATGGACCACTCGAAGATCATGTGGATCGAGCACGAGCTCACCGACGTGTACGGTCCGCGCCCGATCGGCTCGCCCAATCATGTTGCGGCGGCGAACTGGGCCGTCAAGACGATGCAGAGCTGGGGAATGAAGAACGTGCATCTCGAGCCATTCACCTGGCGCGGCGTCGGCTGGCTGCCAGGCCTCGCGTCCGGGTACATCACATCGCCGGTGAAAGCGAACATCAAGTTCGAGGCGGTGCCGTGGTCGCCGTCCACTAAGGGCACCGTGAAGGGACAGGTCGTGAGCATCGTCGCACCGGAGACGCCGACCGAAGACGAGCTCATGGCGTATCTCACGCCGCTCGCCGCCAAGGTGAAGGGCGGGATCGTCATGGTCGGCCTGCCACCTAACGTGCCCGTGAACTTCAACGAGCGCGCCAAGCGCACGCCGGATGACGACGTGAAGGCGCGCTACGCGCCGGGCGGCGGGCGCGGCGGCCGAGGGGGATTCGGCGGCCGCGGTCGCGGCGGTCCCGCAACGCCGCCTCCCGCCGGGCATCTTTCCAACCAGCAAGTCACGCAGCGCGTCAACGCATTTCTGCGCGACAACCCGCCGGCGCTCCGCCTCACTGCGCAAGGCCCGGGCAGAATTCCCGGCGTGATCGTCGCGCAGAACGGCGCCGGCCAGATTTACGACGACACCACGCCGCAGTCACCCGCCGTGATTCTCCGCACGGACGACTATGGTCGTATTTACCGCATCATCGCGGACGGCACGCCGGTAACGGTGCAGTTCAACGTGTCGAACCAGTACTTCCCGCAGGGAAAGACTTCTTACGTCACGGTCGGAGAGATTCCGGGCAGCGACAAAGCCGACGAAGTCGTGATGATGGGCGGCCACCTCGACTCCTGGGCCAGCGCCACCGGCGCCACCGACAACGCGATCGGCTGCGCGATCATGATGGAAGCCGCACGAATTCTCGAGACCACCGGCGCCAAACCGCGCCGCACGATTCGCGTGGCGCTCTGGAGCGGCGAAGAGGAAGGCCTCCTCGGCTCGTTTGCATACGTGAAGAATCATTTCGGGAGCGCCGAGCAGCCGACGAGCGACTTCGGCAAGGTGGACGCGTATTGGAACATCGACGACGGCACGGGTCGCGTGCGTGGCGCGTCGATATTTGGCCCGCCGGAAGCCGCGGAGATTCTCGCACAGTACCTCAAGCCGTTCGAAGACTGGGGCGTGTTCGGCGCCGCAGCGTCGACGGCGCGCGTGGAAGGCGGGAGCGACAACGGAGCGTTCGCCGTCGCCGGCCTGCCCGGGATCGGCACGCAGCAGGATCCAATCGAATACAACAGCACCACCTGGCACACCGACCTGGACACGTATGAGCGCATCGTGCCCGAGGACGTGATGCATAATGCCGTGCTTTCGGCATCGGTCATGCTCGGGCTCGCGAACCGCGACGAGATGCTGCCGCGCTTCGCGGCGGACAAAATGCCGGCGGTGCCGCCGGCCCGTGATCGCAACGCGGGCATTATGTTCGCGACCGCAGTCGCGCATGTGTACGTCGCTGCGAAGTCAGCGCCGATGACTGTGAAAGCGCCCGGACTGCTCTACGCGGGCAGGGCGCCGGCCGCGGGCGCGACCGCCGCGATCGCAACCAAGCCGGCGCACGGAAAGGTCGTCGTGAACTCCGGCGGCGGGTTCGTATACACGCCCGCGGCTGGTTTTGCGGGGACTGACAGCTTCACCTACACCGTGAGCGGCGGCAGCGCGGACGCGGAAACGGCGAAGGTAACTATCGTCGTGAAGTAGCGACTACTTCTTTTCCGCGCCCATCTTGGGATAGTCCGCCATGTTGTACGTGACGTTGGCATTCGTGTCGACGCTCGTAACCGTCATCGTCACGGTCTCGCCATCCTTCGAGTTCACGCCCGTCAGCTGCAGCAGCATTCCCTGCGGATAGTCATCGGGAATGCGCCCTCGCATCTGCTTCAGCCCCGAGTTGGCGGCGAACATGTTTCCGACGTTCAGCCGTGCATCGTGCGAGACCCAGAGTTCGGCGTTTCCGTCCGCCGTCTCGATGCGGTAACCGTCCGCCGAGTAGCCTGCAATTGTCTTCGAGCCGATTCTGGAATAGTTCTTCCAGACCTTCACCGTGTCCCAGTTAACCGGCTCCGCTGGCGCGACCGACGCTGAGCCGCCCGCGGACGCCGCATACTTCTGTGCGTCGCTCCACCCGTACGCCATCGAGAACTTCGATTTGTCCGACGCCATCAGCATGACCATCGCCTGATTCTTGGCGTCGAGAATCACGAATGCAGAACCCTGCTGCTGTTTCTTGGGATCGGCGCTCATGATGAGCGTACCCGTGTACGCCTCTTTCGTGTTGTAGTGCATCTTGAGGATCGCCTTGTCGCTTGCGTTCTTGGATGTGGCGATCTCCATCGTTGTCACGATATTGAAATTGTAACTCGACTCGGTCTTGGCGCTGTTGTTGGTCCAGAACGGCGACGCGTTCGCAGTAGCGCCGGCCGGAGCGGTGGTCGTACCCGCGGCGCTCCCCGTCGACGCACCGCCGGCACCGGCGTTCGCTCCGGGCGCCGGCGGCTTCGCTGCAGGTTTCTCGCCGCTCCCGAACATCGCGTCGAACGAATTGTCGAGCATCTTCTGCGACATCTCGTCAAGCTTGCTGCTGACCTTGTCCTGCGCTTTCTGCGTCGCCTCGTCCGAGATTTTTTTCGTGAGGCCGCCAAGGAATCCCTGCGCGCGCGTCGGCGCCGAGAATGCCGCCAGAAGCGCGGCGCCGGCCGTGAACCTCAAAAGTGTGCGCATGATGGGGGCACCGGTGGAGGGGTGGAGAAAACGTGCCCCCGATTATGGCAGGTCAAGGGCGGAGGCGCCAGCGAACCCTATCTGCCGCCTGACGGCGCCGCTTTTTGCTTCGCCAACTCGGCCTTGAAGGCGCGCTCGCGCTCCTCCACGTATCTCCGATAGCCATCCGGATCGATGAACGGCGACGCGGCATCCTTTTTCAGCCTCTGATACTTGCCATCAAGGTTGAAGTACGCGCCATGTGCGCCGAGAAAGAAGTCGACCGGCAGCGACTTCAGCACCCGGAATCCGCGCTCGTAATCCTCGGCGATGTGCGGGTAGAGCGTGTTGTCGACGAGCTTGTAGCCCGCATTCACGTTGGGGCTTCCGACGATCACCACATTGTAGCTCCTCCCGCCTTCGTTCACCTGCATCGTCCAGGTCGTGCATCCCTTCGTGTGGCCGGGTGTGAGGTGTGCGACGAGCACCGCGCCGCCGAGTGTAACCTCGTCGCCGTCGTGCAGGACGCGGTCGACTTTGGCCGGCGGATACAGGGCGGTCGTGTCGCTCCCATACTGAAAATCGTTCTTCCCACCGGACTCGACGACCGGCACGTCGGCGTCCATCACCATGTACTTCGCGCCGGTGAGCTGTTTGATCAGCGCACTCCCCGCGTCGTGGTCCCAGTGTGCATGGCTGATGAGGAGGATCTTCGTGTCGCCAAACTTGAATCCAAGCTTCTCGATGCTCGCCTTGACCAGCGGGACATTTGCCTCAAGATCGCTGTTGATGAGGATATTGCCCTGCGGCGTCGTGATGAGATAGTTCGCGAGGCCTTTGCTCCCGACGTAATAGAGATTCCCCGCGACCTTGAATGGCGGAAATGGCTCAGTCCAATCTGGTGTTGCCTGAGCTGGCAGCGTCCCGACGCATGCGACCAACAACGCGACCGCGATGGACCTCACGTTCCATCTCCGCCCCGCGCATCGGGTCGAGGCCTCCCTCCCGCCCCCTCCTCGCCCAGTCTGATCCACGTCTCGACCACCGTGTCCGGATTCAGCGAAATCGTCTGGATTCCTTCGTCCATCAGCCACTTCGCAAAATCCGCGTGATCCGACGGCCCCTGCCCGCAAATGCCGATGTACTTCCCCAGCCTGTTGCACGCAGAGATCGACATTGACAACAGCATCTTCACCGCCGCGTCACGCTCGTCGAACCCCTGCGCCACGAGGCCCGAATCGCGGTCAAGTCCGAGCGCGAGCTGCGTCAGGTCGTTCGAGCCGATCGAGAATCCATCGAAATGCTCGAGGAACTGCTCGGCCAGCAGTGCGTTCGACGGGATCTCACACATCATGATCAGCCGCAACCCGTTCACGCCGCGCACGAGGCCGTGCTCGGCGAGCAGCCCCACCACCGCAGCGGCTTCGCTCACCGTGCGCACGAACGGAATCATGATTTCGACGTTCGTGAGGCCGAGCTCGTCGCGCACGCGCTTCATCGCGCGGCATTCGAGCGCGAAGCAGTCGCGGAAGCTGTCGGCCACATAGCGCGACGCACCACGGAACCCGAGCATTGGGTTCTCTTCTTCCGGCTCGTAGAGCTCGCCGCCCAGGAGTTTCCGGTATTCGTTGGACTTGAAGTCGGAGAGTCGAACAATCACGGGCTTGGGATAGAACGCGGCGCCGATCGTCCCCACCCCCTCGACGAGCTTGTCGACAAAAAACGCCTCCGGACTCGCGTACCCTCGCGTGCGGCGCATGATCTCGTCGCGCAGCTCAGGCTTCAGCTTCGCTGTGTCGAGGAGCGCTTTGGGGTGAATCCCGATGACGTTGTTGATCACGAACTCCAGCCGTGCGAGCCCGACGCCGCCATTCGGGATCTGTGCGAACTCGAACGCAAGTTCCGGGTTACCGACGTTCATCATGATCTTCGCGGGAATTTCCGGCAGCGCCCGCGCGGCGCCGCGCACGACGTCGAACTCGAGCGCGCCGTCGTAGACGTAGCCCGTGTCGCCCTCCGCGCAGCTGATCGTCACCGCGCCGCTCTTCGCGAGCGTCGTCGTCGCGTCGCCGCAGCCGACGATCGCCGGAATCCCGAGCTCGCGGGCGACGATCGCCGCGTGACACGTGCGCCCACCGCGGTTCGTGACGATCGCCGATGCGCGCGTCATCACCGGCTCCCAGTTCGGGTCGGTGATGTCGGTGACGAGCACGTCGCCGGCTTTCACGC
>JBOHTH010000463.1:0-2727 GCA_050733535.1 Gemmatimonadaceae bacterium | reverse complement strand
CGTCGCCGATGTTCTCTCGCCCGCGGAAGTGCGTTCGCCAGAATGCGTCGCTGACCACGATGGCGTCCTGGCTCGCTGCTTCGTCTGGGCGAAAAACGCGACCGAGGCGAGGCCGCACGCCGAATACATCGAAGTAATTCGGCGCGACCCGGTCGTAAAAGCCTGAGCCGATGATTCCGTTTGCATCGGCGACGTCCATTGCGCCGAACGATTCCATCGTGACCGACGCGAACGCACCGCCGTGTGGCCAGACGTCGAGCAGCTGTGCCGCCGTCGGGTCCCTCTTGTAAGAGTAGCCATACCCCTGGATGCGGTAGAGCTGCTCGACGTGCGGATACGGCGTGAGCGGATGCATCAGCCGGTCGATCATCGCGTACACGGACGTCGAGAGCCCAATGCCGACGCCGATCGAGAGCGCCGCAAGCGCGACGAACCCGGGCGCGCGCCGCAGCGACCGGAACGCGTGCGAAAAGCTGGTGCGCATCAGTGGGACTGTATCATCATACCCATACAATCGGTTCGCCTCGTGACTCTGTCAAGCTTGCGAGGGTATTACAGGCGAACTAGCGTCCCGATATCCGAGGCCGTCGTACCCTCACGCACATGCCGATGTCACTGCTCACCGGACTCCGCCACGCTGCGCGCCGCCTGGCCCGCACTCCTGCATTCACCGTTGCAGCCACGCTCACGCTTGCGCTTGGAATTGGCGGCGCATCGGCCGTGTTCACCGTGGTGAACGGCGTCCTGCTGAGACCGCTGCCGTACCCGAACTCGGACCGTCTCGTCAACCTGACCCATACGCTGGCGGTCGGCGGCGGGATGCAGGTCGATCAGTCCGACGCGACCTACCTGCTCTACCGGCGCGATAACCGCGTATTCACCGACATTGGCATTTATCGCGCGACGTCCGTGAACATGCAGGCTGGAGCGGCCGGTGCGAGCACCACGGACGTTGCGCAGCGGATCAACGCCGCGGTCGGCACGCCGAGCATGTTCACCGTGCTCGGCACGGCACCCGTGCGTGGCCGCGCGCTGAGCGAGGCCGATGCCGCACCCGGCGCTCCACCAGTCGCGCTTATTTCGCAGGAACTGTGGCAGAACGCGTTCGGCGCTGATCCCGCGATCGTAGGCCGCCGCATTTCGGTCGACGGCACGGATCGCGAGATCGTCGGCATCACACCGAAGGCGTTCCATTTTCCAGCCGAACAGACGCAGCTCTGGCTGCCGCTCGTCCTCGACCCGGCGCACACCAACTCTGCCGCGTTCGACTATCAGGGAATCGCGCGCCTCAAGAACGGCATCACGATCGCCGCGGCGAACGCCGACTTGAACCGCCTGCTGCCGCAGGTGCCGGTGGCGTTTCCTGGCCGCCTGACTTCCGGCGCGATCACGGCGACGAAGATGCGCACCGAAACGGGATCGCTGCGCGACTCGATCGTCGGAAACGTGTCGCGCATCCTCTGGGTGGTGCTCGGCGCCGTTGCGCTGCTGCTGCTCCTGGCCTGCGCGAACGTCGCGAACCTCTTCCTCGCGCGCGCGGAAGGACGCCAGCGCGAGTTCGCCGTGCGCCGCGCACTTGGTGCGGGCCGCATGCTCCTCCTGCAGACCTCGCTTGGCGAAGCGCTGGTGCTCTCGGCTGTCGGCGGCGTGGTCGGCATCGCGCTCGCGGCGTTCGGCGTCGCGTTCCTCCAGCAGGTGCCGATGGGCGCGAGCATTCCGCGGATCGGTGAGATCCACGTCGACGCGTTCGTTGTGGCGTTCGCCGTCGTGATCTCGGGCGTCGCGGCGATTGCCGTGAGTGCGCTTCCCGCGGTGCGCTTGAGCCGGGCGTCTCTTACGGCTTTGATGGGCTCCGACGGACGCAGCGCCACCGGCTCGCGCGTGCGGCACGGCGTGCGGCGCGCGCTCGTCGTTTCGCAGGTCGCGCTCGCGCTCGTGCTCGTCACGGGCGCCGCACTGTTCGCGCGCAGCTTCGAACGTCTCCGCGCCGTGAACCCCGGCTTCGATGCCAGTCATGCGCTCGCGTTCCGTTTGGCCATGCCTGTCTCGGAGTATCCCAAGACGAGCGACGTCGCCGGCACGGCTGTCGCGACGCTGCGCGCGCTGAGTGCCGTGCCCGGCGTAGCGATCGTCGGCGTGGCGAGCCGCCTGCCGCTCGACCAGGAATCGACGGCGGACAGCGCCGTGTTCATTGAAGATCACCCGCTCGAGCCGGGCCAGGTCCCGGTCGTGCTGCCCATGACGTTCGCTTCGCCGGACTATTTCCGCGCGATGGGAATCCCGCTCGTCGCCGGTCGGCTGTTCGGTGAACCGGATCCCGCGCTCGACCCAGCGCATGCGCCGCGTGAGGTGATCGTGAGCGAAGCGTTCGCCACCCGCTATTGGACCGCGCGCGACGCGGTGGGGAAGCGCATCCGCATGAACCGCGGCGATCCGTGGTCGACGATCGTCGGGGTTGTGGGGAGCACGCACGATGCGGGCCTCGCGAAGCCTGCCGTCGCCGAGGTGTACGACCAGCTCGTCTCGACCGCGGCGAGCGGCATGGCGTGGACGCCGCGCGATGTCGCGTTCGTGGTTCGCACGTCGGGGAATGCCGCGGATATTTCTTCCGCGGTCCGCGGTGCCGTACACTCGGTTGCCCCCGCGCTTCCCGTGTACCGGCTGATTCCGTTGAGCTCGCTGCTGCAGGACGCCGAGGCGCGCACGACGTTCACCGTGCTGCTGCTC
>JBOHTH010000462.1:0-2049 GCA_050733535.1 Gemmatimonadaceae bacterium | reverse complement strand
GCTTGTCGATGCTCCAGCCCGTGAGCGCGCGCGCCACCGCGATCACGTCCTTCTGCGTATAGCCGCCGTCCACGCCGAGCGTGTGCAGCTCGAGCAGTTCGCGCCCGTAGTTCTCGTTGAGCCCGTTGCGGCGATGGTTCACCGGACGCCGGCCGGTGCGCTCGGCTTGTCGCAGCTCGGGGAGCGTGAGATGATTCGGGTCAGCGACGCTCGGGTAGTTGTCGAGGTAGTAGAGCATCGCGGGGCTGTGCGCGACGGCGCCGAGGAGATCGCGAAATTTTCCGAGCACGTGCGGGCGGATCACGTCGCGGTCGTACTCGAGCAGCGTAAACCGCGTCGGCATCTTTCCGGCGTACACGGAGAAGTGGTTCTCCCAGAAATCGGTGAGCACCTCGACGAGCTCGCGCTCGCTCATCTGCGCGCGGAGGACTTTCGCGGCCTGGAACTCGTTGTAGTACTGGTTCGCGCGCGTGTTGAGCGTTTTGAGCGCGATGCTGTCGTCCGGCGTGAGCACGAACTGCTGCTTGGCGGCGATGCCGCGTGACTGGCGAAGGTCGCGGATGAAGATGTCCTGCGGAGGGAACGAATCGACGAGCGTCTTCGCCTGCATCTGCCACACGGGCAACTCCGTGAGCAGTCCGTCGAGCGTCGGGTCGGGAATGCGATCGGGCTCGAGCTGGCGCTCGATCCAGCGATCGGTGCCCATCGCGAGGACGCGTTCGACTTCGCCGGGGCGCGGGCCGAAGGTGAGACGACTGACTGCCTGGGCGGCCTGCTGGTCGGCGGTGAGCTCGCGAACGCCCTCGACCGGCGCGGACTGCGGCGCAGGGCCCGGGCGCACCGACGTTCCGCCGCACGCAGCGGCGATGACGAGCACACCGAAGCGCGCAAGGGCAGGTACGGCAGAGCGGACGCGAACCGGCATCATTTGTGGTATGCCGTCGGCAGCGAAATGTTGCCCGTGCAAACACCGCACTCTTTGTGCAAATTGCCCCACATGACATCACACGCCGACGCACCCGACCTGCGCTATCCGATCGGAAAGCGCGTACCGCGCTCCTCGCACACCGCGGAATCGCGCGCGGCGGCGATCCAGATCATCGCCGACACGCCGGCGCGCATGAAGAAGGCCGTAACCGGTCTCACGGATAAACAACTCGACACGCCGTATCGTCCCGGCGGCTGGACCGTTCGTCAGGTGGTGCATCACGTGGCCGACTCGCACATGAATGCGTACGTGCGCACGCGACTGACCCTGACCGAAGACAATCCGCCGGTGAAGCCGTACGACGAGTCGAAGTGGGCCGAGTTGCCCGACGCGAAAACCGCACCGATCGACGGATCGCTCGCGATGATCGCGGCACTGCACGAACGCTGGGTGCTCCTGCTGCGCGCGGTGCCGCCAGATCAACTCAGCCGCACGATGTTCCACCCCGAGCACGGCAAGATTTCACTCGACGCACTGCTCGAGATTTATGCGTGGCACGGACCACATCATACGGGGCATGTGACTGGGCTGCGTGAACGGGAGGGTTTCTGAACTGGGGACCGAAGACCGAAAAGACCGAAGACCGAAGACCGAGGACTGCACACGTTACGTAGTTTCGGTCTTCGGTCTTCGGTCTACGGTCCTTGGTCGCCGTTAAAAGCAAAAAAACCGCCATCCCGAAGGATTGCGGCCTGAGTTGCCACGCACACCGTCATTGGAACTCTACGTCCTACCGAACGGCGGCGGGCATTCACTGCATATACGACTGAAATCTCGAAAAGTTACACATCTACAAGTGGAGCTGAGGGGGATCGAACCCCTGACCTCTGTCGTGCGAGGACAGCGCTCTCCCAGCTGAGCTACAGCCCCGTAACCAACGGGCCAGCTTCGCTGCACTTGCCAGGACCGGGCTCGCACTCAGGCCCTGATACTACAAACCCCGCCGTAAAGAACCGGGCGGGGCCGACTTCACTCACCATATTGTAGGCATGAGTACGCCAAAAGTCAAGCGGGATGGCTCCATCTTGTCAAGCGCGGATAGAAGTGTCCCCTGCGGTGAG
>JBOHTH010000461.1:0-7959 GCA_050733535.1 Gemmatimonadaceae bacterium | reverse complement strand
CCCCGCTCTCCCCTCAACTCCCCGCTCGCCCCTCATCGCCCGCCCGCAATCCAGTTGGGCACCGTCAGCCACCACCCATCCGCCCTCAACACCCCCGGCTTCAATCGCGTGCTGAACCCCGCGACCGCCTCCGGCTCGAACAGCCAAATCGCCGGTGCATCGTCCACAATCTGCTGATACGCAGCGCGATAGTGCGCTTTGGCCGCGCGCGGATCGAACGCCAGCGCCGCGCTGTCCACCTCCGCATCGAAATGCGGATTCGAGTAGCCGCCGTAGTTCGGCCCGTTCCCCTTCTCGATCCCGGCGCTCGACCACGAGTCGCGAATTCCCGCTGGGCTCGGACTCGTGTGCAACCCGTCCATGATCGCATCAAAGTCGCGCTTGTTGGCGCGCGCCATGAACGCGCTGAAGTCGAGTGGCTCGATCTTTACCGTGACACCGATCTGGCGCAGCTGCTCCTGAATCAGCACGGCAACAAGCTCGCGCGACTTGCTCGATGATGGCCTGAGCAATGTGAACTGGAGCGGCCGGCCGTTTTTCACCCGCATGCCGTCAGGGCCCTCACGCCAGCCCAGGGAGTCGAGCGTGCGTATCGCCGCGCCGCGATCAAACGACAGCTCGCTGAGCGTGGTGTCGCTCGTCCATTGCGCGCGGACGAATGGGCCGAGCGCAACATGTGCCAGCGTGTCGAACACGCTGCGGACGAGCAGGCGCCGGTCGAGCGCTTGCGTGAGCGCGCGACGGAGCGCGCGATCGCCGAACAGCGGATGTGGCTTCGCGCTCGCCCCACTGCGGAGGTTGAAACGGAGGAAGCCGTAGTCGAACGACGAATACGCCTCGACGCGGACGCTGGTGTGCTTGGCCGCTTCGGCTACCGCGGGTGGCGTGAGTG
Organism: Gemmatimonadaceae bacterium; assembly: GCA_050733535.1. Classification (GTDB taxonomy): domain Bacteria; phylum Gemmatimonadota; class Gemmatimonadetes; order Gemmatimonadales; family Gemmatimonadaceae; genus Fen-1231. The sequence goes on along the minus strand of JBOHTH010000461.1, from coordinate 7,067 downwards.
CTTCCAGAAAATCGGCTTCGCCGGCGAACAGCTTTTGCGTCGCTGTCTGCATCTCGGGCGCGATCGACCAGATGACACGGTCGGGCTTCGCGCGCCCGCGATAAAACGAATCCACCGCGGCGATCTCCAGCCGCACCTTGGCGTCCCAGCGGACGAACCGGAAAGGACCGTCGCCGACGGGCTGGCGGCCGAAGGGCGCCTCGCGGATCGAATCGCGTGAAACACCAGTGAGCAGGTGCTCCGGGAGCGGCACGAGCGTATTCACGAGCGTGAAGAACTGCTCCGGCGTGCGGCGGTGGAACCAGGCCGTGCAGGTGACGGAGTCGTCCGCGGTGAGCGAATCGAGCGCGGCGTGCAGATCTCCGCCGCCGTTGGCATTGACCCGTGGATCGGTGTACAGCCCAAACGCAAAGCGCACATCGGCGGCGCGTACGGGCGTGCCGTCATGCCATCGCGCGCGCGGGTCGAGGTGGAACGTGATGCGCAAGGAGTCACCGGACCACGTCCAGCTCTTCGCGAGGCGCGGCTCGAAGCCGCCGTCGCCCACCGTGTTCAGCCCAGGGCCGATCTCGGCGAGCGGATCGAAGAGAAGATCGGTGACGGCTTTCGCGGCGAGCGTGCGCGAGAGCGGCGGGAACAGGTTGTCGGGATCGGCGAACGCGGCGACGACGATCGTTCCGCCTCGATCAGCGCCGTGTTCCCCTCCGCAAGCGGCCATGGAGAACGCGGCGAATGTAACAAAAACAAGAGTCGGCAGGCGCATCGGGAAACATTACGCCCCCAAAGGCGCTCTGGAAAGGTCGAATTGCCCTCTCGTGACAAGAAACTCGACGCCGTACGGCGCCGGGGCGTGACATTCGTCACGGGTTCTTTATGCTCTGTGCCCGTGACCGAACTCACCGAGCGCCGGCACAGCGCATTTGCGCCATCCCGTTTTATCATCCCCGCCAGAGAAGTCAGGCCAACGATCCTCAACGGGAACCGGACAATGAACACCGCGCACCTGAAACGCTTCGCCGCACTCCTCAGTCTCGCGCTCGTGGTGACGAGCTGCTCCGACACCTCGCCGACGGGCCCTGTGGCACGGGCAAACCCGCCTGAGGCGAATCTGCTCGGCGGCCTCCTCGGGAAGCTCGGCCTGCTCTCGTGCCGCCCGCTTCCGCCGGCGTCCGCGAGCAAGACGATCGGCCGCTCGGGCGGTGTGATCCACATCGGACCGCACACGTTCACCGTGCCGGCCGGCGCGCTCGATCACAATGTCACGATCACGGCGAGCGCGCCGTCGGACAAGTACAACCGGGTCGACTTCGGGCCGTCGGGCCTGCAGTTCAGCAAGTCCGCGTCGCTCAGCATGAGCTATGCGAACTGCAGCTTGCTCGGCGACCTGCTTCCCAAGCACATCGCGTACGTCGACCAGCACCTGAGCATCCTGTACCTGCTGCAGTCGGTCGACAACCTGCTCACGCAGAAGGTGACAGGCAAGGTCGATCACTTCTCTGAGTACGCTCTGGCCTGGTAGGCACGAGTGATCATCCCGGGATCAAACGCCGCGCAAATCCCGTCAGGCCAGCAACGGCTTGGCGGGACGCGTTCGCCGTCTGACCTGGTGTTAAGCGCGCGCGAACGCGAGCGTGCGGGATGCATTCCCGAAGCGATTGAGCAGTACGAGGCCGCAATCGCGCAGGCGGAAGTCGGCGGTGCCAAGGCGGTCTTGGCCGAGGCAATGCGCCGTCTGGGTGCCCTGCGATACAAGCGCGACGAATGCGCAGAGGGTCGCAATCTCTGCAACCGCAGCTACGAAGTGGCGAGCGATATTGGCAACGCGCTTCTGGCCGGCGAAGCGCTCAACACGCTTGGCGTGATGCTCCTTCGGGACGGCGTGCTCAAGGACGCGCGCGAGACACTCCTTCGCGCGGTCGAGCTCGGCGGACAGAACCGGGAGCTGTTGGCCCGCGTGGAGCAGAATCTCGGCACGATCGCGAGCATTCGCGGCGACCTCGATGACGCGCGAGACCGCTACTCGCTCTCGCTCGACGCCTTCACGAGCGTCAACGACGAGCATGGCTGCGCGCTCGCGTATCACAATCTCGGCATCGTCAGCAGGCATCAGGAGCGTTATGACGACGCCGCCAACTATTTCCACCAGTCGCTGGAGATCGCCGAGCGCGCCGGCGACCTTCATCTGCAGGGCCTGTGCATGCTGAACCACGCCGACCTGTATGTCGCTCGTCAGCGATTCGACGACGCACGCAGGGAGGCCGAGGCCGCGCTGGCGATGTTCGACCAGCTGGGAGCGCGCGCGTCGAAAGCCGCGGCGTACCGCGTCATCGGCGTCGTGTACCGGGAAACCGGGCGCGCCGCGCTTGGCGAGTCGCGGCTGCGCTCGTCCATAGAGCTGTCGATCGCCGCGGGATCAGTGCTGAACCAGGCGGACGCGACGCGCGAACTCGCCATGCTCTATCAGAGCATGGGGCGGAACCAGGAGGCGCTCGCGTTCCTGAACGCGGCGCACGGTCTGTATGCCAAACTCGACGCCCGCATTGAGCTCGTCAACGTCGGCGGCAAAGTCGCAGCGCTCGAGCAGACCTACCTCGAGGTCGTGAAGGAGTGGGGTCAATCGATCGAATCGAGCGACAGCTACACGTTCGGTCACTGCGAACGCGTCGCGGACAACGCCGTCGCCGTCGCAACGACGCTCGGCCTCGATGAGCTCACGCAAAAGACCATCCGCCTTGGCGCCTACCTGCACGACGTCGGCAAGGTGAATGTCCCGCACGAAATCCTGAACAAGCCGGGTCCGCTCACGCGCGACGAGTTTGAAGTCATCCAGATGCACCCGGTGTGGGGCATCGAACTGCTCGCCGGCGTCGAGTTCCCGTGGGACATCAAGCCGATCATTCGCTGGCACCACGAGAAGTACGACGGTACGGGCTATCCCGACCGCCTGCGCGGCGACGAGATCCCGCTGGCGGCGCAGATCGTGGGCATCGTGGACGTCTATGACGCGCTGACCACCACGCGGTCGTATCGCGGCGCGATGACGCATGAGGCCGCGGTCACGGAGATGACACGAGTGCGCGGCTCGTGGTCCGACGAGGTGTACGCGGCGTTCATGCGGGCGATCGGCACGGCGCCAGCGAACGTCGCGATGCCGGCCGCGCCACGGGAAGCCGCGGCCGCCTAGCGCCGTAGATCCGCAGTAAAGTTGTTTTTTCTCAACTACAGGCTATCCCGACAGCCCGCAGCGCTTCTTCATCTCGCGGAACAACACCTTCGCCAGAGTGCTGTCATGGACGAGGAACGGCTGCTGCTGGCCGATTTGATCGGCCGCTGTGACTTTCCCTCTCGGAGAGAAAGAGACGAGCACGCCAACAACGTGAGACCCGGTGCCGTCATGGACCGCGACATATGCGGCCAACAACGCCGATCCCGTCGTTCCATCGACGATGAGCATGATTATCCGACCGGCCGAATCGCTCCTGAACTGGCTCATGTGCAGCGTTGTCGTGCCGCTGGCATTTGTCGTGACCGTGTCGGCGTGCGTGCAGCTGCCCTCCGCGGGAAGCCGCGCCAATATGGAGCGCGTCGAACCTTGAGCCGTGACTGGACGGCGCTCTTGTGGAATCGACTGAGTCGCCACGCCGCCAACTGCGCGCGATGGAGCGCTCGAAATCACGACAATGCCAATCAGCGGCAGCATCCGGTGCATTGATCTGTTCCCCGTCGTCGAGCCACAGCAGCGGTCAAGACCACCACACCTTAATGCACACCGAACGAGCGAAACGCCACTATGTTTGTGCCACGACTCCTAACCCCATCGCGGAATCAATGACGATGCACGCACAGCTGCTTCGCTCGCGCGCCCTCTCTGCCCTCGGTGCCCTGCTGCTCGCGGGAGCGCTCGCGGCGCCGCTCTCCGCGCAGCAAACGATCGAGCCGAACCAGTACGGCGCGCTCACCTGGCGCAACGTCGGCCCATTCCGCGGCGGGCGCGTGGGCGCCGTGACCGGCGTGATCGGCGAACCCGGCACGTTCTACGCCGGCTTCCCCGGCGGTGGCGTGTGGAAGACCACCAGCGCAGGCCAGACCTGGTATCCAATCTTCGACAGTATCAAAGACGTCTCGTCCGTCGGCGCGATCGAAGTCGCGCCCTCCGACCCGAACGTCATCTATGTAGGTACCGGCGACCAGATCACCGGCGGCACGCTCGACCAGGGCAACGGTGTCTACAAATCCGCGGACGCAGGCAAGACCTGGCAGCACCTCGGTCTCGAACAAACGCGGCATATCTCGAGCATCGTCGTAGACCCGCACGATCCGAACGTCGTGCTGATCGGCGCGCTCGGCGAGGCGATGCGCAAGAACGACGCGCGCGGCGTGTTTCGCAGCACCGACGGCGGCCGCACCTGGGCCAAGACGCTGTACATCGACGACGCGACCGGCGTCGCCAAGCTCGCGCGCGCATTCGACGTGCCAGACGTGATCTTCGCGACAACGATGCCGCATTACGCGCCGCCCGACTACGCGCAGGATCGCATTCGAACGTCGCAGCTCGGCGCCACTCCGGCGGGCGCTTCCGGCGTCTATAAATCCACCGACGGCGGCGTGACCTGGCATCAGCTCTCCGGCGGCGGACTTCCGGCGCAGCTCACCGGCCGCATGGCGATCGCCGTCGCGATGCGCACGAATGCACAGCGCGTGTACCTCGTCACGAACAATGCGCTCTGGCGCTCCGATGACGGCGGCACGACTTGGCGGCACATGGACCCGACCGACGACCGCATCCGCAACGGCCAGGGCGGCTACAATCGCGGCGTCGACGTGGATCCGCAGAACCCGGACGTCGTCTACACGCTCAGCACCGCCACCTACAAATCCATCGACGGTGGCAACACGTTCACCGGCTTCCGCGGCGCGCCGGGCGGCGACGACGCGCAGGCGATGTGGATCGATCCAACAAATGGCCGGCGCATTCTCCTTGGGTACGATCAAGGATTAATCGTCTCCCTCGACGGCGGCGACAACTGGAGCTCGTGGTACAATCAGTCCACGGAGCAGGTCTATCACGTCTCGACGGACAACTCGTTCCCTTACTGGGTCTATGCCGCGCAGCAGGACGCCGGCGCGATTCGTACGCGGAGCCGAGGAAATAACGGCGCCATCACGATGTTCGACTGGGGCTCGGTGAATGGATGGGAGTGGGGCACGGTGGTCGCCGATCCGCTGAACCCAAACTATGTATACGCGAGCGGCGGCGGCATCGTGAAGATCTCGTACCCGAGCGAACAGTGGATCAACGTGAGCCCCGCCATCGATCCCGCTGCGAAGGCGCGTGCGACGTCGTCGATGCCGCTCATCTGGGCGCCATGGGACCAGCACGAACTCATCGCGGGCCTCAACTTCGTGACGACGACCATCGACGGCGGCGCCCACTGGACGCGCATCAGCGGCGATCTCGGCGTTCCACCGGGACTCGACTCGGCCGCGCTCTCGAAAACCGTGAACGGCCGCGGCGCGATCGAATCGCTGGCCGCGTCGAGCGTGGCAAGAGGCGTGATCTGGACGGGATCGAGCAACGGGCTCATTCACGTGACGCGCGACGAAGGCAAGACGTGGGCGGACGTGAGCATTCCCGGCATCCCGAATGCGCGCCGCGCAAACATCTCGGCCATTGATGCATCCACGCACGACGCCGGCACCGCGTACGTGGCCATCGAGTACCTGCGGCAGGGCGACTACGCGCCGTATCTCTACCGCACGCGCGACTTCGGCAAGACATGGACGAAGATCGTGAACGGCATGCCGACCGGTGAAGCCGGCGGCAGCTTCACGCGCGTGATCCGGACCGATCCCGTGAGGCGCGGGCTGCTCTTTGCGGGCACCGAGAGTGGCGTGCACGTCTCGTTCGACGATGGCGACCACTGGCAGTCACTGCAACAGAACCTGCCCGACACGCCGGTGCGCGACATCACGATCAAGGGCAACGATCTCGTCATCGCGACGCACGGGCGCGGCATCTGGATACTCGACGATATCTCCATGCTGCGGCAGCTCGCGGCAACACAGGTGGCGGAGCGCGCACACCTGTACGCGCCCGGCGAGGCCGTGCGCGTGCGACGCAATACGAGCGCCGACACCCCGATGCCGCCCGACATTCCGCACGCGCTGAATCCAATGCAGGGCGCGATCATCGACTACTGGCTGGCAGCCGCACCGTCGGGAGTCGTGACGCTCGACGTGCTCGACGCCGGCGGCAAGCTGGTACGGCATCTCTCGAGCGCGCCGCAGGCACCGCTGCCCGAGGCCGCGCGGCCGCCGCACCCGAACTTCTGGATCGCGCCACCGTTTGTATTGCCCGCGAGTGCGGGCGAGAATCGGACGCACTGGGATTTGCGTTACGACGATCCGCCGGCGTTCTCGCACAGTTTTGAAATCAACGCGAACCCCGGGCTGACACCGGCGTCACCGCAGGGCGCGCTGGCGATGCCGGGCGAGTACACATTGCGCCTCACGGTGGACGGGCGCGCGTACACGCAGAAGGTGAAGGTGAAGAACGATCCGCGCTCGCGAGCGGGGGCTCTCGCGCTCGCGGCGCAGCATGCGTTGCTCATGAAGATCACCGATGGGATCCACGCGTCGTGGGATGGCGACCAACAGGCCGTCGCGTTGCGCGCGGCGGCGGTGAAGGCGGCGGGTGCCGATGCGCCCCCTGAGGTAAAGGCCGCGATCGCGGCTTTTACGGCGAAGGTTGATGCGGTGGCGGGCGGCGGCGGCGGGCGCGGGTTCGGAAGAGGCGGTGCGGCGCAGCCGACATTCCGTGGCGTGAACGGCGCGTTGATTGGGCAGCTGAACGCGCAGGACAATGCGGATTTGGCGCCGAACGGGCCGATGATGGCGGCGTTCGCGGCGACATGCAAGGAGCTGGCAGCGACGGATGCGCGGTGGACGAGAGTTGCCGGTGCTGATCTCGCGGCGCTCAATACAACTCTTACAAAGAATGGACTTGCTGCGGTGGCTGCGCCGGCGTTGTTCTCCGCCCCCGCGTGCCGCTGACAAAAAGCTTAATC
>JBOHTH010000460.1:0-5455 GCA_050733535.1 Gemmatimonadaceae bacterium | reverse complement strand
GTCACCGCCTTCATCGGGCCGTCCGGATGCGGCAAGTCGACGTTCCTGCGCACCCTCAACAGGATGTGCGACACGGTAAAGGGTGCGCGCGTGGATGGCGAGGTGCGTCTCGACGGCGAGGACATTTTCGGGATCGATGTGACGTCCGTGCGGCGGCGCGTGGGGATGGTCTTCCAGCGCTCGAACCCGTTTCCGAAGTCTATTTTCGACAACGTGGCGTATGGACTGCGCGTGAACGGCGGGCTGTCGCGCGCGCAAATCGCGGAGCAGGTGGAAAAGAGCCTCGTGCGCGCGGCGCTCTGGGACGAAGTGAAGCACAAGCTCCACGAGTCGGCGTACGGGCTTTCTGGCGGGCAACAGCAGCGGCTCTGCATTGCACGGGCGCTCGCCGTCGACCCCGAGGTCCTGCTGCTCGACGAACCGTGTTCGGCGCTCGACCCGATCTCCACCTCGAAGATCGAGGAACTGCTGCTCACGTTGGCGAACAGCTGCACGATCGTCATCGTGACGCACAACATGCAGCAGGCCGCGCGCGTCTCGGATTACACGGGGTTTTTCCTGATGGGCAAGTTGATGGAGTTCGACCGGACCGAACAGATTTTCCAGGCCCCGGCACGGAAGGAGACCGAGGATTACGTCACGGGGCGGTTCGGCTGATGCGCGCCGCACCGGCACCCGGCCACGCGCCACGGAGTGAAGCATGACCGCAAGCGAAGTCCCCGCAGGGCACAAGACCTTTCACGAGAAGCTCGACCTGCTGAAGCAGCGGCTGCTCGACATGTCGCAGCTTGCGGAGGAGCTGCTCGCGACGGCGGTGCAGTCGTTCCTCCGCCGCGACGCGGGCAGGGCGGAATCCGTCCTGCCCGGCGACAATGAAGTCGACCTTCTGGAAGTGGAAATCGAGCAGCTCGCGATCTCGCTGCTCGCGCTGCAGCAGCCGATGGCCCGGGACCTGCGATTCATCGTGAGCGCGATCCGCATCGCGGGCGACCTCGAGCGCGTGGGCGACCATGCCGTGAACATCGCCCAGAGCGCCCTGCGCATGGTGGACCTGCGCGCGGGTGTCGCCGCGCCGCCGGAAATTGCCGATATGGCGCAGCGGTCGCGAAAGATGCTCAGCGACGCGCTGGACGCCGTGGTCCGCCTCGACGGTGTGCTGGGCCGCGATGTGTGCAAGCGCGACGACGAGGTGGACGAGCTGCACGAATCCATGTTCCGGATCCTCCTCACTCACATGATGGAAGATCCCTCGACGATCTCGGCCGCGCTCGAGCTCCTGCTCGTCAGCCGGAACCTCGAGCGCGTGGCAGACCTCGCCACCAATGTGGCCGAGGACGCCGTGTATCTTGCAGAAGGGAAGACGATCAAGCACCATCTGGAGGACCGGCCGGCAGCGTCCGTGCCACAGCTCCACTCCTGATCGTCCCTGGTCACCAATGAACCCGTCCACGCCATCCGCGTCGCCCGCGCTGTTCCTGAACCGCGAACTCTCGTGGCTCGAGTTTGACGCGCGCGTGCTGGCCGAGGCGTTCGACGAGCGCAACCAGCTGCTCGAGCGGCTGAAGTTTCTGGCGATCTTCAGTTCGAACCTCGATGAGTTCTACATGGTGCGGGTCGCCGGGCTCCGGCGGCAGGTTGCGGCGCGCGTGCAACAGACGCCGCCGGACGGCCTCACCGCGCGTGAGCAGCTCGACGCAATCGAACGCCGCGTGACGGCGCTCCTCGAGCAGGCGCGGCACTGCCTGCACGACCTGCTGCTGCCCGCGCTGAGCACGAACGGCGTTCGCCTCGTGGCTGTGTCAGAACTCTCGGTCGCGGAGCGCGAGGCGATGGACGCGTTCTTCGAGACGCACATCTTTCCGGTGCTGACACCGCTCGCCGTGGACCCCGGGCATCCGTTCCCGTACATCTCGAACCTGTCACTCTCGCTGGCCGTGCAGCTGCGTGAGCCGGAGCATGGCCACGAGCATTTCGCGCGCGTGAAGGTGCCGAAGTCCCTCGCACGCTGGGTACCCGTGGAGGGACGGCCGAATCACTTCGTGCCGCTCGAACAGGTCATCGGTGCGCACCTCGGCACGCTCTTCCCGGGCATGCAGATTCTCGGCTCGCACACGTTCAGAATCACGCGCTACTCGGACCTCGAGATCGCGAATTCGGAGGAGCCTGAAGATCTCCTCGCGATGATCGAGGAGCAGGTGTTCCAGCGCCGCTTCGGCGAGGTCGTTCGGCTTGAAGTCGCGGCGGACATGCCGCCCGCGCTGCGCGCGCTCCTGCTCGACGAGCTGCGCGACACGGAAGATCCCGAGATCACTCCATTGACGGATCGCGAGGTGCACACGCCGGGCCCGCTGCTCGATCTGGGCGATCTCATGGCGCTGACCGCGATCGACCTGCCGGAGCTCAAGGATCCGCCGCTCGTGCCGTCGGTGCCGGCAGAGCTGCGCGAGGTCGAACGTCCGATCTTCGACGCGATCCGTGAGCGGGACGTGCTCGTGCATCACCCGTTCGATTCGTTCAGCGCATCGGTCGAGCAGTTCGTCGAGGCGGCGGCTCGTGACGACCAGACGCTTGCGATCAAGATGACGCTCTACCGCACGGGCGGCGGAGCGGTCGTGCGGGCGCTGACCGAAGCCGCCCAGCGCGGCATCCAGGTGGCGGTGCTGGTCGAGCTGCAGGCGCGATTCGAGGAGACCAACAACATCAACTTCGCGCGCACGCTGGAGTCGTTCGGCGTGCACGTCGCGTACGGGCTTCAGGGACTGAAGACGCACGCGAAGGTTGCGCTCGTCGTGCGGCGCGAAGCCGACGGCATCCGCCGCTACGTGCACATCAGCACCGGCAACTACAACGCAAAGACCGCGCGTGTGTATACCGACATCGGGCTGTTCACGTGCAGCAATGCGATCGGCGCGGACGTCAGCGACCTGTTCAACATGCTGACGGGCTTCTCGCGGCAGCGCGTGTACCGCAAACTGATCGTGGCGCCGCACGGAATGCGCCAGCGATTCCTCCAGCTCGTCGAGCGCGAGGCCGAGCACGCCGCGGCGGGGCGACCCGCGCGCATCATCGTGAAGATGAACGCGCTGGTCGACGCCGAGATGATCGAGGCGTTGTACGTCGCGTCGCAGGCGGGGGTGGAGATCGACCTCGTCGTGCGCGGCATCTGCTGCCTGCGGCCGCAGGTGCCCGGGCTGTCCGATCGCATCCGCGTCATCAGCGTCATCGGGCGGTTCCTGGAGCACTCACGCGTCTGGTACTTCGCCAACGACTCCAAACCGGAGTATTACATCGGCTCCGCCGACTGGATGCCGCGCAACTTCGACCGCCGGGTGGAGTGCGCGGTGCCGGTGGAAGATTCGCAGCTGCATCTGCGACTCATGGCGCTGCTGGAAACGTGCTTATCCGATAACCGGCAAGCGTGGGAACTCGCCGCAGACGGGAGCTACGCGCAGAGGGTGCCGGTGAGCGGCAAGGAGTTTGCGACGCACAAGGTGCTGCTGAAGGAGTCGTGGGGACAGGGACGCGATTCGGCGGGGAGAGGAGGGGGACAGCCGCATGTGCCGGCGGAGGTGTTTGGATAGTCGAGCGGGGAGATACAATCCGGCGCGGAGTGCGGAAAAGGAATGTTAGGGTTCTGAGGGGATCCGGACCGCATTCCTTCGGCACTCCTCATTCCACGTCCGCACCCCGCAGCGGGTCGAATCAGTCAACGGTGTCCGGATTCTCCCCTTCGGAAGGCTGCACCACTTTCCCGTCCAGCCCGACAATCTCCACCGGCACCCCAATCAACTCCTCGAGCAGGGCTGCCTTTCTCGACGCGCCCCATAACTCCAGCCGCAGGGACTTCGCCTTCGGCACCGGCACCGGCGTCAGCCGCAGCGCGCGCTCCATCCAGCGCACCTTCACTTTGTCGACGGCACTGACGTGTCCGCGGTCGAATCCGTCGGCGACGCGGAGAATCGCCGAGAGCCGCTTGATGCGCGCGCGCGTTCGCTTGTCGAGCTGTGCGTACGCGAGGTGCTTCCTGCGGTTGGGTGCCGCGCCGCGGTGATAGCGGCCCACATGCGCCACGATCACCTGCTCCGTGGGTGACATCCCGAGCAGGTCGGCGTGCAGGATCAGGTGATACGAATGCTTGTTGTGTCCTTCGTAGTTGATGTGATATCCGACGTCGTGCAGGAGCGCGGCGTCCGACAGGATGCGCCGGTCCTCCGGCGCGCAGCCGAGCCGCTCGCCGATCGAATCGAACAGCTGGAGCGCAATGCGCTGCACCTGGCGTGAGTGCGGCTCCTCGTAGTGGCAGCGCTCGGCGAACTCGCGCACCGACCGTGACCGCGCCTCGCCGGGATCGGCGATCGACGGCATCACGCGCGCCACCTCGAGCAGCAGCCCTTCGCGAATCCCGTACGCCGACGCGGCGAGATCGCGCGGTTCCACGCGCGCGAGCACCTCTGCCGCAACCGCGAGTCCAGCCACGATGATGTCCGCGCGTCCGCTGTTGAGGCCCTGCACCGTGAGGCGTTCCTCGACCGTCATCTCCTGCAGCATCTCGAGCACATGCTCCACCTCGACGCGCGGAATCCGCGTGCCGTGCACCGACCGCGCCGCCCTCATCCCCTGGCGCGCGAGATAAATCCCGGCGAGGTTCGTGAACGTGCCGCCCGACCCGATCACGTCGGCGCCGCGCCAGTCGCGGACTGGGAGCGACCTGAGGATTCCCTCACGCACATGCTTGCGGAGCTTGCGCACGTCCTTCGCGCGCGGCGACGCGCCGAGGAACTGCTCTGTGAGTCGAAGTGCCCCGTAAGGGAGCGAGATGAGCCGCTCGACCAGCCCTTCGGCGGAGAGCGCAAGCTCGAGCGAACCGCCGCCGATGTCCATCACCACCGCGCGGCCGTGGCCGAGTTCGAAGTGGGCGAGTGCGCTCCTGAACGCGAGGCGCGCCTCCTCCTCCCCGACAAGGATCCGAACGCGCAAGCCGGTCTCCTGGCGCACGCGCGCGATGAACGCGGGGCCGTTGACCGCGTCGCGCACCGCACTCGTGCCGACGGCCTCGATGCGCTTCGCGCCGAGCTGGCGGGCGAGCGTCGCCATCCGTACGAGCGATTCGATCGCGAGCCGCATGGGTTCGTCGGCGAGCGTGTTGGTCTCGGCCAGTCCGGTTCCGAGGCGCGGCGCCGCCTTCATTTCATCCACGACGCGGATCTGGCCGTTGTTGCTCACGTCGGCGACGATCTGCCGGATCGAGTTCGACCCGATGTCGATCGCGGCGATGCGCTGGTCACCCTCCTCGCGTACGGCGCGATAGGGACCATCGGAGGCGGTCAGGCGGAGCGGCGTTGGCGAGCTCATTTGTCTTCGACAAGCCTAGAAGGCATCTCGCCAACGCGGTAGGGGATGGGGACGGTAGGAGCCATGAGCGATGAGCGATGAGCGACGAGCGATGAGCGACGAG
>JBOHTH010000459.1:0-1961 GCA_050733535.1 Gemmatimonadaceae bacterium | reverse complement strand
GGCTGATCATCGAGAAGGGAATCTTCAAGGAATACCAGACGACGCGCGAGCAGGCGTCGTGGGTCGCTGCGCTCACCGGCACCAAGCACTCGCACGGCTGCTCGTACGCCGACTCGTGGAGTGATGTGCAGTTCCAGCGGATGCCGAATGTGTCGCTCCTTCCCTCGGAGAAGGACACGACACTCAACGACATCGTTTCGGCCACCGACAACGGAATCATGATCCGCAATCGCGGGTCGTGGTCGATCGACCAGCAGCGTTACAACTTCTCGTTTTCCGGTCAGGCGTTCTACGAAATCAAGGGCGGCAAAGTCGGCCAGATGCTCAAGGACGTCGCGTACCAGGCCATCACCCCTGTGTTCTGGAACTCGATGGACATGATCGGCGGCAAGTCGAGTTACTGGCTCGGCGGCACGTTCTCCGACGGCAAGGGCGAGCCCGAGCAGCTCAACTCGATCAGTCACGGGTGTCCGCCCGCGCGCTTTCGCGGCGTGAACATCATCAACACGGGGAGGAACGTCTGATGGCCTCCTCAGATCTGAAGTCCCTTTTTCAGCAGCCCGCGGGCCCGTTCCTCTCGCGTGACGAAGCCAAGGCGCTCACCGATCGCATCCTCTCGTTTTCGAAAGCGGACGAAACGCGCATCAACATCCGCAGCGGCTGGAGCGGCAACACGCGCTATGCCGGTGGACAGGTGACGACGTCGGGCGATACCGCGAACACGACGGTCACGATCCAGAGCACCGTCGGCAAGAAGCGTGCATCGGCCACGACCAACGTGCTGGACGACGAAGCGCTGCGCCGCACGGTGGATCTCTCCGCGCGACTCGCACGCCTCTCGCCCGACGATCCGGAAGTCATGCCGGAGCTGGGCCCGCAGCAGTACCTCGACATCAAGAACTACTTCGACGCGACGGCGAATCTGTCGCCCGAACTTCGCGCGGCGGCCGCGAAAAAATCGATCGAGACGGCCGAAGGAATCTGGAAAAGCGCGAACGCGCCCGGCGCGCTCTTCATGGCGGGTTTTCTCGACGCCGAGGCCGGCGCGACGATCGTGGCGAACAGTCGCGGGCTGTTCGCGTATCACCGCTCCTCAACTGTGCGTCTGAGCAATACCGCGCGTACGCCTGACGCCACCGGATCCGGATGGGCCGCCGCCAACAATCACGACTGGTCCGTGATCGATCCGGCGTTCCTCGGCCGCCGCGCCGCACAGAAAGCCGTGCAGTCGCGGCATCCCGTTGCCATCGAGCCCGGGCTGTACACCGTGGTGCTTGAGCCGACGGCAGCGTCGCAGCTCGTGGGCCAGGTCGCCGGCGCGCTCAACGCGCGCAACGCCGAAGAGGGGCGCAACGCGTTCTCGCAGCGCGGCGGCGGCACAAAGCTCGGCCTGAAAGTCTTCGACGAGCGCGTCACTTTTTATTCCGATCCGGCAGACCCCAACATCCTCGGCGATCCGTTCGACGCCGAAGGATTTCCCGCCGGCCGCAACGTCTGGATCGACAAAGGCGTGCTGAAGGAACTGCAGTACGACCGCTTCTGGGCTCAGAAGAAGGGCGTCAAGGCAAACACCGGCGGTGGTGGCGGGCGCGGGGGTGGCGGCGGTGGCCGTGGCGGCGGCGCAGTGCGCATGATGTCGGGCACCCAGTCCCTCGATGAACTGATTGCCGGGTGCGAGCGCGGCGTGCTATGCACACATTTCTTCTATACGAACGTGCTTGACCCGCGCTCGATGATGCTCACCGGGATCACCCGCGACGGGACATTCCTGATTGAAAAGGGCAAGATCGTGCGACCAGTGAAGAACTTCCGTTTCAACCAGAGCATCGTGCAGATGCTGAACAGCATCGAGGAGATCGGGAAGGCGGAGCGGGCGGAGAGCGGCTCGCCGGCGCCGCCGATGAGGGTCAAGGATTTCAATTTCGCCAGCTTGTCGGACGCGATCTAAGGCGGCGAGGACG
>JBOHTH010000458.1:0-2920 GCA_050733535.1 Gemmatimonadaceae bacterium | reverse complement strand
ACGCAACGGGGACCTGCACGGGGGGATTCTCTCCGCCGCCCGGCGGACGCGGCGCGGCGGTGATGGTAATCGGGCCGCCCTTGAACACGGTATCACCCGCGGCGTTGAGATAGCCGAGGTTGAGGGCCATCTGCTCGCCGCTCGCCGGCGCATTCTTGGCCAGCGCGACGGTCAGGCTGACCGTGAGCGAATCAGCGCCCGAGGGAAAGGCGACCATGGAATCGAGCGCAACGGTGCCGTCGGCGTGATGCAGCACGACGTGCACGCGATTGAACGCCACGACACCGGAACCCGCGCCGCCCACATCGCGCAATGGCGGCGGGAAAACGGCGTCCCAGGAAAGTCCGCGCATGAACCGCGTGGCGGCGTTCGGTCCGGTCAGGTCCTTGCCGCAGCTGACGATTGCGGCGACGAAGACCAAGCCGAGGAAGGCGAGCCGACGCAGCGGCGCGTCACGGGTGGGGGTGGCGGGGTCGCGCATCTGGAAGTGGGTGGGGCGTGGGTCCTGTGTCGCGCCATCTATAGCTGTCCAGCGCGACCTAACGTAGACCCAACGGCGCCCGGGCGACAGGGTGTGCGTCGCTGAGCGCGTGTGACGGGGGACACAAAACCCCGGCGCGGAGTGCGGATGAGGAGTTCTGGATTCGGGCCCTTCCTGAATTCAGAACTCCTCCTCCGCGCTCCGCGCCGCGGTTGCCTCGCCCCTCTCTACTCTCCCAAAAACTCCACGTGGACGTACGTCCCCAGCCTCACATTGTACGCGAGGTAATAGCCCGGGTGGTCAGGATCCTCGTACAGTACGATGTCGTCGCTGTCCCAGAGCCAGTCGTTGCAGAACGCGAAGTCCGCCGCTGCGACATCAAAGAAAAATCCGCCGAATCCAAAGCGGCGCGCGTTGCCGCCGCGCAAACGGTAAATGCGGTTCGGACCCAGTTCGCCGCCGAAGTGCCCGTGTTCCCACGGATGCGCGAGATGCAGTCCGGCCTCGTTGCGCCGCGCGGCGTAGCCGACCCACAGATTGGTCTTCACATCCACATGCGGCGCGTTGGGATGTCCCTTTATATGCGCGTAGTTCCCCGGCGCTGCCGACTTGTGTCCGGCCGGCGGAGCTGGGGTGCGCGGTGGTCCGTGCGGCGGTACGTGGCCGCCGCCAACTTCTGCGCGCGGCGGCGCATGCGGCGCGGGGTGGGCCGGTGCGGGGTGGGCCGGCTTCCCGCGCCCCTGCGCGAGAACCGGCACCGACGCGAACGCAACCGCGGCGAGGAGTCCGATGACCTTTTTCATTTTTCGATTCTCCGGCTTGGGTACCGACAGCTAAAAGCGCAGCGCCCTCGGCGGCGTCACAGGCCGAAACCACTCTCTGCTGAACATACCCGTTCCGTTCGGAGACGTGCCGTCATTGTGCGCGAAGTCACTGGTCAAATTGCCCGCGCCACTCCAGTTGCTGAGTTCATCGCCGCCACCGAGCGGCCAGCCCGTAACATTCGCGCCGCCGCTGGTCGCGATGAACCCAAAGTTGCCGCCGAGATCGACGCCATTGAACGCCACGGTCAGCGGCCCGAGCGAGCCGCCGTCCGTTTGCGTGACTTGAACGTACAGCCCGGTGGTCGGTCTCGTGCTGAAGCTCCACGACGTGAACGTTGCGGCGATCGGTATCGAGTTCCCGCGTTCGATCGAGAACTGCGTCGCGGTCGGCGACTGATTGTCGAACGCCACCGTGTTCATGCCAAACACCGAGTAGCCATCCTGAAGATCCCACGTGACGCCGTCAAAATCGATGAGGCTGACGTCAGCGCCCTTGGACGTCATGCCGACGCCGGCGACGCCCGCGCGCACGATCTCCCCGGTGAAACCGCTCGTCTCGAGCGCGCCGTCGTCGAACACACTGCTGTTGAGAACGGTCACCGTATCGTTCAGGAGCAGGTCACCAAAGTGTGAGTTCGCGTACGACGGGTTCGCGAACGTGACTGCTTGCGTCGCCCCCGACTCGAAGAAGGCAACGTGCGGCGAGGTAGCGGCAAACGCAGAGGCCGACCCTGCCTGACGGAAGTTCCCGAAGAAGTCGCTCTCGCCCTGCGTGAGGAGGCCGGCCGTGCTTCCTCCCGCGAAATACGCACTGTCGCTGACCGCGATGAACGGCTGGTTGTCTGTCATCCGGAGTGTGCCGTTGCCGTGCGTCTCGAGCGCGCCGCCTACGAACAGTTCGTCGGAGTCGCATCCGAAGCAGCCGACCGAATCGGGCACGCCGATTCGGAGCTGTCCCGAGTTCACGATGAACATCGATCCAAAGACGTCCACCTGGAACCCGTCGTTGGCGACGATTCCGAGCGCTGGCGACTTGACGATCACGTTCTCGTACGCGACCTCGCAGGACAACGGCCCGGGGCACTCTCCCACGGCAAACGATGGCATCGTTTGCGACGCTGGGGCGGAGAACAATGTTGTATCTGGCGAGAAGAACCCCGAATCCGAAAGCGCGCTGAGCAGTTCGACTGCCTCGGGCTCGACGACTCCGGTTCCCGTGACGAACATGGAGTCGCTGATCAGCAGATGTCCGTTGCCTTCGATGTCACCGGTCGTGTCGACGAGCATCTTGCCGATGACGTTCGCCGCCGTCAGCCAGTCCGTCTGGCCGCTCACGCGGACGTTTGCGAAGTGGTTCCCTGTCGTGTCGCCGAACGCGACGTACACGGCGCTGTCACTTCCGGCCGGAATGGTGAAGTTTGAGGGGGGCGCCGGGCTGGCCGCGAGCGCGGTGCCGGCGCGCGGCGCGGTTGGCATCGCCACGACCGCGCGAGAGATCCCCACGCGTGCCGGCAACGACGGCAGTGGTCGCAGCGTCGGCATCGGCGCGTGGTTCGCGTTGATCCGCGCACGCGCCGCTGCGCTGATCGTTACCGGCGCGACCTTGGCCGCGCGC
>JBOHTH010000457.1:0-12516 GCA_050733535.1 Gemmatimonadaceae bacterium | reverse complement strand
GGCGTATTTTGGTCGACGCGACGGACTTCGTCATGCACGACTGGAACGACGTCGCGGCCACGCTGCAGCGGAGCAACCAGGGCGCGTACGCCGTGGCGCGCGATCGCTCGCACGTCTACAAGCCTTACACGAAAGCGTTCCCCGACAACACGGAAATCGACGTCGCGCTCACGTGGGCCACCTCCGGGCGCCCTGGCGGGATCGTCGCGTCTATCGCGCCCGACGGATCTGCGATCACATTGCGCCAGCACATCACGCTGATGCGGCTGCCGGACGACAACTACAAGCCGCGCATTGCCGATCCCCGCGTCGGCTACTTTGGCATCTCGTTCAAGGATTACGCGCAGCCCATTCAGGGCTCGCTCGAGCAGAACTGGATCAGTCGCCACAGGCTCGAACGGGTGATTCCGAACGATCCCACGAGCCCATTCAAGAATCCGATCGTGTACTACGTGGATCGCGGCATTCCGGAGCCGATCCGCACCGCGGTCTTTCAGGGCGTGAGCTGGTGGGCCGACGCGTTCGACATGGCGGGGCTGAAGGGCGCCTTCAAGGTCGAGTGGCTTCCCGAGGGTGTCGACCCGATGGATGTGCGCTACAACGTCGTGCAGTGGGAAAATCGCAACGAGCGCGGCTGGAGCGTCGGGGGCGCGCTGAGCGATCCGCGCACCGGTGAGATGCTGAAGGGCATGGCGCGCCTCGACTCGCACCGCGCGCGCACCGACTACAACATCTACGCCGCGCTGATGGGTGCCGACTCGGCGTCGGCGGACACGGCGTTCGTCCTCGCGCGCGTCCGCCAAGTGGCGTCGCACGAGACAGGACACACACTCGGCCTCGGCCACAACTACATCGCGAGCACGTACGGCCGCGCGTCGGTGATGGACTACCCAGCGCCGCGTGTCGTCCTGAAGAATGGGGAGATCGATCTCAGCCAGGCCTATGGCGTGGGGCCCGGCGCGTACGACGTGTGGGCCATCCACTGGGGATATGGAATTTTCCCGGCTGGTCAGGAGGCCGATTCGCTGAAGGCCATCATGGCCGAGGGGCTCAAGAAGGGATTTCTGTACCTCAGCGACGCCGACGCCCGCCCGGAGAACGCCGCCGACCCGCGCACGAACCTCTGGGACGACGCGGCGACGCCGGGCGACTTTCTCGCGCACCAGGTGGCAGTGCGACGCTTGGCGATGTCGCGCTTCGGACTGCGCGACGTGCGCGACGGCGACCCGCTCGCGCTCCTGCAGGATCGTTTTCCGCTGCTCTACTTCTTCCACCGCTTCGCGATCAACTCGGTCACGAAGACGATCGGCGGCATGGAATACTCGAACCCTCTCAAGGGCGACGGACAGCAGGCAACCACGCCGATCAGCAGCGCGAGACAGCGGTCAGCCCTCGCGTCGCTCCTCGCCGAACTGCGTCCGGCCGAACTCGCGATTCCCGATACCGTGCTCGCGCTCTTTTCACCGCGCTTCGATGCGAACAGCAACGTCGAGTTGTTTGGCGAGCACACGACGCCCGTGTTCGACGAACTTGGCGCCGCACGCACGCTCTCGCAGATGATCATCGACGGCATTCTGCAGCGCGAACGCGCTGCACGGCTTGTGCAGTTCGGGACGCGCGGCGTGAAGCCGCTGACGCTCGCGGAAGTGATCGACCGCCTCGCGGCGGCGACATGGGGCGGACCGCGCCAGCCGAGCGAAAAGTTCGCCGCGCTCCAGCGCGTGACCCAGCGCGCGCTGGCTGACCGCCTGCTCGCGCTCGCGGCCGACAAGGACGCGGCACCCGAGGTTCGGGCGATGGCCGACTACAAGATCGGCCAGCTGCGTACGAAAGCAGCTGCGAACGCGGCAGCGCCGGGGAGTGATGAGGTGCGGGCACACTGGCACTCGATTGCGGGCGATTTCACGAGGTGGATCGAGCGGCGGGAACTGCCGGCGCCGACGCCGGCGCTAAGGGCACCTCCAGGAGATCCGTTCGGCGAACCTCCCTCACTGCAGTAAGAGGTGAGAGGACGATCGGTGAGAGGTGAGGAGTCTGTTGTCTAAAGTCTGCAATTCTTGCATCAGACAGCTGGCCGTTCCAACACTCCGAGCTATCTGATGCAAGACGCCCAAGACGGCAGACGACAGACTCTTGAGCAGGATGATCAGTGAGGAGTGAGGGGACCGATCAGTGAGCGGGGAGCCGCAACGGCATAACTGTCAGACGGGACCTCTCAGAGAACTGCAACTGTCAGAAAGCCGCAGTTGCTGATAGTTGCATTTGTCTGATAGTTCTCGTCTGACGTCCATTCCGTTATGGCCGTCGCTCCCCCCTCGTCTCCCCCTCAACTTCCCGCTCCCCGCTCCCCCCTCTTAGTCAGTCATCTGTCGTCTCGTGCCGGTCGTGTTTCCTTTTTGACCGCAGCTTCTTCGCGGCAAGTCGGCGCTCGACCGCGCTCTTCGTCGGCTTCGTCCTCTTTCGCGGTTTCTTGACGACCAGCGCGCGCCGCACGATTTCCGACAGCCGCTTCTCGGCCAGCGCCCGGTTTCGCAGCTGACTCCTCGTGTCGCTCGCGACCACCCGCAGCTCCCCCGTCGCGGAAAGCCTCGTGCGCAACGCGTTCATTAGCAACGCGCGCTGATCGTCGAAAAGCGCCGGCGACTCGCGCACGTTCCACAGCAGCTCCACTCGCGTGGACGACGTGTTGACATGTTGCCCACCCGGTCCGCCGCTTCGCGTTGCGCGGGCAGTCAGTTCCGCCCGCGGAATCGACAGCAACCGATTGATCACCAATGCGTCGGTTGTATCCGTTTCCCTATCCATGTCGTCTCTCCATTGCATAATGCAAGGCAGCCGGCCATGATGATGGTCGCGCGTTTTGCAACGCCTTCTGAGGTCTCCGTGCGCCCTTCGTCTCCACAGGTCGACAATCTCTACCTCGTCGTCCTCGATCCGCGCCGTCTCGTCCGGTGGACGTACGTGGGCCGGCTGTCCATCGCATCGTCGATCTTCTTGGCGGCGTTCTTCACCTGGTTCCAGACTGAGCCTGCCAAGACGCTCGTTGCGACCGCGACTTTCGTCGGCGCCATCCTGTTCACCGGCGCGTCGTTCGTCTGGACGAAAGATAGCCGCAAGCCGCTCACCAAGGGATTCCTGTACGGCCAGCTGATCGTGGATCTCCTGGTCGTGACCGCCGTGGTGCACGTGACCAGCGCGCCGAGTGCGGGGTCGCAGTTTGCCGCGCTCTACATCCTCGTGAACGCGGACGCGGCCCTGCTGCTTCCGATCGGCGGCGCACTGCTCATCGCCGCACTTGGCATCGTGATCTACGTGTTCGACGCGATCGGCGTCAGCGGGTTCAGCACGGCGACACTGCTGCAGCTGCTGGTGTTCTCGATCGTCGCGGTGAGCACCGTGTATATCAGCGCGCGCCTGCAGCAGGCGGGCCAGGGGCGCCAGAAGCTGGTCGCGGAGCTCACCCGCGTCAGCCTCCGCGAAAAGGATATTCTCGCGAACATCAAGAGCGGAATCATCACCGTCGACGCCGCCGGCACGCTGCTGTTCGCCAACCGGAGTGCGAGTGTGCTCGTCGGCCTCGACCTCGAGTCGTTCATCGGTGCGCCGGTCATCCACGTGCTCCGCGGCATCTCGCCCGCGCTTGCCAGCGCGCTCGATCCGGCGATTCGCGAGATCGGGACGGCCGTGCGCGGCGAGGGCGAAATCGCGCGTGCCGACCGCCGCTTTCCCTTTGGCGTCACGACCACGTCCGCAGCGGGCGGCGGCGACGACGCAGGACCGGAGACCACGACCGCGATCTTCCAGGACATCTCCGACCAGAAGCGCCTGGAGCAGCTGAACCTGCGCGCGCATCGGCTGGAGGCGGTGGCCGAGCTCTCCGCCTCGCTCGCGCATGAAATCAAGAATCCGCTCGCGTCCATCCGCAGTGCCGTCGAGCAGCTCTCCGTCCGACCGGTCACGACGCCCGACGAGCGGACGCTCGGCAATCTCATCGTGCGCGAGTCGGACCGGCTCTCCCGGCTTCTCTCGGAGTTCCTCGACTTCGCGCGGGTGCGTGTCACCCGCCGCGAGCCCGTGGATGTCGGTGCCGTCGCGCGTGCGGCCGGTGCGCTGGCCAAGGCGCACCCGTCCCGCGCCGAGAACGTGCAGTTCGACGTCGACGTTCCCGCGACCCCATTGATGGTGTTCGGCGACGACGACCTCCTTCATCGCGCGGTGTTCAACCTTGCGCTGAATGCGCTGCAGGCAAGCCGTCCCAATGAGCGCGTGCGACTGGTCGCGGCGGTCGCGACGCGGGAGCAGCTGCCGCGCGGCGTTCCCTTTCCGCACGGCGCCGTCGCGGTGCAGGTGATAGACGAGGGGCCCGGGATACCGGTCCGTGTGCAGGACCGGCTCTTCGAACCGTTCACGACCACCAAGACGGGCGGCAGCGGCCTGGGACTCGCCATCGCGCACCGCGCGGTCGAGGCCCATCGCGGCGTGGTCCTCGTCGACACCAATGAGCGCGGCACACGCTTCACCATGCTGCTGCCGCGCCCTGAATCCCTGGACGGAGCAACACCGTGACCGCTCGCGACGCGCAGCTGACACCCACCGCCGAGAAACCTTCCGTGCTCGTCGTCGACGACGAATCGGGGATCCTCGAAACGCTCGAGATTCTGCTGCGCAATGAGGGCTTCTCACCGCACGTCGCACTCGGCGGCAAGGCTGGCCTCGAGGCGATCCCGGCGGTTTCTCCCGACATCGTCCTCACGGACGTCCGCATGCCGCAGGTCGGCGGCGTGGATATCCTCTCCGCGGCCCGGGCGCACGACGCGGACACGCCGGTCATCCTCATGACGGCCCAGGCCACGCTGCAGTCGGCCATGCAGGCGGTGAACGAGGGTGCATTCTATTACATACAAAAGCCGTTCAGGAACGACGAACTCGTCGCGATCCTCCGTCGCGCGGCCGAGCATCGCATGCTCCGCGTGGAGAACACGACGCTCAAGAAGGAGATCCGCCGCCGTGACCGCGGCGCGGCGGGCGCGCCCATCGGCACCAACCGCAAGTGGCTTGAAGTGCTCCGCCTCGCCGAGGCGGTCGCGCCGACCGAGAGCACGGTCCTGCTGATGGGCGAGTCGGGCACGGGCAAGGAAGTTGTCGCGCGGTACATCCACGATCTCTCGCACCGCTCCGATGGTCCCTTCCTCTCGATCAACTGCGGCGCGCTTCCCGAAGGTCTGCTCGAGAGCGAACTGTTCGGCCACGTGAAGGGTTCGTTCACCGGCGCAGTGCGCGACAAGTCCGGCCTGTTCACCGCCGCGGCTGGCGGAACGTTCTTTCTCGATGAAATCGGCGAGACGACACCGGCCACACAGGTGAAGCTGCTCCGCGTGCTCCAGCACCGCGAAGTGATCCCCGTCGGCGCGACGGACGCGATTCCGATCGACACGCGCATTCTCGCCGCGACCAACCGCGACCTCGAGGAGGAGATCAAGCGGGGCAACTTCCGCCGCGACCTGTTCTACCGTATCAATGTGATCGCGCTCCACCTGCCTCCGCTGCGCCAGCGGACGGACGATGTCCAGCTGCTGGCCGAGACGTTCCTCGCACGGCACGCCGAGCAGCGCGCCGAGGCGCAGAAACAGGTCAGCGACGCGGCGATGGAGGTCCTTCAGACCTACTCCTGGCCCGGCAACGTGCGCGAGCTGGAGAACGCCCTCGAGCGTGCGGTGATCCTCACCGACGGCGATATCATCTCGATGGACGGCCTGCCGGAAAATATCAGCGAGCGCCGCACGGAACCGCTCGTGTCCGACCGGCCCGCCGTGAACCCGACGATGGAAACGATCGAACGGGCGTACATCATGTGGGTCCTCGAGAGCGAACAGGGGAACAAGACGCGTGCCGCGGAGGTGCTCGGCATCGATCCCTCCACACTGCATCGCAAGCTGTCGCGATTCGGTGTCGAGACGTGATTGACGAAGCGCGCCGCGCGCGCGTCGCGGCGTGGTATCCGTTTGCCGCGGGCGCGATCGTCGGCGCGATCGCGCTCGCGGCGATGACGGCGGTTCCCGTCGGCGTGTTCTGGGACGACGGCGTGTATCTGATCGGTGCCAAGTCGCTTGCGACGGGGATGGGGTACCGCTTCCTGCATCTCCCCGGTGCGCCGGCGGCGGTGCATTTCCCGCCGGGCTGGCCGGCGCTGCTCGCCGTGATCTGGAAGCTGGGCCCGCCGTTCCCGGACAACGTCGTCCTGCTGAAGCTGGTGAACCCGCTGCTGCTCGCGATCGGCGCGGCGCTCGTGTGCCGCTATGGAATCCGCCGCCTCAGGCTGCCGCCGCTCGCGGCCGCGACTACCGCCGTGGTGTTCGCGGCGGCGCTGCCGGTGATGGCCATCGCCGGCGTGCTTTTTTCGGAGCCGTTTTTTTTCGTCATGTTACTGGTGGCGCTTGCGCTTGCCGATCGCGCGGTGGATCTGGGCGGCTGGCGGTCCGCGGTCGCGGCCGGGGTCGCCGTGGGGCTCGTCGCGCTTGTGCGCAGCGCGGGCACCGTGCTCGTGCCCGCGGTGGCGCTCGCCTTGATCCTCGCGCACCGGCGCCGCGAGGCGGCGCTGTCCGCCGCCGCCGCCGCCGCTGTGCTCGCGCCGTGGCAGGTATGGGTCGCGATGCACGCGCACGGCCTGGGCGCTCCCTACCGCGGCAGCTACGGCCCGTATCTCGACTGGGTGCTCGGGATGTACCGCGACC
Source organism: Gemmatimonadaceae bacterium (assembly GCA_050733535.1). Lineage (GTDB taxonomy): Bacteria > Gemmatimonadota > Gemmatimonadetes > Gemmatimonadales > Gemmatimonadaceae > Fen-1231. Next base: position 5,785 of record JBOHTH010000457.1, on the reverse strand, counting down.
GCGGCGCCGCACTTGCGATCGTCCTGGCGCGCATGAATCTCCTCGCACTGATGCAGGCACTCGGAATCGCGCTCTTTCCCTTCGGCCCGCGCGCGATCCGCCCGCTGCTCGTCACGCTCGTGCTGGTGGTCTCCGCCGTTGCGGCGATTCGTGCGCGCCGCCGCGCGGGAACCGCGCTCCTCTTCGTGCTGTTCTACGCCGCGATGGTGCTCGCGTGGCCGTACGCGCCCGACCGCTTCATGTGGGGGATCTGGCCCCTGCTCGGCATCCTGCTCGCGAGCGGAGCGGTCGAATGCTGGCGGATTGCGACGGAACGCGGCGCGGCGCGCGGTGTGCAGCTGGCCGGCGCATTCACCTGCGCCATTGGTATATGGGCGATCGGCGGGCACGCGGCCTACACGGTGCGCGGCGCGTCGCGGCACTGGTGGGATTCCGCGGCGCGTGCCAATGCCGACGCGCTGCTGCCCGTCGCCGCATGGATCAATGCGAACACCAGCCCCCACGATGTGATCGCGGTGGATGGCGAGCCGTTTATCTACCTGCACACGGGCCGCACGGTAGTCCCCGTGCACGACCTCACGCCCGAGGAGTATTTCGCTGGAACGCCGATCGAGCACGACGCTGCGCAGCTTCGCGCGCTCATCGTCGCCGGTCGCCCCCGCTACGTCATTTTCTCCCGTGTCGCCGAGCGGGACTTGGCGCAGCTCGTCGACGGAGCCAACGGCACGCCGAAGCTCGTGCGCGTTGCGGATATCCCTGGCGGCGGCACCGCGTACCGCGTCGTGCTCGCACCGTGAGGGGCCGTATCGCGTGGCCGGCGCTCGTTGCGGTGGCACTCGCCATCGGACTCGGCGTGTTCGCGATGAATCCGCTTCCGATCGGTGCCTTTCATGACGACGCACGATACCTGCTGCTCGCGCGATCGGTCGCGGACGGAACGGGGTACCGGTTCATGCTGCTTCCGGGCTCGCCGGCGGGAACGCACTTTCCGCCGGCGTTCCCGCTCGTGCTCGCCGCGCTATGGAAGGTCGCTCCCGCCTTTCCCGCGAGCGTCACGCTGTTCAAGCTCATGAACGCGTTCATGCTTGGGCTCGCCGGTTTCGCGAGCTTTCGTTTTGCGCGCGACCGCGGCGGCCTCGGACCGTGGGCCGCCGCGGGTGTGGCGCTCGCGTTCGCGGGGTCGGTTCCCGTACTGTTTCTCGATGGCGTGCTCTTTTCTGAGCCGCTCTTCACGGCGGCACTCCTGGCCGCCTTGATGCTCGCGGAGCGCGCCGTCGGCGGCGCCGGTCTGCCTGCGGGAGCGGACGAGCAGTCCGCGCCACGCGATGATGATTTGCGCGCGGCAGTCATGGCCTTTTGCGCGGGGCTCGCGATCGGCGGCGTGACCATGATCCGCACGGTGGGAATCGCGCTCGCCGCCGGCCTCGCGATCGTCCTGCTCGCGCGCCGGCGGTGGCGCGAGCTCGCGTGCGCCATGGCCGGCGTCGGCGTGTTCGTGGTTCCGTGGCAGCTCTGGACCATGCGTCACGGCGGTGAGATTCCGGCCGTCCTCGCGGGTGACTACGGCACATACGGCAACTGGGTCGCGGCGGCGCTCCATTCTGAGGGCGCTGGATTCATCGCGCGAGTCGCCGCAGCGAACCTGAAAGGCTTCTCGATCCTGCTGAGCGTGTTCGGGGCAACCGGGGCGATGCAGTTCGCGGCCGCGGTTCCGTTGCTCGCCGTGCTCGCAGTCGGTACGAGGCGACTCGCGCGCCGTTCGCCGGTAAGTGTCGCGTCGACCGCGGTGTACTTGCTCGTCGTGCTGCTCTGGCCGGGTACGCCGGACCGGTTCCTCTGGCCGGTGTGGCCCATTCTGCTCACCGGCCTCGCGTGCGGTGCCGCGGGCATCGTGCAGTGGGACACCCGGCGCGCGAATGTGCGGATTGCGCGCGGCGCACTGCTCGCCTCGCTCGTCATGTGCGCGCTCTCGTTCGTCCGGTTCAACGCGGGGATGTACGGGTCGCGCGAATGGGAGAATCCCGCCCGGGCCAACTCCGCGCTGGGCATCGCCGCGTCCGAGGCGGCGGCGCGTCTCCCGGACGGACTCGTCGCCACCGAGTTCGACGGGCTCGTGAGCCTCTACACCGGCCGCCGGGCCGTCCCGCTGCTGCCGCTCATGGCGGCGAATTACCTGCGGCCGCGAACTCCCGCCGAGGCCGCTGCGCAGCTCGGCGAGATCCTCGACGCTTACCATCCGAGCTTTCTGCTCGTCGGTACTCCCGAGGCGCTCGATGCCGCGCGCCGGCTCTCGCACACGGATCCGCCGCGCCTCCAGTTCAGCGGTGTCCCGTCGCCGGGAATCTTATTGTACGTTCCGACCACTCGATGAAAATCTCCCGACTCCGCCACCACGCATGACCTCTCCCGCACGATTCACCCCGGTGAACTCGATCGACGCGCTTCCGCGGCTTCGCGGGCGCACGCCGATGGATCCGTCGGCGCTCCTGCTGTCAGTGCTGATCCCGGTGTACAACGAGCGCGCGACGATCGAGCTGATCCTCGACCAGGTGCACGCCGTGCCGGTTCGCAAGGAAATCATCTGCGTGGACGACTGCTCCACCGACGGCACGCGCGACATGCTCCAGCGAATGAAGGATGCCGGCCGGATCAACACGCTGATCCTCCACGAGCTCAATCGCGGGAAAGGCGCCGCGATCCGCACCGCACTCGCCGCGAGCACGGGGAATGTCGTGATCGTTCAGGATGCCGACCTCGAATACGACCCGGCCGACTGGCCGACTCTCCTCGAGCCGATCATCGACGGTCGCGCGGATGCGGTCTTCGGCTCGCGCTTTCTCGGCGGCCCGCACCGCGTGCTCTACTTCTGGCACTCGGTGGGCAACCTCTGCCTGACGACGTTCAGCAACATGCTTACCAACCTGAACCTCACGGACATGGAGACCTGCTATAAGGCGATTCGCGGCGACATCGCGCGCGCGCTGCAGCTCACCTCCGACCGGTTCGGGTTCGAGCCGGAGATCACCGCGCGCCTCTCGCGCGCGAAGGTGCGCATTTTCGAGGTGCCGATCTCCTACTCCGGCCGCACCTATGCCGAAGGAAAGAAGATCGGCTGGAGAGATGGCGTCGCGGCCATCGCGCACATCCTCCGCTTCAATCTGTTCGCGTGAACGTCGCGTCGCGGCCCTACGACAGCGGGGCGGATGATCCGCGCGGCTGGATGTGGCTCGGCCTCTCCATCGCCGCGCTCGCCGTCCTCGCCTCCGGCGTCGGGATTCACAACGGCTTCGCGTACGACGATCGCTGGATCATCGTGCAGAACGCGAACGCCCACTCCCTGAACAGGCCGTGGGAGCTGTTCGCCACCACGTACTGGCCGACATCGCGCGGCGCGTCGCTCTACCGTCCGCTGACGATCCTGCTCTACGCCGCGCAGTGGGTGTTCGGCGGCGGCGCGCCGTTCCTGTTCCACCTCGTGAACATCTCGCTGTACGCGGTCGACTCGGTGCTCGTGCTGCTGCTCGGCCTGCAGTGCCTGCCGCGCAGCGGAGCCTGGGTCGCGGCGGCGCTCTTTGCCGTCCACCCGGTGCATGTGGAGGCGGTCGCGAACAGCGTGGGACAAGCGGAGCTGTGGACCGCTCTCGTGCTGTTGAGCGCCGTGCTGATGTACGTTCGCGAGCGTCAGGGTGGTGTTCCGCTGCGCCCCCGCGCCACCGCCGGGATCCTCGCGCTGTTCGTGGCCGGAATGCTGATCAAGGAGAACGCGATCGTCCTTCCGGCGCTGATCGTCATCGCCGAACTGTTTCTCGTGCGCGATGTGCGGCCGTGGCGCGAACGCACCCGCGAGCTGGTCTCTCTGCTTCTCTGGATGACACTGTTCGCCGTCGCGTTCCTCTGGGTGCGCATCGTGGTCACGGGCGAGATCGGAGGCGACACGGAGCACCCCGCGTTGCGCAACCTCTCCATGGGGCAGCGTTCGCTGCTCATGCTCGGCCTCGTGCCGCGCATTGGCCGGCTGTTCGTCTGGCCGGATCACCTGTCGGCGGACTACTCGCCGCAGATGGTGCCGGGCTATGCAGGGTGGAACGTGGAACTGATTCCCGGCGCGATCCTGCTGGGGTGCCTGGCGATCCTGTTTTTTGCCTCGTGGCGCCGTTCGCCCGTGGTTTGTTTTGGCATAGCGTGGCTGGCGATCGCGTATTCACCGGTCGCCAATATCCTGATACCGAGCGGAATCCTGATCGCGGAACGCACGTTCCTGGTGCCGAGCGTCGGGCTCGTGCTGGCGGCGGGCACGCTGGTGCCGTGGATTGTCGAGCGGCTGCGGCCACGGCCCCGGGCGCTGCGCCTTGCGGCGGCCGGCCTGCTCGCGATCGTGCTTGGCCTTGGCGTTGCGCGCAGCGTCGACCGCACACGCACATGGAAGGACAGCGACACAGTATTCAAGACGCTTGCCGTCGACGCGCCGCTCGACTTCAAGGCGCACTACGTCGACGGCGGCATGCTATGGGAGGAGCATCACGCGCAGGAAGCGGAAATCCAGTGGCTGATAGCTATCAAGCTCATGCCGGACTACTACGGCGTTCGGGTGGATCTCGCGCACCGGTACCGCGACCTCCATCACTGTGACGCGGCGGTGAAGCTGTATAACGAGGCGTTGCAAATCGAGCCGTCGCTCCCGCTCGCGCGGATCGGGCTGATCGCTTGTTATCTGCAACTCGCGCAGTACCGAAACGCGCGGCTCGCCGCGCTGATTGCAAAGTCTGACGGATACGAAATGCGGGCACTGAACTATCTCACGGAAGTGGCCGACAGCGCGCTGGTCGCCACGGACTCAGGCGGCGGCATCAACCAATGGACCGGCCATCATCCGGTCCGTCCGCGGGTGACGAAGCACTGAACCGGGGGGAACGAGAATCCATGTTGATCGGTCATCCTGACCGCGCACCGCAAAGTGCAATCAGTCCCGCACTCCACGGTTTGGCCGTCTTGGCGCGTGTGACCAACGTGTGGCCTAAATCGTTACTTCCCTTGCACTAAGCAACGTGTGCCAACTCTGGCAAGAGGTTTGCAATACACCACCTCGTCCGGTGATCCGGGCGCGGGCCCACACCATTACCTACCCAAACGCAGGAGCATCGCGATGCAGCGCGCTAAGAAGGGCTTTACACTGATCGAGCTTCTGATCGTCGTGGTCATCATCGGCATTCTTGCCGCGATCGCGATTCCGAAGTTCGCGAGCACGAAGGAGAAGGCGTATCTGGCCTCGGAGAAGTCGGATCTTCGTAACATGGCGACGTCGGAAGAGGCGTATTTCTCCGGCAACCAGACGTATACGACCGACCAGAGCGCGATGAACTTCACGACCTCGCAGGGCGTGTCGATCACGGGTATGGTTGCGGATGCGAAGGGCTGGAAGGGCACCTCGAGCCACAACGCCACGACAAAGCAGTGCTACGCGGGCTTTGGTAGCCAGGCGGCTGCGACGACCCTCGACGGTATCATCACCTGCGATCCGTGATTCTGCGGCACTTGCACGAGGTTCTTGCAGCATGAACGCGACGGCACCCCGTATCGAAAGATGCGGGGTGTTTGTCATCTGCCATGTGCGTGGAGCAAGGGGGCGTAACCGTGGGGCAAGGCGGGGAGTCTTTCTGATGCGGGTGGAGCTGGGCCTTGGCCGGAGGAGAGTATGAAAGGGATGGTGTGGTTCGTGTCGACGACGATTGGGGGCGCGCTGGGATGGTGGGCGGGCGCGTTCGTCGGGATCTACACGGCGGTGAGC
>JBOHTH010000456.1:0-18290 GCA_050733535.1 Gemmatimonadaceae bacterium | reverse complement strand
ACCCTGGGCCGCTGCGAGCGCTGCCGGCGCTCGGCGCCGAGGGAGAAGCGGTTCCGATGGCTGGCGAAGTCGCGCGCGTCACGCAGCGTCAGGGCGTGTGGACGCGCGTCTCGCTCGATGGCGGACGCGATGGATGGATCGCGTCTGAACGGCTCGCTCCGCTCGGCGACGGGCGCGATTGACCGGAGTCCGTCCGCCCGGGACATTTCATTGGTGAAGAGCGAACGCGTCGTCGCGATCCTGCCGCCCGCCGTCGCCGACCAGATCGCCGCCGGCGAAGTCGTCGAGCGGCCGGCGTCGGTCGTGAAGGAGCTCGTGGAGAACGCGTTCGATGCAGGTGCGACGAGCGTCGAAGTCACCGTGACGGATGGCGGCCGCGCCACGATTCGCGTGAGCGACGACGGGTCGGGGATGGAGCGCGAGGACGCGACGCTGGCCATTGAACGCCACGCCACGTCGAAGATCCGCGTGGCCAGCGATCTCGTCGGCGTCCCGAGCTTCGGCTTCCGCGGCGAGGCGCTGCCCGCGATCGGTTCCGTCTCTCGCATGGAGATCGAGACGGCGACAGGCGACGGCGCGGGCACGCGTGTGCGCGTCGCCGGCGGCACGCTCGCCGGCGTGACCGATGCGGCGCGCCGCCGCGGCACGTCCGTGACGGTCGACGCGCTGTTTTACAACACGCCGGCGCGGCAGAAATTTCTCCGAGGCTCGCGCAGCGAATGGCGTGCGATATCGGACGTGATCACGGCGATGGCGCTTGCGCGTCCCGACGTGCGCATTGCCGTCACGCACGACGGCCGCGACGCGTTCGCCCTTCCGCCGGCCGCGTCGCTTCGCGAGCGCGTTGCCGCGCTGTGGGGCGTCGAGGCCGCCGACGCGCTCGTGTCCGTGGACGACGTGAGCGGACCCGTGCGAGTGACCGGCCTGGTGCAGCGGCCCGCCGACGTCGGCCTTTCGAGCCGGAGGCTCCTGCTCACCGTGAACGGCCGCGCCGTGCGCGACACCGGGATCGTCCGCGCAGCGGAGGCGGCGTACCGGTCCACGATTCCCGCGGGAATCCGGCCATCGCTTTTCCTCGCCGTCACGCTCCCGGCCGCCGACGTGGACGTGAACGTTCACCCGGCCAAGGCCGAAGTGCGCTTCCGCGACCGTTGGAACACGGAGCGCGCCGTCGAGCGCGCGGTCCGCCGCGCGCTCGGCACCGAGGAGAGCGCGGCGGCGTTCGGCTTTGCGCAGCGCGCCATTGCGGCGCCGCTGTTCGAATCCGGCGCCACGATGGACGTCGGGGCACTGAGTTCGGCGCCGTTGGCGGAGATGCCGCTCTTCGAGACCGAGGACCGAGGACCGAAGACCGAAACAGAAAGGGCAGAGGCGGAGAGCGATTCGGGCTTCGGTCTTCGGTCTTCGGACATCGCAGTTCCCCCACTCCTCCAGCTCCGCAACACGTGGCTCCTGTTCGAGCGCGACGACGCGATCGTGCTCATTGACCAGCACTCGGCGCACGAACGCGTCCTGTACGAGCAGTTCATGCACGTGCTCGAGCGCGGCGAGGCGCCGTCGCAGCGCCTGCTCTTTCCGATGACGCTGCATCTCGCGCCCGCAGAGGCCGAGGCATTCGAGGAGAATCGCGAGCTGTTCGCGCGCCTCGGCTTTGAAATCGAAGGCTTTGGAGGCCACACGCTGCTGGTCGCCGGCGTCCCGATGCCGCACGCGCGGTTCGACGCCGAGCGGTGCCTCCGCGACACGCTCGCGACGCTGTCCGGCGATCGCTTCGGCAGCGGCCTCGCGAAGCACGAGCGCCTCGCGGCGACGGTCGCGTGCAAGGCGGCGGTGAAAGCCGGTGATGCGCTCGCGCCGGCGGAGATGCGCGCGCTGTACGCTGCGCTCGCGCGCACGACGCTGCCCGCGCACGACGTGCACGGGCGCAGCACGATCGTTCAGGTGGGCTGGGATGAGCTCGAGCGCCGCTTCGGACGACGCTGAACTGCGGATCGTCTGCGGCCCGACGGCCGCAGGCAAGTCGGCCGTGGCGATGTCGCTGGCCGTGCGGCACGGCCTGACGATCGTCAGTGCAGATTCGCGCCAGATCTACCGGGGCTTCGACATTGGCACCGCGAAGCCGTCGACGGAGGACCGCGCGCGTGTGCCGCATCGCGGGGTCGATGTTGCCGCGCCGACCGAGCGCTGGTCCGCTGCGCGCTTCGCGTCCGACGCCGCCGCGTGGATCGCCGAGTCCGGTGCGGCGCGAACTCTCGTTGTAGGTGGCACCGGCTTTTACCTGGGTGCGCTGACCGCGCCGCTCGATTCGTCACCTGCGCTCGACGCGGCGCGGCGCGACGCGCTCGCCGCAGAGCTGGCGCATATCGGCACCGCCGAACTGCGCCGCTGGGTAGTGACGCTGGACCCGGCTCGCGCGCAGCTCGGCCGCGCGCAGCTGCTGCGCGCGGCTGAGGTTGCGCTGCTCACCGGGCGGCGCCTGAGCGATTTTCATCGCGACGCACCCGGCGCACCCGTGCCGCGCGCGCGGTGGCTCGTCGTGGATCCCGGGCCCCGCCTCCACGGACAGATCGCGCACCGTCTCGACGCGATGCTCGCCGCCGGCTGGACCGATGAAGTCCGCGCGCTCGACCTCACCGTGGCCAGCGACGCGCCCGCCTGGCAGGCGTGCGGCTATGCATCGATCCGGAAACAGCTGCGCGGCGAGCTCGGCGCCGCCGCGGCGCGTGACGCTATACTTATCGCGACCCGGCAATACGCCAAGCGACAGCGCACATGGTTCCGTCACCAGCTTGAGGGTCAGCGGGTGCTGCGAATCGATCCACACGACCCAGCGTGCGACGCGATCGTCGACCGGTGGTGGCGCGGAGGAGAACCCGAGTGAAGATCGGCATCACCTGTTACCCGACGTACGGTGGCTCCGGTGCAGTGGCGACCGAACTCGGGATCGCGCTCGCGGAACGCGGGCACGAGGTGCACTTCATTACGTACCAGCTGCCGTTTCGCCTCCCGGTGTTCCTGCCACGCGTCTACTTCCATGAGGTGGACGTTGGCCACTACCCGCTCTTCCAGTACCCGCCATACGACCTGGCCCTCGCCGTGCGCATGCATGAGGTGGTCATCAAGGAGAAGCTCGACCTCCTGCACGTGCACTATGCAATTCCGCACGCGACCAGTGCGTGGATCGCGAAGGAGATGCTGCGCAAGGAAGGGCGCGACATCACGGTGATCACCACGCTGCATGGCACGGACATCACCATCGTCGGCCAGGATCATTCGTTCCACGCGATCACGAAGTTCTCCATTGAACAATCCGACCGCGTGACCGCCGTGTCCGAGTTCCTCAAGGCCGAGACGGTCAGCGCGTTCGGCTGCGCGGGATGCGAAGTGGACGTGATCCCGAATTTTGTTGACCCCGCCGTCTACGACCGCGCCAACCACGACGCGGCGCTGCGGCGCCAGGTCGGCGCCGGCAAGAAAATCCTGATGCACACCTCGAACTTCCGGCCGGTGAAGCGCGTGCTGGACGTCGTGCGCATCTTCGCGCAGGTCCGCAGGGAAATCCCGAGCGTGCTCGTGATGGTGGGAGATGGCCCGGACCGCGGCATCGCCGAGGAGGAGGCGCGCCGGCTTGGCGTGGATCGGGACGTGCACTTTCTCGGCCGCATTGACGTCGTCGCACCGCTGCTTGCGAGCGCCGACCTGTTTCTCCTGCCGACCGATCGCGAATCCTTCGGGCTGAGCGCGCTCGAGGCGCTCGCGTGCGGCGTCCCGGCGTTCGGCTACGATGTCGGCGGTATTCGCGAGGTGATCAAGGACGGAATCACCGGCGTGCTGCGTCCTGTCGGCGACGTGGATGGACTCGCGGAGCACGCAGTGGCGCTGCTGCGCGACGACGCGCGCTGGGCCGAGATGAGCACCGCAGCCGCGTCCGACGCGCGCGCGCGATTCTCGAGCGACCAGATCGTCGCGCGCTACGAGCAACTGTACCTCCGGTCGCAGGGCTAGTCGCCAATGCAAGCACTCTCTGTGTTCCAGTCGTTCGTTCTCGGCGCGCTCCAGGGGCTCGCGGAGTTCCTTCCGATCTCCAGCTCCGCGCACCTCGCGCTGGCTCCGTGGGCGTTCGGCTGGCCGGAGCCCGGGCTCGCGTTCGACGTCGCGCTCCATGTGGGGTCGCTTGTGGCGCTCCTCTGGTATTTCCGCGCCGAGTGGATCGCGCTCCTGCGGGCCGTGCTGGCGATCGTCGCGACGCGCCGCGTCGAGACGGTCGAGCAGCGGCGCGCCGTGCTGCTCATCATCGCGACGATCCCCGGCGGGATTGCCGGTCTGCTCCTCGAGAAGAAGGCCGAGACCGCCTTCCGCGCGCCGGCCCTCACGGCCGCCGCGCTGATCGTGATGGGTGCGCTGCTCTGGATCGTCGACGCCCGCGCCTCGCGCAGCAGGACACTCGGTGCCTTCACCCGCCTCGACGCATTCCTCACGGGGTGCGCGCAGGCGTTCGCGCTGATCCCCGGCGTCTCGCGCTCCGGCGCGACGATCACGGCCGCCCGCGCGCTTGGCTTCGACCGCGAGAGCGCGGCGACCTTCAGCTTCATGATGTCCATGCCGATCATTGCTGCCGCCGCCGTGCTCAAGGTGCCGAAGGCGCTGGCGGAGAGCGGCGTCACGCTCTCGCTCTCCGTTGCGGTGCTGACCGCCGCGGTCAGCAGCCTGTTCGCAATCTCCGTGCTGCTCCGATACGTGAAGCACCGCGGCCTCGGCGTGTTCGCCGTGTACCGCATCGTGCTCGGGGCCGCGGTGCTCGCGCTCGTCGCCTACCGCGCGCACTAGCGTCAACGTCGTGACGAACCACACGATCGACGGGATGGACGCGGACGCGCTGGCGGCCGCGCTCTCCGTTCCGCGCGTTGCGCTTTTTCCGCGCGTGAGTTCGACGATGGACGAAGCCCACCACATGGGAGCGGAGGGAGCGCCCGGCGGGACGCTGGTCATTGCCGATGAGCAGACAGCGGGACGTGGCCGCGGAGGAAAGCGGTGGGCATCCGGCCAGAATCAAGGGTTGTGGATGACGCTGCTCGAACGTCCCGGCACGGCGTCGGGGCTGGACGTCCTGTCGCTCCGTCTGGGATTGCACGCGGCGCCCGTGCTCGAGTTGTTCGCGGGTGCGCCCGTGCGGATCAAGTGGCCCAATGATCTCTACGTGGGCTCGCGAAAGCTGGCGGGCGTGCTGGTCGAGGCGCGCTGGCGCGACCAGAAGGCAGACTGGGTGACGATCGGCATCGGCGTGAACATCGTGTCGCCTCCCGGCGTCGACACAGCGACGGGGCTTCTGCCGGGGACGCGCCGCAGCGTGGTCGTGCTGGCGCTCGTGCCGGCGCTTCGCGCCGCCGCGATGGCGCGCGGCCCGCTCACGCCAGCAGAGCTTGCCGAGTACGCCAGGCGGGACTTCGCCCGCGATCGCCGATGCCTGAAGCCGGCGGAGGGCGTTGCCTCGGGGATCACGAACGATGGGGCGTTGATCATCGCCGGCGAGCGCGGGGTCGCGTATTATCGGGCGGGCTCGCTCGAGTTCGCCACCTGAACGGAGGGACGATGATACTCGTGTTTGACGTCGGGAATTCCGAGACGACCATCGGGCTGTGCTCCGGACTCCGCGTCAAGGAGCGCTGGCGCGTGACGACGGACGGAAGCCGCACGCCCGATGAGGTATTCCTCCTCCTCCTCGCGCTGCTCGACTCGGCCGGCATCAAGCGCAGCGCGGTGAAGGGCAGTGCGATCGGTTCCGTCGTGCCGCCGGTGACGGCACCGCTGGCCGAGGCATGCGAGCGCCTGACCGGGAAGCCCGCAGTGATCGTGGACGGGCGCTCCCGCCTGCCGATCACGCTGGACGTGGACGAGCCGCTCACCGTCGGCGCCGACCGGATCATCAACACTTTGGCCGCGAGCCGGATCTACAAGCGCGATTGCGTCGTCGTCGACTTGGGTACCGCGACGACCTACGACTGCATCAGCGCGGACGGTGTGTTTTTCGGCGGCGTGATCGCCCCGGGCGTGCTGATGTCCGCGGAGTCGTTGTTCCGAAAGACATCCAAGCTGCCGGCCACCGAAATTGTCGCACCGAAGCGAGTGATCGGTCGTCGCACGGAGGAGTGCATCCGGTCGGGCGTGGTGCTCGGTGCCGCAGAGTCGATCGACGGCCTGGTGCGGCGGATCAAGGCGGACTGGCCGCGAAAGGCAAAGCCACTGGTCGTCGCCACGGGTGGCCTGGCGAGCACCTTCAAGTCGATCTGCAAGGAGTTCGACAAGGTGGATCCAGACCTTACTCTGGTCGGGACTGCAATGGCGTACGATTTGTTGACAGAGGGCGCGTAAGGTCTTGCAGGAAATGCGGTTCGCGCTGGCATGGTGGGTGGCTCTGAGCTCAAAGGTCAAACTCATTAGGGTCACCGCTAGGGAGTGTCAAAGCTCTGTCGTTGACCAGCCCCCTCCCGCCGGATAGCTTTCGGCGTTGTTAGCACTCACCACCGGTGAGTGCCAACGTGTGAATCCAACCGTCTCACACGCATTTCGAACCCATAGCAAGAGGAACGTTCATCATGGCAGCGAAAGCCGCTACCTCGTCGAAGGTCGCGCCATTGGCCGACCGCGTCGTCGTCAGGCCGTTGGAGGAAACCGAGCAGATGCGCGGTGGCCTGTACATCCCCGATACCGCAAAGGAAAAGCCACAGCAGGGCGAAGTCGTTGCCGTCGGACCGGGCCGCTTTGACGAAGGGAAGCGCGTCCCGATGGAAGTCAAAGTCGGCGACAAGATTCTCTACGGGAAATACAGCGGCACCGAAGTCACGATCGACAACGAGCCGGTGCTGATTCTTCGTGAATCGGACATCCTCGCCGTCATCAGCTGAACCTCAACATCACCCCCTTTTCCGAAGGAATAACTAGCAATGGCAGCCAAGGAACTTCATTTCAACGTTGACGCGCGCGCGGCTCTCAAGCGCGGCGTCGATCAGCTCGCCGAGGCGGTGAAGGTCACCCTCGGACCGCGTGGCCGGAACGTCGTCATCGACAAGAAGTTCGGCGCGCCGACGATCACCAAGGACGGCGTGACCGTCGCGAAGGAAATCGAGCTCGCCGATCCGGTCGAGAACATGGGCGCGCAGATGGTGAAGGAAGTCGCGACCAAGACGTCCGACGTGGCCGGCGACGGCACCACGACGGCGACCGTGCTCGCGCAGGCGATCTTCCGCGAGGGCCTCAAGAACGTGACGGCCGGCGCGAACCCGATGGCCATCAAGCGCGGCGTCGATCGCGCGGTAGCGGCAATCGTCGATGAGCTCAAGAAGATCTCGGTCCCGACGAGCGGCAAGAAGGAAATCGCCCAGGTCGGCACGATCTCGGCGAACAACGACAAGGAAATCGGCGACCTGATCGCCGAGGCGATGGAGAAGGTCGGCAAGGACGGCGTGATCACGGTCGAAGAGGCACGTGGCCTGGAGACGACGCTCGAGACGGTCGAGGGCATGCAGTTCGACCGCGGCTACCTCTCGCCCTATTTCATCACGGATCCTGAGAAGATGGAGGCCGTGCTCGAAGACGCCTACATCCTCATTCACGACAAGAAAATTTCGTCGATGAAGGATCTCCTTCCCGTGCTGGAGAAGGTGGCGCAGGCCGGCAAGCCGCTGCTCATCATCTCCGAGGACGTCGAGGGTGAGGCGCTCGCGACGCTCGTCGTGAACAAGCTCCGCGGCACGCTGAAGATTGCGGCCGTGAAGGCTCCGGGCTTCGGCGACCGCCGCAAGGCGATGCTCGAAGACATCGCGACGCTGACGAACGGCGAAGTGATCTCTGAAGAAATGGGCTTCAAGCTCGAGAATGCAACAATCGACAAGCTCGGCCGCGCCAAGCGCATCGTGATCGACAAGGACAACACGACGGTGATCGACGGCGCCGGCGACGAGGGCAAGATCAAGGGGCGCATCAAGGAGATCGAAGTCGCGATCGAGAAGAGCACAAGCGACTACGACAAGGAGAAGCTCCAGGAGCGCAAGGCGAAGCTGGCGGGCGGCGTGGCCGTCATCAACGTCGGCGCCTCGACCGAGAGCGAAATGAAGGAGAAGAAGGCCCGCGTGGAAGACGCGCTGCACGCGACGCGCGCGGCGGTGGAAGAGGGCATCGTCCCGGGCGGCGGCGTTGCGCTCGTGCGCGCGCAGATCGCGCTGAAGGGCCTGAAGCTCGATGAAGACGAGCAGATCGGCGTCGACATCATCAAGCGCGCGATCGAAGAGCCGATCCGCATGATCGTGTACAACGCGGGCGGTGAAGGGTCGATCGTCGTCGAGAAGGTTCGCGCGTCGAAGGACAAGAACTTCGGCTATAACGCGCTGACGGACACATACGAGGATCTCGTGGTTGCAGGCGTCATCGACCCGACCAAAGTGACTCGCACGGCGCTCCAGAACGCCGCGTCGATCGCCGCGCTTCTGCTCACGACCGAAGCATTGATCGTCGAGAAGAAGGAAGACAAGCCGATGCCGGCAGCGCCGGGCGGCGGCGGCATGGGCGGGATGTACTAGGGGCGAGGCGGAAGGCGGAGGAGGAATCCGCAGTCCGGAATGATGGATGCGGGGTGCGGGAGGGATTCCGCACCCCGTTTTTTTGCCCCGCCCCTCGGGGGTTACTCAAGACCCCGAGCACAAAACCCCCAGCGCACTACGCATTTGCACTTACCCATCTCCCCGAACCCCAAAGCGCGTTGAACGGCGGACTGATGTCTCGAGTTAGGCATCGGGGGCAGGGTCGGTCCCCCATTGCGCCTCAGCCCCAGATAACGCAAGTTGGATCGTCACGCTGGAACTGGTTAACCAGCCGAAGCCGGCAGCCAAACAGCACGCAAGCCCCCCGCAAAAACCGTTCTCACCTCGTCGGAGGATGCATGTCCCGCAAGACCACGTTCGCTGTTGCTGCGCTCCTGTCTCTCGCTGTTGCTGGCGCTGCCATGGCTCAGGGCACGAAGGCTGATTCCACCAAGAAGGCGAAGTCGGGGATGATGAAGAAAGGCAGCATGAAGTCGTCCAAGACGAAGGCCGACACGGGTGCCAAGAAGGCCGGCCCGATGAAGAAAGGTGGGATGATGAAGAAGGGCGGCACGATGAAGAAGGATACGACCGCCAAGAAGCCGTAACCTCGGCTCTTTGTTGGACAAGCGCCTCCCGGCCCGCGCCGGGAGGCGCTTTTGTTTACGCGGGCACCCGTTACAGCGCGAGCGCGAGCTGGCGCACGCCGCCGGCGGCGTCACCGAACGGACCCGCCGCGCGGTCCTGCGGCGCTGCGCTGAGCGGACAGCGCACCCGGGCGGCACGGAGCGCGCCCTGAGCCGCCTCGATCGCGTGAGCCGGTGTGTTGTTCACTTCGCTCAGGTGCAGGAGCACCAGCTGTCGGAGCGCGGGCGACGCGAGGTCTCGCGTGAGCGCCGCCGATTGGCGGTTGCTCAGGTGCCCCGATCCGCCTGTGATCCGGGCCTGAAGGAACGGCGGATAGGGGCCGCTCCGCAGCATCTCCGGGTCGTGGTTCGACTCCAGCAACAGCAGGTCGAGCCCGGCGAACGCGCCGCGAAGTTTCTCGGGTACCGCGCCAAGGTCGTGCGCGATTCCGGTGCGAAACCCGGACCGCGTCGCCGTCGCGACTACGGCCGTCGGCGCCGCCGCATCGTGCGGCACGCGCACGAGCTCGAACTGCAGTGCGCCGATCACAAACGGCGCGGACGACCGCACGGGCGTCACGCGGCGCGTGTCGAGGTTTGCGACCGCGCCGATGGTACCGGCGGACCCAAACACCTCCCACTTCCAGCGTCGTTGCGCGGCGCGCACTCCACGCATGTGATCGATATGCTCGTGGGTCACGATCACCGCGCTGATGGATTCGGGGGCGACGTGCACCGCCGCGAGACGCTCCGCGAGCGCCCGTGGTGAATAGCCGGCGTCGATCAGCACCCGCGTGCCGTCGCTCTCGAGCAGGATCGAGTTGCCCTTGCTTCCGCTGCCGAGCGTCCAGACCCTCACCGCGCCGTCACGCCCGGAACTCGCCGCGCTTCGCCCACGCGGCGCCGAGCATGCGCCGCGCTCCTTGACCGAGCGTCACGCCGCGGCGTGCCATCACTCTCGCGGCGACCTCGATGAACTTCTCGAGCTCGAAGTCGGCAAACGGCGGTGTGTCGCCCCACGCGAACGGCGGAACGAATTTCGGCGGCATCACGGTGCCGAACACATTCGCTCCTGCGCCGACCACGCACCCGGTCGTGAGCCTCGAACCGATTCCCAGTTTGGCGTGATCGCCGATGAACGACCCGAGGAACGTCTCGCCCGTCGGCCGCACACCAGCCGGCGTCCAGAGCGACACCTCGCCGTAGCTGTTCTTGAGATTGCTCGTGATCGTGCCCGCGCCGAGGTTCACCCAGCGGCCGAGCACGGAGTTGCCTACAAACCCGTCATGGGCCTTGTTCGAGTGGCCCGTGAAGATCGTGCCGCTCAGTTCGCCGTGCACGCGCGAGTGCTCGCCGATCGAGCAGCCCTTCACCTTGCCCCCGAAGACCTGCGCCTCCTCGCCGATCATGCACGGGCCGACCAGCCGCGTGAATGCCGCGATTCGCGCGCCGCTGCGGACGAGCACGGCACCCTCGGTCGTGTCCATGAGCACGTGCGGCTCGACGTACGCGCCGCGTTCGACGAACGCGCCTTCCGCGCCCAGCACGGTCGCGTGTGCGGGCGGGTCGCCGGAGCCGCCCGCCAGCACCGCGATGTCGGCGGCGAGCATCTCGGCCAGCGTCCTGGAAAAATCCCACACTTCGTCGATCCACCATCCACGCACCTCGGTGGCGTCTCCGCGCGCGACCGACGCGAGGTCGAACGTTCCGTCCGCGAGCCGCGACACGTCGGTCGCCGTGGAGAGGCGCACCGCGGCAATCCGTCCGTCGCACGACCACGCGGCGGCGTCGCCGAGCGCGGCATCGAGCGCAATCGCGACCCGCGCATTTGCGACGATCGTCCCGGCCGCGAGCGTTCCTGCCGCGGCTGGCGGTGCGTCAAGTTCCTGAAACGCCGCCAAGTGAGGTGCGCCGGCGAAGCCCGTCGCGCGCGCCGCCGCCGCACGCTCCCACCGGCGACGGATGAGCTCGGCGCCGGCGCGCAGTTCGCCGGCGGGACGCGTGAGCGCGAACGGTTCGAAGCGGCGCGCGCGCGCGTCATCGTACATGACGAGGCCCGGCGTCACTGGTTCCGTACCTCCGGTGGGAGCGCGTCCAGCAGCGTCTTGAGGTCCGCGGCGCGCTCGACCGTGGTCACAAGCGTCACTCCGTCGGTTGTCACGACCACGAGATCATCGACGCCGTACAGCACGACCGTCCGTCCCTCGGCGTGCACCACGTTGCCGTGCGAATCGCGAAGGAACGTGGAGCCCGAGGGGACGTTGCCGTGCGCGTCGGCGGTGCGGACGGCGCGCAATGCGGCCCACGTGCCGACGTCGCTCCAGCCGAAATCTCCCGGCACCACCATCACGCGACTGCTCCGCTCGAGTACGCCCACGTCGATCGCAATCGGCGTCTTGACCGCGGCAAAAAATGCCTTCAGGTCGTCAGGATTGGCATCCAGCGGCACCGATACTTCGGGGCAGTGGGCATGCAATTCCTCCAGCAAGACTCCCACCCGCCAGGCAAAAATGCCCGAGTTCCAGAGACAACCCGCTGCGACCATCGCTTCGGCGCGCGGGCGGTCTGGCTTCTCGACGAACCGTGCCACGCGCCGAAGCGATCCATTCACCACCGCGCCCGGCTCGATGTATCCGAGGCCCGTGTCGGGGAAGCGCGGAACGATCCCGACCGTGACGAGGCTGTTCTCAGCGCGCGCGGCTGATCCGGCCTGTGTGAGGGCGCCGAGGAAGAGCACAACGCTGCCGATCGCGGCGTCCGCGTGCACGGAGATCATCAAGGCATCCGGCCCGCTGCGCCGCGCGATCTCGTGCGCTGCCCAAGCGAGCGCGGCGGTCGTGCCGGCCGGACGCGGCTCGGCGATGACGTTCTCGGCAGGCAGCTCAGGTATGACGTTCCGCACGGCCTCCGCGAGCGATGCATTCGTGAGGATCAGGATGCGTTCGGGCGGCGCGAGCTTGGCCACACGGTCGACGGTGTCGCGGAGCATTGGATCTGCCGTCACGAGCGGGAGCAGCTGTTTCGGCCGCTCCGGCGTGCTCACCGGCCAGAACCGTGAACCCACGCCGCCAGCCAGCACGACGATCCAGCGCTCCTCGTGGGCGCTCATGTGTCTCCCCCCGTGAGCTCGACGACGCGGGCGTAAAGGCGCTTGGGACTGAACGGTTTCGTGATGAATGCGGTCGCACCGAGGCGCATCGCTTCGTCGTAGCGCTGATCGTGTCCCGCTGCAGTCATGATGATGCAGGGCAGGTCCTTCCAGCGCGCATCGGCTCGCATGGCCGCGAGTACGTCGAGGCCGGAACCGTTCGGCATCATGAGGTCGAGGAGCACCAGCGCCACATCGGGGTATTGTTCGAGGGCCCGCAGCGCTTCGGCGCCGTCGTAGACGAGCGTGGCCCGGAATGGACCGAGCTCGAGTTTCGTTTGGATGATCCGGCCGATATGCGGTTCATCATCGGCCACCAGCACGTGCCGCATGTGCGTCGGCGGATCCGGTGGAAGAGGTGCCGTCAGACCAGGGCGGCGATGTTCGCGCGATTGCGGCGCAGCTCATAGAGCAGCTGTCCGAGGTTTGCCGTGGGCTGCACGAGGACGAGCAGCACGGCGTCGGGCGAGAGGCAGGAGATCACGGCGAGGCCGTGTTCGTGCTCCATGACGGCGGTCTGCAACGCACCTCGCGTGGCGGCGCCGCCAAACTCATCGGCGAACTGAATGATGGACGGGACGTGCGCGGCCACATGTTCGGAGTCGAAACTGGCAATGGCCTGGCTGTCGATCAGCAGGCCGTCGCGGCCGAGGACGACCGCGGCCTCGACGCCTTCGCGCTGCCTGATGGCCGCGACGAGGTCGCGTATGGTTGGCATGGCCGCTCCGCAAAAGGTTGTCGAAGCATACCCGCTCACCGAGTGAAGTCAAGCTCCTGATTCGCTTGAAGTTGGCCCTCCGCCCCGATACACTACGCTCCTGAAGATGACGCCAAACATTCCATTTTTTTCCGCTCGAATTCCGCGCGTGTGGCGTACCGGCGCGCTCTTCGCGCTCGTAGCGCTGGTGGGCGCATGTGA
The DNA here is from genome assembly GCA_050733535.1 of Gemmatimonadaceae bacterium. Lineage (GTDB taxonomy): Bacteria > Gemmatimonadota > Gemmatimonadetes > Gemmatimonadales > Gemmatimonadaceae > Fen-1231. Next base: position 5,024 of record JBOHTH010000456.1, on the reverse strand, counting down.
CGGGCCCAGCAACATTCCCGGCCAATCGGAGAATGCGACGCAGGCCTTCTTTGTTCACGCACTGAGCGACCCCGTGCTGGATGGCTCCACCGCGCTCGCGTTCCCTGCGCGCGCCGTGACGCGCGTCGACGGGACATTCAACTTCGATGTCGCCTTCGACATCGACAGCGCCGGCAACGTCAAGCTTCTCCCGCCTGAGGTCCTCGGGCAGAATCCGGCGGGCAATCGCCTCGTCGGCATCATCACGGGCATCGGATCCTACGACGACATTACCTCCGCGCCGCTCTCCGGCTATACGGTCGACTCGGCCACGGTCGTCGTTCGGGGGCAAGCCGTGGCAGTGCAGGCGCAGGAGCCGCTCTGCATCTCGAGCAATCCTGGAGCGCCGTACCTCTACGCGAAGCTCGTCATCGATTCCGTCGACGTCGCCGGCCACGGGATATACGGACGCACCATGATCGGCGGCGACTGCGGCTACCGGCAACTGGTTCCGGGCTTCCCGGCGTTCTGAGCATGATTGACGGCCGGATGGTCCGCGAGCAGGCTGGCACGCTGCGCGAGGGCGTTCGCCGGCGCGGGTCACTCGACAAGCACGGTCCGCTCATCGATCGCGCCGAGGAACTCGATCGCACGCGCCGCCGCACGATCCAGGCGGTCGAGGAGCGCAAAGCGGCGCGCAACGCGGCGAGCCAGGAGGTCGCGCGCAGGAAGAAGGCTGGTGAAGGCGCGGACGACCTCGTCGCCAGCGCGCGGGAGCTTGGCGCGGAGATCGCGCGGCTCGAAGCCGATCTCGCGCAGTCGCAGGGCGAGTTCGATGCGATTCTCTACGAACTTCCGAATCTTACGCTCCCCGAAGTTCCCGAGGGCGATGCGTCGGCGAACGTCGTCGTCGCGACGTGGGGCGAGCCGCGGGCCGCCGGGAGCGTCACGCCGCACTGGGAAGTGGCCGAGCGACTCGGCCTGCTCGATCTCGCCCGCGGCGCGAAGATTTCTGGCTCGGGATTCATCGTGTACCGCGGGCAAGGTGCGCGGCTGCAGCGCGCCCTGATGAACTTCTGCGTCGATCTCCACACGCGTGAGTTCGGATACGAAGAGGTGCAGGTGCCGCTTTTCGTGAACCGCGATTCGATGACCGGCACGGGGCAGCTGCCGAAGTTCGAAGAGGACATGTACGCGCTGCGCGACGACCCGTTTTTCGCGATTCCCACGGCGGAGGTTCCGCTGACGAACCTGTATCGCGACGAGATGCTCGACGGCGCCCGCCTGCCGCTCGCGCTCACGGCGTTCAGCGCGTGTTTTCGGCGCGAGGCGGGCGCGGCGGGGAAGGACACACGCGGCCTGCTCCGCGTCCACGAGTTCGACAAAGTCGAGCTCGTGCGGATCACCGCGCCCGAGGACTCACCCGCCCAGCATGAGCTGCTGACCTCGCATGCCGAGACGGTGCTCCAGCGCCTGGGCCTGCCGCACCGCCGCCTGTTGCTCGCCGCCGGCGACACCGGGTTCTCCAACGCCAAGACATACGATCTCGAAGTCTTCGCACCGGGCGTCGGCGCGTGGCTCGAGGTGTCGTCGTGCTCGAACTACGGTGACTTTCAGGCACGCCGTGCGAACATTCGCTACCGGCCAGGCGCCGGCGAGAAGCCGAGATTTGCGCACACGCTCAACGGGTCGGCGATGGGATTTCCGCGGACCGTGGCGGCGATTCTCGAGCACTACCAGGCGGCGGACGGGACGGTGACGGTACCGGAGGTGCTGCGGCCGTATTTCGGGGCGGACAAGATCGAGTAGGGAGTTCGACCCAGCGCGGAGTGCGGAAGAGGAGCTCGGGATGAGGAACTCGACCCGGTGCGGAGTGCGGAGGAGGAGCTGGGGATGCTGAGTATTTCACATTCAAGTTCCTGTTCCGCGCCCCGCGCCGGTCCGCGCTGTCCACTACGTGCTGTCAGCTCGCAACCTCCTGCTCGACCATCACTCGCAGTATGCTCATGAAGTCTTGCGCATTCGTCACCACGCCAATCGCCTGGTGCGTCCCGCGGTCCTTCAGCTTGCTCACGAGGAACTCGCTCGCGTCCACGCAGATCGTGGGAAGCTCGACGATCCCGCGCGCCGGATCGTCATAATACGCAGGAAGCATGTTGCCGACGGCGATCGAATGCAGCGCGGTGGCGATCATCACGGCCATCGTCGCGGTCTTCGTGTAGGCGCGCATCGCGTCCTGGGCCGCGACCGCGTCGGTGATGACGTCGGGGAGCGGCCCGTCGTCGCGGATCGAGCCGCAGAGCAGGAATGGAACGGCCTCGACGACGCACGCGTGCATGATGCCGTCGCGAAGGATCCCGTCGCGGACGGCGTTCGCGATCGAACCCGCGCGCCGAACGGCGTTGATCGCGCGCATGTGCGCCGCGTGCCCGCCTTCAGTCGGCTCACCGGTGTCGGTCATGCCCAGCGTGGTGCCCACCACGGCCGCCTCGATGTCGTGAGCGCCGACGGCGTTGCCCGCGAGCAGCGCCTGCACGAATCCATTCCGGATAAACCAGACGAGATTGTCGCGCGCGCGTGAGTGCACGAGCGCGGGACCGGTCACCCAGATGACGCGCCCTCCGCGCGCCCGTTCGTCGACCAACATGCGCGCAATCAGTTTGTAGTCGATCGGCTTCTCGCGCGAAACCTGGCTGCTCATGAAGTGGAAGTCGCCATGCGCCCCGGCCGGCACCGCGAATCCGTGCGCGTGCACGAGCACGCCCTCGCTCCCGTCCTCGGCGCGGCCGATCACGACGCGGTCGCCGCGCATGACGCGCCGTCCCTCGCGCACCCACCAGCGGCCCTCGGCGTCGCCGACGATGCATCCATCCATGCGCGGCTCGCGCGGCAGTGACCAAGTGCCGTCCGCGTCCTTGACGTACGTCGGAAGGTTGGTGGTTGCGAAGAACCCACCGGGGAGCACGCCATCGGATTCCGCGCGCGCCGTTCGCGCCGCGGGTGCGGCTGTGAGCGCGCGGATGGTGAAGTCGGGTGGTGTGTAGCGTGGCGCGGCGGGACCGGTCATCGAATCCTCACAGGATCCGCTTGCCGAGTGCGCTCAGGATCAGCTCCGTGGCGACCTCTGCGGTGCGGTTTCGTTCGTCGAGCACGGGGTTCACCTCGACGAAGTCCATCCCGATCAGCCGCCCGGTGTCCGCGAGCATCTCCATCGCGAGGTGCGCTTCGCGAATTGTCATGCCGCCCGGAACGGCGGTCCCGACGCCTGGGGCATTTTCAGGGCTGAGGCAGTCGATGTCGAGCGACGCCCAGATCCCCGCCGTGTCCGTCGCCGCCGCCGCGATCGCCTCCTGCATCACCGCCCGAACGCCGCGCTCATCGATCGCGCGCATCGTGAGCACGCGGAGCTTCCATTGCGAGGCGTGGTCGCGTTCGGCATCGTCGAGGTCGCGGGTCCCGACCAGCGCCGTGTGTTCCGCGAGCAGTGCGGGTTCGTCGCCCGCGACGTGGCTGAACGCGGGGTCGCCGTGGCCGAGCAGGTGTGCGAGCGGCATGCCGTGCACGTTTCCCGATCGTGACGACCCGGGCGTGTTGAGGTCGCCGTGCGCGTCGATCCAGATGGCACCGATGCGCGCGCCACGCGAGGCGAAATGGCGCGCCGCTCCCGCAATTGAGCCGCCGGCGAGTGAATGGTCGCCGCCGAGCAGGAGCGGGAAGAACCCCGCGGCGATGGCCGCGGCGGTATCGTCGGCCACGCGCCGGCAGACTTCAGTGATGGCGCCGAGAAATCGCGCGCCGCGCTGCGCTCCGCGTTCGGCGTCCTCGCGGAATGGAACCGGGACATTCCCGGCATCGTCGACCGTGTGGCCAAGCTGCTCGATGCGCTCACGCAGGTCCGTGTAGCGAACGGCGAACGGCCCCATGTCGACGCCGCGGCGGCTCGCGCCGAGGTCCATCGGAACGCCAATGATCCGAATATTCGCCATCACACAATCTACCCGCTCCGCGCACCTCCGTGGCCGGCGATGCGGAATTGCCAGCTGATGCAACATGCAGAAGAGGAATACGAGGGGGACGCGGGCCCGCATTCCTCATTTGCATTTTGCATCTGCTGGCAATCCCGCATCGCCCTGTCCGAGTGCTAAGTTTCGAGGATGATCGCGTCCGCCGGACCCTCTCTGAACGAAGCCCAGCGCGAAGCGGTCGAGCACGGAACCGGCCCGCTGCTCGTGCTCGCGGGAGCTGGCTCCGGGAAGACTCGGGTGCTCACGGCGCGCATCGCGCGGCTGATCGGCGATGGCGTCGTGCGCGCCGACCAGATCCTCGCGGTGACCTTCACCAACAAGGCGGCCGGCGAGATGCGCGACCGCATCGGGCGCCTCCTCGGCAGCGCACCTGCGGGAATGTGGGTCGGCACGTTCCACGCGATCGGCGCGCGCATGCTGCGCGCAAATGCCGCGTTGGTCGGCCGCACGCCGGCGTTCACGATCTACGATGAGGACGACACCCTCTCGGTGATCAAACGCCTGATGGACAAGCATCGCGTCTCGCCGAAGATCTGGACGCCGAGGGCGATTTCGGCGGCGATCTCCGACGCGCGTAACGCGCTGGTCTCACCGGCGGAGTACGCGCGGCTCGCGCAGATGCCGCTCGCGAAGGCCGTCGCGCCGGTCTACGCCGACCTCGCCGGTGCGTTCCGTGCCGCGAACGCGGTGAGTTTCGACGACCTCCTCGGCCTTCCGGTCGAGCTGCTGACCGCTCATGACGAGGTGCGCCAGCGCTACGAGAAGAAGTTTCGCGTGATCCTCGTCGACGAATACCAGGATACGAACCGCGCGCAGTACGAGTTCGTCCGGCTCCTCGGCGCGCGGCACGGCAACGTGGTGGTCGTCGGCGACGACGACCAGTCGATCTATGGCTGGCGCGGCGCCGACATCCGCAACATCCTCGACTTCAACAAGGACTTCCCGAACGCCCACGTCGTTCGCCTCGAGGAGAACTACCGGTCCACGCCGCAAATCCTCGATCTCGCTAACGTCGTCATC
>JBOHTH010000455.1:0-7182 GCA_050733535.1 Gemmatimonadaceae bacterium | reverse complement strand
CGCCGGTTGGGATGGGCAAGGCTACGCGGGGCGTGGAGCTCGCATCCGTGCACGACCTCGACGAACGTCAGATCGCGGCGTGGATGAAACAAGTCGCGGCCGTGCCGGGTGTCGGGGGGAAGAAGCGATAGGCGCGAGCTCTCCGTTTCGGGCTGTCACGGGCGATTGATGAAGTGCCGCTCCAGCAGGGCGAGCTCACGCATGGATTGGGCCGAGAACGGTGGAGGGTTCCCGAGTTTGATCTCTGCGGCGGCGTACGTCCGAAAGAAGGCCACCGGATTGTAGACCCCGGGCATCAGGGAGTCGATGCCAAAAGTCTGAACGATCTCGCGAGCCATGTACGCCCCGTTTGGGTGACCGTTCGACCAGAGGATCTGATTCGCGCGCGTGCCGGCTGCGCCAAGCGCCGATGGCTGGTTTACGGCCACGGTGAGCAGCGAGTCGAGCGTGTGCAGCACCGCGGGTGTCTTCGCATACGCACTGTTGTACCCGGTCGGATACCACTCCATCGTGGGATCGGGCGGCAGGGGATACGTTTTATCGACCTGATCGGCGATGCCCTCGTTGCGGAGATGCATCACGGCGAAGAAGAGCCCGACGTCCGGCGGGCGAGTGGTAAAATCCGACTCCTTCTTGACGCGATCGATCAGCGCCGTATATGAGTGGTGCATCTCGTGCGACAGGATCTCGACGGCGCCGTGGTCGTGGATGTAGAGCGGATCGAGCAGGATCCCCGGTTCCTCGGCGTAGCCGTCATCAGAGAAGACGGCGAACCCGATGAACGGCGTCGGGAACCGTTCGATCGTTCCCTTGGGCAGGTAGCGCGCCGTGCGCGGCAAGGCGGTCGCGATCGAATCGCGCATCGTGCGCGCCAACTGGTCGCGCGCGGCGAGCACCTGCTGGCGCTCGGCAACGGCGCGGATGAGGTGGCGCAGCACGCGCGCCTGATCGCCGTCGCGTGCGAGGATGGCATCGCGTTTGGACTTGAGCGACGGCTTGAGCGCGAGCTCGATGCGGTCGCGAATGCCCTCGTTGTCGATCTCGACCAGCCGGTAACCCGGCGTGTTGAGCAGCGCGCTCCACTGCGTGTTCGACGGTTTGTCGTCCTTCGCCAGTATGTCGGCGATCTTGTAGAACTGATCGATGCCAGAGTAGTCGACTCCGGTCTTTGGATACGGAGCGTCGGCTGACGCTTGTGCACCGGCGCCAGCGGCAAGCGCACATCCCAATAGTCCGGCAACAGCGGCGGTGCACCATGAGCGCATAGCAGCAACTCCGAGAAGGGGCATGGCCGACGAGTGAGAATCTGATCAATCGGCTGGCCGAGTGCGAGCTTGCTCATGCCCATTCAATAGCGAGCCCTGTTGACGTTATGACGTCATCACGTCGGCCGGCTGCTCGAGCAGTGCAAACTCGACGCCGTGGTAGTGCGGCGGAAGGCGTGGGTCCGATCCGATGCGCCTTGTGCCGACGCGCCGGAAACCCAGCCGCTCGTAGTAGCTGATCAATGCGGTGTTGCTTGCCCAAGTATCCATCCGCAGGCCCGCGCGCCCGAGCGCGCAGCACTGTGCATGTGCCCAGCCGAGGACGGCGTCAATCAGGCCACGCCCACGAGAGTCGGCCGTGCGTGCAATCCGGTGAAGGTAGATATGCGCTCCCTGCTCGGCTTCTCCCCAAATCGCCGGATCCTCATACGCGACTGAGAACACGCCGGCTACATCATCGCGATCAACGATGCGCAGCAGTCGACCCGCCGCGATCTCGGCGAGGATCGAGAGATCGCTGAACTCGGGCCAGACGACCGAGCTTTGTTCGCGCTGTATGTGGCGCCCTGCCGCGTACGCTTTCTGCGCGACGGGGAGATCAGAGATCGTGGCGGGTTGTACTTTCATCAGGCCAGGAGTGGAGCTCCTTCAAGAAATCGCCTCGGGCGTCGCTTGCGTCACCGGGTACGCTTTCGAGCGCCCGAACTTGCCTTCGTCGTCTTTGAGATCGCGAAGAGCCGCGCCGCAGCCAGCAGGTCCCTGAGACGATCTTTGTGAATTCGCGACAGGCGGACCAGTACCGTTGGATAGTTCACGTAGTGACTCGTCACGTAATAAACGGCTGGCCCCGCGGCGATCAACTCGGAACGTCGGTCAAGCCCAATCTGAACGGCGAGCGTCTCCGGCTCAGCCGACCGATGAATGGCCGGGCACGCCAGAAGCCTGCCACGTACCTTCAGCGACGGAGCTCCGTGGATGGTGCTCTCGTCGACGTCCGGCAGCGCCAGGGCAATCTTTCGGACCATATCGAAATTCAAGGCTTTGGCTCCTCGCCAATCGAAGCAGCTCCTGATGTTCGCCGCCGGTGCGTGACGACGGCCAGCGCTGCAGCGACGCAGGCACCAACAAATAGGAGGTGCGGTCGCGATGCTTCCACTGTTCCGAGGCCGACGCGGGCGAATATGGGTTCGGTGAGCCACCATAACCCAATGAACGCGAGACCGATCACCGCCGCGCGCACGACAGGCCGCTCGGACTCAGGGACGCGAAGGGCCGCGTGATGCGAAGGCTGTTCCATTGGCGACTCCATAGGTTCAGAAGCTTGGCCGATGGTGACAGCGCGCGCAAGTAAAGTGCTGGCGTGCTTTCACCTATGTGATTACTGTTATTACATGACCACCATCCACCTCAAGGTCGCGCGCATCGGCAACTCGCGCGGCGTCCGCCTTCCGGCGCTGACACTCGCGCGCTATCGCATCGGCGATAGCGTCGTCATGGAGGAGCGCGCCGAGGGGATCCTCTTGCGTCCCAGGCGCATGGCCGGTCCAAGGCTGTCGTGGGAGGACACGGCGCGCGAAATGGCCGCCGCCGCAGAAGACTGGAGCGCCTTCGATGAGACGCTCGCCGACGGCCTCGACGCAATACCGTGGGACGGCGTTCGCGCCAAACGTGTCGCGAAGAAGTCTCCGTCGTACGGGGCGGCTTCACGCAAGCGGAAGCGTCCGAGGAAGTGAAGCGATACGAGATTCGCTGGGCGAGCCTCGGCCCAGTGCGGGGCTCCGAGACGGCCAAGACGCGGCCCGTCGTGATCGTCAGCCTCGACGTGCTCAACAAACGGCTCAATACCGTGACCGTGTGCCCGCTCACATCGCAGCTCCATCCGGAGTGGCGCACGCGCATGGCCGTGCGCGCCGGTGGCCACCGCGCGGAGATCGCCGTCGATCAGATTCGCACGATCAGCAAGCCACGGCTTGGCCGGAAGCTAGGCGCACTCTCCGCCGCAGAGGCGAGCGCCCTGCGGCGGCTCATCACCGAGATGTACGGCGAGTAGCATCAGCCGACGATTAGCTCGTGCGGGATCTCCTCCGTACCGATCGCTTTGGCATTGCGTAACTCCGGCGCGGAAGCGCGAGCGTACGGATTGACCGGCGCCTATAACTCTTCCGGTCGCAGTCCAGTGTGGCGGGCGATACGGGCGAGCATCCGCGGGGCCGATTTCTTCACCATCGTGGAACGCAAAGACGTAGTCGGGCCATCCGACGCGTCCGATCGGCAAGTGCCCGGAGAGCGAGCGCCTGCACCTTGGCAACAGCGTCGGTGCGAGTCACGCCGTACGCCAGCACGCCCGGCAGCACGTCAACCTCAGCAAGCCACCGGCCGTCGGTTTCTTGCTCAGTCGCGATCTGAAACGTCATGTGTGACCTGGAAAGAGGACCCGTTCATAATAACCCTTACTGGTTGTCCCTGCGCCGCGGACGAGAACGGCGACGCCCTGCGGCGAGAGGTCGCTCTGCGACGAACGCGGAATCATCGCTGTTGTGAATGAACAGCCGACCGATCAACCGCTCGTCTGCGATCGTCGCCCAGCCGCGACCACAGCTGGGATCGGCGTCGTTGAATCCTTCCCAGGAAAATTCTATTTTCGACGACGCTCCGTCGCGCGTAATGCGATAGTCAATCCAACCTCGCACTGCACCAAAGTGAAACGATCCGAGCCGATCCCGTTCGAAAGTGATGTGCGCTCGGACCTCGAGATCGAGATAGTCGGGCTCCCAGAGCTCCATCTGGATAATTCGCCAAGCTCCGAGGAACGGCGATAGTACCGGGGGCATGTGACGCCTTGGTCAGGTGGCGACCGTTTCGACCTTGGCGTCGAGATCGCTCACGATCAGGCGATCGAGCTGAACCTTGCTTCGTGCGTTGTCGATATCAATGCCAACCAAGTTGCCGACCTGATCGTTGTCGAGGACGACGCCTTCCGAAATCTCGCGGCTTTCGACGCTCGACTTCTCCGAAAGATCGATGTAGAGCGAGTCGGTGTCGCGATGATAGTTGAGTTTCATGGCTTGAATCCCCGGTCCGGGGACGCACGAGAACTGAAAGCGCAATCACTGACGAGCGCCGGGCCGCGCAGCAGCAACGCGCGCTTAGGGCTCAGCGCGCCGCCGCCACTGTTCCGGGTGTCGGCTTCCGTGGATGATGCCGACCACGCTGATGACCCCTTCATAGACTTTGTAGTACACCCCATATGGGAATCCGCGGAGCAGCCAACGTCGCAGATTTCCGTGAACCGGCCCGTGTCGTTCGGGGGCCCCTTCAATTCCACTGATCGCTGCATCGAGCGCTTCGATGAACTCCGCAGCGGCACGCGGTGACCTGGCGAGGTACCAGTCGAACGCCTCAGCAATTTCCGCTCGCGCGATGGCGCGAATGCGGACTGGGCGCACCTACCGGTACTTCTTCCGGAGGTCAGCCTGCACGTCCGCCCACGAGGCGCCAGAATCGGGCGTCGCATCAGCATCGGCCTCCCGATGATCCAGTTCGACGGCAAGCGCCGGGGTGATCGGTGCGGAAGCGGCTGGGTCGAGACTGTCCCAAAGCCGCCCCATGAGCTCGATCCGTTCTTCGGCAGAGAGCTTTTCGACCGGTATCGTTATCGATGCCATGCTTGTAGTGTGCCGAGTTTTGCCCGCCGACGCAACGGGGGTTGGCGAATATCGAACTCTCCTGAACTTCAAACCATGAGGGTGACGCTCATCGTGCGCCGCGTTAGGAAGCAGCTCGTGATGTCCGCCGCCAGCGCGCGACGACGGCGAGCGCTGCAGCGACGCAGGCACCCACAAATAGCAGATGCGGCCGGGATGCTTCTACTGTTCCGAAGCCGACGCGGGCGAATAGGGGTTCGGTGAGCCAGAACAACCCGATGAACGCCAGTCCGATCCCCACCGCGCGGACGACGGGGCGCTCGGCCTCACGGACCTGAAGGGCCGCATGATGCGAAGGCTGTTCCATCGGCGACTCCACAGGTTCAGTGTTGTGTAACCCGAGCTGATACTTCAGCGGGGGTCTCCGTGAGGAAGTTCCTCTATGAAACGTGCGATATCTCCTCCGCACCGCGAGCACTTGCCGCTCAGGAGGAGTCCGCCACTCTTCAGCTGGCCGCCCAGTATCGTCAGCGGCGTGCCGGCGGAGCAGTGGGTGCACCAGACGTTCTCGAGAATCGCGGCTTGCGCGTCCGGAGCGATCGACATCCACGCGAGCCGAGCCTCGAACGGGAATGACTCCGGAGTCGGTCTCTGTCCTCCTGGGCTCGGCATCATGCTCCTCAACGGAATGAGTCAGGCGCCCACGTGGTTGCGTCGGTCTTCTCGCCGGGCTGGAACTCGACGAGCATCGGCGCGTGTGGGAACGATGGCGATCATGTCTGAATGTACGGGCTTCCGAAGGTTGCGCCTCTCCCCTTCTCGCCACGTCAGGCAGGAAGGGGTATTACTGTGGTGGCACTACACTACCCGCGCTTGCTCTTGATCCACGCCACCACGCGCGCACGGACGGAAGGCGAAGCCGGAAACACCAGAGCCTCCGCGATCCGCTGACGCTCCTCGCGCTCGCGCTCCAGTGCCCCTTCGAGCGCCGAATAGGCGACAAACTCCCCCTGCGGGTGAGGCCGAAGTGAGCCGTTGCTGAGGGAGTAGCGCGTGAGGGACGCGAGAAGGTCATCCTGAGCCATGCGCTGAAGCTACTCGCTCAGGTGACTAGAAGACGTACGCGCGGTCGAACCTCGCGATAGGCCTGCGGAACTCGCCCGATGCCAGAGAACGCGTATCGCAGGCACGGAGAAAGTCCGATCAGGGACCGCGGAGTTTGTCCTTCACGATGCGCTCGCGGACCTCCTCCCAGCTGAACGTACGTTCACGACCCTCGTCCAGATCCTTGAGCCGGCGATCCAACTCGGCGATGAGCGTGGGCGTCAGGGGTACGTCCGGCGCAGGTGTTTCCACGGCGATCGAGTCCCACAGATCTTCCACGAGCTGAAGACGCTCGGCGAGGGGCAACCGTCGCAGGGAATCGAGGTCGAGAGCCGGTTGAGTCATACTTCGAATCTCCCCTTGCGACAAAAAAACTGCAAGGACGGACGTCTCAACCTCGCATCGTGATCCAAGGCCTCAAGCGCCCGCCGACCGCAGCGTGCACGTCAGTACCAAGCATCGTTAGGCAGTCGCAGGGCCGAGTCAGTGGGCCGTTGCGGAGCTGCTGCTCTCGTGCAGTCGCTCAGGTTCGCTGGGCCGACCCGGCGAGCCACGACTGAATCATCTCCGAATCCCAGCTCACGCGAAACGCCTTGTCCGAGCGATTTGCCGACACCGCGAAAAATATTACCTTGCCGGACCAGTTCGACATTGTACAAGGCATCTACCGACGCGAAAAGGCGGATGTTCAGCTGATCGAGATTGCCTTGGCCCCAACTCGTTAGTCCTGCCTCCTCGATACCGGCGTAGGATCTCACGCGCGTTGGTCGTTGTAACAGGAACACGAAACACGCGCGCGCCCCCGGATGGTAGCTCGGCGCGCGCGAAACAACTGCGGTAGAGTCAAACATTCGACGCGAGATCGAGTCGGTCAGCACGACAAAGCGGCCTGCGGCGAAGACATTGGTGTCGCTAGCAGACTGGCAGGAGCCACGGCAAATCCAGAACTCATATGTGCCATCGGTTCTCTCTTGGGCGCGCAGTCCGATTGCGGTAGCGACTATCACCGAGAAGACGAGTGGGAACGACCAGTTAGCCAGCCGCATTCAAGATCTCTCCGTGCTTGAAGAGAGGAGTGAGCGTCACCCCGACCGCAGCGAGCGCGCTGTGTCCACCCTGGTCGCGGTCGACAACGCAGAGCGCATGATCAACCTCAGCGCCGAGCGCTC
>JBOHTH010000454.1:0-2400 GCA_050733535.1 Gemmatimonadaceae bacterium | reverse complement strand
GCCAAGCTCGACTACGCACTGCGCACGATTCCGACCGGGCGCGGCAACACCTCCATGCTGCGGTCGTCCGATCCGTGGCTCGGCGTCGACTCGCTCTACTCGGGCACGTACGAGGTGGACAGCCAGCCCGTGAGCGTGCACGCCGCGGACCTTGGCACCAAACTCAACATCAACGACCTCAACGAAGACGAGCTCAAAACGTTCTTCGGTTTCGTCCTCAATGACTACATCACCGCGGACGCGCTCGCACAGTCGATCATGGACTGGACTGACGTCGACGACATCGCCCGCCTGCATGGCGCCGAGAAGGACGACTACATCAAGGACGGCCTGCTCGCGCTCCCCACGAACGGCCCGTTCCGCGACATCGAGGAGCTGCAGTTCGTGAAGGGGATGACGCCGGACATCTACGCCAAGGTGTCGCCGTATCTCACCACGCTCGGCGCGGGACTCGTGAACCTCAACTCGGCGCCGACGCCCGTGCTCAAGGCACTCCCGGGAATGACCGACCAGATGCTCTCAACGATTCTCAGCCTGCGGTCGCAGGGACAGCGCATCACGTCGGTCGCTGAGATTATGGGTGCGGTGAATCGCGGGCGCCGACTCACACCGGCACAGCAGGCGCAGCAGTCGGCAGCCACGACGACCTTCTCGGCGCGCGCTGCGATCATCACCAACGAAGTGCTGCTCACGATCATTTCGCGCAGCGGTTTGCAGGCGCAGCCGACCCGGCTCGATGCAATCGTCTCGCGCGCCAACGGCGCGGTCTCCGTCTCATGGCAACAGTGGTAGCGCCGACGGCGACGCCGGCCGGCAAACAGGCGACCGTCGGCATCGCGCTGTCGGCCAGCGAGCTCTGCGTGGTTCCGCGCGCGGGGCTCGCGGGCAACCAAGACCCATGGCGCACGCCGCTCCAGCCGCTCAATGGCGACGGCAGCGGGTGGCCCGCGCTGACCGCGGCGCTGCAGGAACTTGCGCGACGGCTTGGCGTAACCGGCGGCCGTCTCGAGGTGGCGCTCATGCCGCCACTCACCGAAATCCGGCGACTCGACCTGCCGCCGATGGGCGACGCCGAACTCCGCACGCTGCTCTCGCGCAATGCGGCCCGCTACTTCGTCGGCGCTCGCGCGGCGCAGCTCGTCGGCACCACGATGGCGCCGCAGGGCAAGGACGTTCCGGTGGGCGGCGTGATCGCCGCGGCGGCGCCGCTCCGCCTTATTGCCGCGCTTCACGCGGCCGCGCGCGAGGCGGCGTGGACGGTGGACGCCGTCTCGCCGGCGGAGGGCGCATGGTCTGCGGCGGCCGCGACGCTCTGGCCCGTGACCGCGCGGCAACAGGCGCATCTGCTGGTATGCGGAGAAGACCGTACCGAGCTGCTCCAGATTGACCAGGGTCGCCTCGCCTCCGTGCGCCGTTTTCGCGCTGGTGCCGCGGACGCAACGCTCGTGGCCGAGGCGATCAGCGCCGCGATAGCCGGGCGTAAGAATTCATCGCCGACACGAGTCACCGCTATCGGCTCGCCTCCGCAGCGCGCCGAACTCGCCCGCGCGCTTGCGACCGCCGGTTATAACATCGCCCCGCTTCCGGACGAATGGGCGGACCGCGGTACGGACGCGGACGTCGTTGCGGCGTCGTTCGCGGGCGCCAACGCCGCGCCCCTCCTCCGCACGGAGGCGACGCTCGCGTCTCGCCGCGAACGCGGCCGCCGCGTGATCGTGCGAATGGCGATGGCGTCGGCTGCGCTGCTGATGGCCGCGGCGCTCTTTTCACTCTGGGGCGCCAAGCGCGAGCTGGCGGCAATCCGGGCTGGGCGCGCGTTGATCCGCCCGCAGATTTCCGCAACGCTCGTTGGCCGGACGTCGGTGGAGAACGCGTACCGCCAGCTGGCGGCGCTGGCCGCGGCGCAACGTTCGGCGGTGCAATGGTCGGCCGTGATCGCCGCGATGAGCGCGCATCTCGATGACGACGCATACCTCACGGCGCTGCGCGGGCGCGACGACTCCGTCACGGTGGACGGTGTCGCCAAACGCGCGTCGAAAGCGTTCGACTCGCTTGCCGGGACGCCCGGCCTCACCGAAGTGCACGCGGCGGCGCCCGTGCGCCGCGAATCACCGCAGGGCGGGCCGGCGCTCGAGCGTTTCACCATTGCCGCGCTCGTCAGACGGGCCACGGCACCAGCGGCACCAGCAGCGCCGGCGCGCAAGGCAGCGCCATGAAGACCCCTTCGTCGATGTCGCACTCAGACCGTCGCGCGCTTGCACTTGGGGCGATCGTCGTAGTTCCCTCGCTCTTCTTTGTGTTTGCCGTGCAGCCGTTTCGCGCGGCGCTTGTGAAGGTGCAGCAGCAGCTCAGCGTGGAGCGTGACGCATTCTCGCGCGAGCGCGCAGCCGTGGCCGCGGC
>JBOHTH010000453.1:0-28159 GCA_050733535.1 Gemmatimonadaceae bacterium | reverse complement strand
GGATACATTCGCGCCGAGGAAGTATCCAACGCCGTTGGTGACGACGTTGATGAACCCCTGGGCCGCGGCGCGGTTCGTCGGGCCTGCGGCCTGGTCCGTATAAATTTGCCCGGCTACGAAGAAAAAGTCGTAGCACACGCCGTGCAGGAGCAGGCCGACGATCACCAGATCGAAGCTCCCCCAGTGTCCCGGCATCCCGCCGTGTCCGAACGCGAGGTAGCGGAGCGCCCACGCGAGCATGCCGACGAGCATGATCCCCTTGATTCCAAATCGCCGGAGCGCAAAGGGAAGCGCGAGCATGAATCCGACTTCCGACATTTGCCCAAACGTCTGGATGAACGCCGGGTTTGGCGCCTTGATCTCGTTCAGGAAGGGATTGGCGAATGCGTAGTAGAACTGGAGCGGCACGCACAGCAGAAACGAGCCGAGCACGAACACAAGAAAGTCACGGCTCTTGAGCAGATGGAGCGCGTCGAGGCCGAGCGCATCTCGCACGCGGAACGCCGTTCCTGCCGCCTTGGGTGGCGTGTGCGGGAGTGTGAGCGAATAGAGGCCGAGCACAACCGATCCGCCGGCGGCGATCTGCATTGGCAGCGCGAGCGCGTCGGCGTGCAGCCAAAGGCCGACGACCCACCCTGCCGCGATCCATCCGATCGACCCGAGCACGCGGATCACGGGAAAGTCGCGCGTGCTGTCCTCGATGTTGTGGAACGCGATCGAATTCGTGAGCGAGAGCGTCGGCATGAAGCAGAGCGCGTAGAGCAGGAGCAGCGGGTAGAAACCGCTCCACGACTCCTGCCTCGACATCAGCCACAGCACCGCGCCACCCATCAAGTGGAGCGCCGCGAGGAGTTTTTCCGTCGAGAACCATCGGTCGGCAAACACGCCGAGGAAGAATGGCGACACGATCGCCGCGATCGCCGTCGCGCCGTACGCGCTGCCGACTTGCGTATCGGTGAAGTGGCGCGTCTGACCGAGATACGTGCCCATCGTGACGAACCAGGACCCCCAAACGAAGTACTGGAGGAACATCATGGCCGACAGTTTGGTGCGAATCACTTGAGTTCCCGGATGCGAATGTTCCGGAAGGCCAGCGACCCCGTGTGGTCGCCCTGCAGCCCGATGTGCCCGGACTTGGCGAGGCCATAGTTCGGCCACGCGTGGAACTTGCTCTTCGCCACGCGGTCGAGCCAGTCGGCGCTCCCGAGCTCGTACTCGAGGAGCTTGAACCCGTTCAGCCAGTGCTCCACGTGATTCCCCTTCACGATGATCCGCGTGGAGTTCCACTCACCGACCGGCTTGAGGTGTCCAATCGGCGACGCGTAAATCCCGTACGCTGCGCCGGCGCAGGTGAAGCGCGTTTTGTTGTCCTCAGCTTTGATGTCGTCGAGCAGCTGGTACTCGGGGCCGCTCCAGTAGATGTGGTTGTACTCCTCTGTGCCGCGGTAGAAGATCCCGCTGTTGCCGGCCTCGCCGATTTTCCATTCGAGCTCGAGCTCGAAGTCCGCGAACTCGTCCTTCGTGACGATGTCGGCGACCGGGACATCCTTGGCGAGCGTGTTGCCGGCGATATGCCAGCCAGACGGGACCGGCTTCCCCTGGTAGCCGCGCCAGGCGTCCAGCGACGTGCCGTCGAAAAGCGTGCGCCACGGGCCGGCTGATGGGGAGACGCCCGTGGTTACGGTGGCGGAATGGCAACTCGCCACGAGGGCGAGGGCGGCGAGACTTGACGCGACTCGTGTCAGACGCATTGGGGCTCCGATCTTGGGCAAAAAGGGTCTCGCACAAGATGCGCCTTGCCCGCGCGATGCGAAAGGAGAAACTTAATGGCATGGCCACTCCATACTTCGCCCGCGGCATCCCGCTCCTGCCGGTCGCCAACGTGCGGCGCTCGATCGAGTTCTACGTGGACGTGCTCGACTTCAAGATGGGTTTCAACGCCGGCGAGTACGGCGGAGTGCGCCGCGACGCCATCGAAATCCATTTCTGGCGCACCGACGATTCCAACTTGCCGCTGGTCTCGAGTTGCAGGATCGAGGTGACCGAGATCCGCCAGCTGTACAGCCACTGTCGCGAGAAGGGGATCGTGGATCCGCGCGGGGATATCGCGGCGCAGACGTGGGGGACAACCGAGTTCGTGGCGCTGGATCCGGACGGGAATCGGCTGACGTTCGTGGAGGTATTCGGGCTCGGATCGTAACTGGCGACGGCGTGTTAACAACTAACAGTTGGCAGTTCAACTCGCTGTTTGTGGTCAGCGTCTACTCTCCCGGCCGCTGCCACTTGTACGCATAGGCCGCGAGCGCCGCCCCCGCCAGCGGCCCCACCGCATAAATCCACGCCATCGACGTAACCGACGAGCCGAGCACCGCTTCCATAATTGCCGGTCCAAGTCCCACCGCGGGATTGAACGCGCCGCCGGATATCGCGCCGACGGCAAATGCGCCCGTGGTCACTGTGAGGCCGATCGCGAGGCCGTAGTACGAGTTGCCGGCGGTAGACTTGGTGGTGGCGGTGTGCAGCACGACGTACGAGAGTGCAAAGCTGAACACCACCTCCGCCGTGAGCGCTTTCATCCAGCTCACATTGCCGCCGGGCGCAACGTGCAGCGCGCTGCCCGTAAACTTGTAGATCAGGAACGCCGCCAGCACCGCGCCGACGAACTGCGCAGCCCAATACGGCACGAGCTCCTTGGTCGGGAGCGCGCCGCGGATCCACGCGGCGAACGACACCGACGGATTGTAGTGGCCGCCGGAGATCGGGCCGCCCGCGTAGACCATCACCATCAGTGAGAGGCCAATCGCGATCGGCGCCAACGCGACGCCCTGGTTCACGCACAGTCCGACCGTGAACACGAGAAAGAAGGTGCCGATTGCCTCGGTGAGATAATTCTTCATCGGGGACTCCGTGGAGTGGGTTGGGCCGGGCGCTGTCGGCGCGCCGGGCGCCGGTGTGACCCGCCCATCTTACGTCCGCGCGGGCGGCCGGACAATGCCGCTGGCGAAAGGCCCGTCCGGCCGCGATTCTTCCGTGAGCTGGCGGACACTCTGACGGAGGGGCGTCGCATGAGCGGAACACTATTTCACGCAGCCAGCAGACGGGAAATCCAGCAGCGCCTCGCGAAGCTCGCACCGGATCGCACGCCACGGTGGGGGACGCTCACCGCGCCGCGGATGGTCGTGCACCTCGCCGACTCCATGAGGATGGCGTTTGGCGAGCTCACGGTCGCCCCGAAAAAGGTGCCGGTCCGGTTTCCGATCATCAAACAACTCGCGATCTATGTGCTGCCATGGCCTCATAGCACGCCGACCGCGCCGGAACTTCTGGCGCGCGCGCCCGCGGCATGGAACGGCGAGGTCGTGACGCTCAGCGCTCTTGTCGAGCGCTTTTCGACCATGTCACCACGCGGCAAGTGGCAGGCGCATCCCGCGTTCGGCTCGATGTCCGGGCGCGCATGGGGCGTGCTGGCGTACCGACACTGCGACCACCACTTCAGACAATTCGGAATCTGACAATCATCATGACAATTCCTCACCGCGCCCGCGTGTTCTGGCCGCTCTTTTCAGGCTGGGTCGTCCTCGATTTCGTCAGCAAGCGGCTCGTCGAAAGTCACCTCTCGCCGCATGTCGAGAATGACATCGTCGGCGCGTGGGTCCGCTTCACGCTCACCTACAACACGGGCGCGGCGATGAATATTTCACTCGGCGGTGCGTCACGCGTGGTGTTCACGGGGCTCGCGATCGTTATGCTCGCGGTGATCTTCGGAATGTACCGGCACACGCATGCCGACGAGACCGCTCAGCCCGTGGCCCTCGCCCTGATCGCGGGCGGGGCGCTCGGAAATCTCCTTGATCGAGTTCGGTCGGTGAAGGGTGTTGTGGACTTCATCGACGTGGGCGTCGGCGATTCGCGGTTTTGGACCTTCAATGTCGCGGACGCAGGCGTGACGTGCGGGGCGATTCTGTTGATGCTCGTTCTCTGGAAGACGGCGCCACCGCCGAACAACCCAGCGCGGAGTGCGGAGAAGGAAGGATGAGCTCTGGAGGGATACAGGATCTATGCTACGCCGGACATTAGCCGCATCAGGCTTTCTTCAGTTGCGTTTGACCTCGCCACCTCTCCTTGGACACGGCCGTGCCGCAGCACGAGCACTCGCGTCGAGAGGTACAATAACTCCGGCAGCTCGCTCGAGATCAGCAGGATTGCGTGTCCGTCCGCCGCGAGCTGATCGATCCATTGGTGCAGCTCGGCCTTTGCACCGATATCCACGCCGCGCGTCGGTTCATCGAGAATCAGGATGCGGCTTGCGGCGGCGAGCCACCGTGCCAGAACGAGCTTCTGCTGGTTGCCGCCCGAGAGGCCTGACGCGGGCGCATCGTCGTTCGCGACCTTCACGCGCAGGCGCTCGAAATACTTGCGGCCGAGCGCCTGCTCATCGCCGCGGCGGATCCAGGACGCGTTGGAAAGCCGGTCGAGCAGCGGCAGCGTGACGTTCGCGAGTGAGCTCATCGCAAGGACCAGCCCCTCGACTTTCCGGTCCTCCGGCACGAGGCCGATGCCAAGGCGCATCGCGTCGCGCGCAGAACGGATTCGCGCAGGTGCGCCGTGCACAGCGACGGACCCCGTGACGTTCGGGTCGAGCCCGAAAAGTGCCTTGGCGATCTCTGACCGGCCCGCTCCCACGAGGCCGGCGAGGCCCAACACTTCGCCCGCCCGCAGCGAGAACGACACCTCCTCGAACTTCCCGCGCGATGACAGCGCGCGAACGGTCAGCGCGTCGGCGCCCGGCGTCGCGGCGAGGTGAGCGGGCGTGCGCTGTTCCAGCTGCCGTCCGATCATCAGCTGCACGAGTTCGCGCTCGGTCACGTCGCCGGTCGCGCGCGTCGCGACGTGTTCGCCGTCGCGCAGCACGGTGATGTGATCGCACAAGCGGAAAATCTCCGGCATGCGGTGCGAGACGTAAATCAGCGTCGCGCCGTTCGCGGTCAGGCGGCGGACCAGGTCGTACAGCCGAGCCGCTTCGCCTTCGCTCAGGCTGCTCGTAGGCTCGTCGAACACGAGGATGCGCGCGCCGCTCCCCACGGCGGATGCAATCTGCACGAGCTGCTGCTCGGCAACGCCCAGCGCCGACATCAGCTTCGATGTGTCGATCTCGGGGCCGATGTCGGCGAGCAGCTCACGCGCTCGCGCATGCATCGCCGCGCGATCCACGAAGGTCCAGCGCGACGGAAGCTTGCCCAGGCAGAGGTTCTCGGCCACCGAGAGGTTCGAACAGCTCGCAAGCTCCTGGTGCACCATCGCCACGCCGGCCGCGAGCGCCTCGGCCGGGTTCGCGAACCGCACCGCGCGCCCGTCCACTTCAATCGTTCCCTCGTTGGGCTGGTCGATGCCCGAGAGGAGCTTGCCGAGCGTGCTCTTCCCGGCGCCGTTCTCGCCGCACACGGCGTGGCAGCTCCCCGCGGCGACGTCGAACGAGACGCCATGCAGTGCGACCACGCCGGGAAAGCGCTTCGTAACTCCGAGAAACCGGACGGCTGCCGCCATCGCTGCCTACTTCGGCATCGCGATGTACTTCGGATCGACGTCGGTGAATCCCCAGTCGCGGAGCTGGCGTGCCCAGGTGCCGAGGTTGTCCTTGCTCACGCGGACGAGGTCCATGTTCACGTGCGCCGGGACGTCCTTCTTCGAGTAGACGTGATCGACGATTGTCTTCACCGACACATGTCCCCACATGTAGCACGGCTGCGCGAGCAAGACCGGCGCGAGGCCGGTCTCGACGTACGGCAGTTCCGCCGGCAGCGCGTCCACCGACACGATCTTCACCTTGGCCGGGTTGAGATCCGTGAGCAGCGCCTTCGTGAACAGCGCCCACCCGCCGATCATCGCCCAGCCCTGGATGTTCGGGTACGCATTTTGCGCGCGGAGCACTTCGGCGGCTGCGTCCTGCGGCGTCTCCGCGTGGTAGAACGTGTTGAGGATCGTGATGCCGGGATATTTCGCGGCCTCTTCCTTCACTCCCTTCACGCGGTTCTGCAGGTTCGGCGCGTTCTGGTTGCCGGCGAGAATCGCGATCTTTCCTTTCCCGCCCATCTGCTTGGCGAGTTCGGCCATCACCTGGTGGCCCATGGCGACGTCGTCGCCGCCGTAGAACGAAAAGCGTTTCGATTCAGGCGCGTCGCTGTCGAACATCATCACAGGTACTCCGCGTGCCACCGCATCATCAATTGCGCCGGTGACCTTGCCGGCGTCGCTCGCCGAGATCAGCAGCGCCTGCACGCCGTCGTTCACCGCTTCGGCTATCCGCTGGGCCTGCACCGTGCCGTCTTCGGTCGGAGGCGTACGCCAGTCGATCTTCACATCGATGCCGAGCTGCTTCGACATCTCGGCCGCTGCCACCTCGGCGCCGGTGCGGGCAGAGAGAAACACGGGGTTGGTCGAGCTCTTGGCGATCATCGTGATGACGAAAGGCTTTCCGGCCGCCTTCGAGCCGCCTGCCGCGGCGGATTTGTCGTTCGTACCACCGCAGGCCGCGAGCAGAGCGGCGGCAGCGATCGTTGCTGTGACTGTAGGCCTGCGCATCACTTGGGCTCCGGTGCTGGGGTCTTGGACGGTGCTGGTGCGCGGCCTGCGGCGGCCGCGACGCGGCGGGCGACGAGCTTCGTGCCGCCCTGGTCGAGCACGACGGCGACGATCATCGCGCCGCCGATGATGATCCACTCATAATTCTGGTCGAGGTGGAGCGTGCGGATAGCCTGGCGCATGAGCACGATGAGCAGCGCGCCGAGTGTTGCGCTCACCGCGCTTCCCTTGCCGCCGGTGAGGCTGGCGCCGCCGACAACTGCCGAGGCGATCACGTAGAGTTCGTAGCCGTTCGCGTCGGACGATGTCGCGGAGCCGTAGAAGCTCGCGCCGAGGAACGCCGCAATGCCGGCGGTCAGTCCAGAGAGCACATAGACACCTAAACGAATGCGCTCCACGTGCAGCCCGGCAAAGCGACTTGCTTCGGCGTTGCCACCGACAGCGAAGATGCGACGGCCCATCACCGTCCGGGTCAGGTAGATCGACCCTGCGACCATGACGGCGAGTGTCGCGAGCATGGGAACCGGTGAGAGTGTGGCGCCGAATCCCAGCGACGCCTTCGCAAAGTTCGTGAGCGGAGTGGGGACCAGGATGCTCTCGGCGCGGCTCGCGACGAAGGCGATGCCGCGCAACATCCACATCGTACCGAGCGTGATGATGAAGGGATGGACGTTGAGCCCGACGACCATCACACCGTTGGCGAGGCCGCAGAGAACGCTGACGGCCAGGCACGTGGCGAGGCCCAGGAGCACTGTGGTGACCGGATCGAGCGGGCCCGCCGCACGCAGGACCATCGCCATGGCGACGCCGGCGAGCGCGTACACCGCGCCGACGGAGAGGTCGATCCCGCCCGAGATGATCACGATCGTCGCGCCGACTCCCATGATCGCGAACCCGCTGGCGTCGGTCGCCATCTGGATGAGCGTGTGCGCGTTCAGGAAGTTGTTGACCGATGCGCCGGTGATGGGGTCGGCGTGCGATCCGGCGGCGATGGCGAGGCCCGCGCTCGCGACGAGAATGACGAGCGCGAGGCCGGCTTGCGGTGATCGCACGAGCGCGCTTGCCGCGCGGCGCAGCTGTTCCGTCAGGGTCACGAGAGCAAGACTAGGGCGCGGCCATTCCGCAGTCAACGCGGGCAGCGAGGAGCGAAGAGAATACAGCGAAGAGCAAGGGTGAGGAGCGATTGGGCAGGAGGGACGCGAGCGGAGCGATGCGGCCCTCTCCTCGCACGTCGCTCCTCGCTCCTTCCCAATCGCCCCTCACCCTTGCCCGTGCCTGTTTTGTCCTTGCTCCTCCGGCATTGTCCTCGCTCATTGTCTCTCGCCGATGTTTTTCGCTAACGTATGAGTATGGCTCTCCATCAAATCCAATCGAAGCGCGCCGCCAAGGCTGCGCAACTCAAGCGCGCAAAGTCGCCGCCGCCGCGTCCGCGCGAGCGCCTGACACTCGGCCTGCTCGTGGGAAGCCGCGGATTCTTCCCGGGCCATCTCGCGAACAGCGGCCGCGAGGAAATGACCGCGCGGCTCGCGAAGGCCGGCTACGACGTCATCGTGCTCGGCCCCGGCGAAACGACGCATGGCGCCGTGCAGACGCGCGCTGACGCAAAGAAATGCGCGGCGCTCTTCAAGTCGCACTGCGAGAAGATCGCCGGCGTGATCGTCACGCTGCCGAACTTCGGCGATGAAGCGGCGATAGGAGACACGCTGCGCCTCGCGGGGCTGAACGTGCCGGTGCTCGTCCACGCCTGGGGCGACGAGACCAAGAAGATGGGGATCGCGCACCGGCGCGATTCCTTCTGCGGCAAGATGTCGGCGTGCAACGTGCTCACGCAGTACGGGATCCCGTATTCGCTGACCTCGCTGCACACGGAGCATCCGGAGTCGCCGGAGTTCGCGCGCGATCTCGAATGGTTCGCCGGTGTCTGCCGCGTCGTGCGCGGATTGCGTTCGGCCCGCATCGGCGCGATCGGCGCGCGCCCGGCGGCATTCAAGACGGTGCGCTACAGCGAGAAGATTCTCGAGGCGAGCGGGATTGCGGTGGAGCCCATTGATCTCTCCGAAATTCTCGGGCGCGTTGACCGGCTCAAGGCCGGCGACGCGGCGACGAAGCGGAAGCTCGAGCAGATGACCGAGTACGTCCCGACCGAGGGGATCCCGGACGCCGCGCTTCTGAAAATGGCAAAGCTCGGCGCCGTCATCGACGGCTGGATGGCCGACGCCGACGTTACGATCAGCGCGGTGCAGTGCTGGACCTCGCTCGAGGAGTTCTTCGGCGTGGTGCCGTGCACGATCATGTCGATGATGAGCAATGAGCTGCTGCCGAGCGCGTGCGAGGTGGACGTGTGCGGCACGGTCAGCATGTACGCGCTCGCGCTCGCGTCGCAGTCGCCGAGCGCGCTGCTCGACTGGAACAACAACTACGGTGAAGACCCGAACAAGGCGGTGTGCTTTCACTGCAGCAACCTGCCCAAAGCGTTCTTCGACGACGTGAAGATGGACTATCAGGAGATCATCGCCGGGACAGTGGGGAAGGAGAACACGTTCGGCACGATGGTCGGCCGCGTGAAGGCGGGGCCGATGAGCTTTGCGCGCTTCTCGACGGACGACCGCACGGGCAAGATTCGGGGATACGTCGGCGAGGGGCGGTTCACCAAGGACCCGCTGACGACCTTCGGCGGCGCCGGCGTGGTGGAGATCCCGAAACTTCAGGAACTCTTGCACCACATCTGCGCCAACGGCTTCGAGCACCACGTCGCCGGGAGTTTTGGTTCGGTCGCGGACGCCGTGCACGAGGCCACGACGAAGTACCTGGGCTGGGATGTTCTCCGCCACGGCTGACCGAAGACCGAAGACCGAAGACCGAAGACCGAAGACCGAGGACCGAAGACCGAAGACCGAGGACCGAAGACCGAAGACCGACGCAACAGGCCATGGCAATAGTCGCAGGGGTTGATTTTGGGACGCAAAGCGTTCGTGTGTCGATCGTGGACAGCGCGCGCGGGGCGCTTGGGTGGGGCGTTGCCGAGTATCCGGTGAAGCGCGATGCGCGCGATCCGGATTTCGCGACGCAGTCACACGAGGCGCACATGGACGCGCTCGTGGCGGCAACGAAAGCCGCGTTACTGAACTCGCATGCGAGCGGCGCGAGCATCGAGGCCATTGCGCTCGACACGACCGGCTCCACGGTGATTCCCGTCGGCAAGGGACTTGTTCCGCTCGACGACTATTACCTCTGGTGCGATCACCGCGCACACGAGGAAGCGGCGCTGATCACGCGAGTCGCGCGCGCGGAATGTCTCGGCGCTATTGATGCCTGCGGCGGCGTGTACTCGTCTGAGTGGGGATTTGCGAAGCTCTTGCACTGGCTGCGGCACAATCCGGAGAAGCGCGGTTCGCTTGTCGCCGCACTCGAGCACTGCGACATGGTCGCTGCGGTGCTCTGCGGGATCACCGATCCGGACGAAGTCCCGCGCAGCGTGTGCGCCATGGGCCACAAATGGCTATGGGATGGCGACCTGCCGCCGAAAGCATTTCTCGCGAGGGTGGACCCGCTGCTCGCGAACGCCCGCGACAGTTTGCGCGGTCGCTATCTCACGTCCGAGCGTCGTGCCGGCACGCTCTCGGCACACTGGGCCCAGCAGCTCGGTCTGCGCGAAGGGATTCCGATTCCCGTCGGCGCGTTCGACGCACACTGGGATGCGATTGGCGCAGGGATCGCGGAAGGCGATGTCGTAAACGTCGTCGGCACCGCGACGTGCATCATGGCGATCGCGAAGAAAGCCGGACGCATTCCGGGGCTGTGCGGCGTCGTGAAGGGATCGATTCATCCGGACTACGTCGGGATCGAGGCGGGGCTATCCGCGACGGGCTATTTGTTCGAGGCGCTCGCGGCGCGGAGCGGGAAGAGCGTCGCCGATCTCTCGCAGGGAATGGACGCAATCCGCGCGGGGCAGACGGGCCTGCTCCACGTCTCGTGGGACAACGGCGACCGCACGGTCCTCGTCAATCCGAACCTCGGCGGCGTCACGCTGGGCTGGAATCTCAACCACACCGCGCAAGATCACCTTTTCGCCGCAATCGAAGGCACGGCGTTCCACACCCGCGTGATCCTCGAGCGCATGGCCGAACATGGCGTGCCGATCAAACGGGTGATCCACGGCGGCGGCATTCCTCAGAAAAACGAAGTGCTCAATCAGGTTTATGCGAACGTGCTCGGCGTTCCGGTGCTCGTGCCAGAGCGGTCGATCACCAGCCTTGGCTCCGCGATCTTCGCTTTTCTCGCGGCGGGGACATTCAAGACGATCGAAGAGGCGCAGAAAGCGCTCTGCCCGCCGTATCGCGTGGTCGAGCCGGATCGTGCGGTGAAAGCGCGCTACGATCGTCTGTTCGCGCACTGGCGGGCGCTCTACTTCTCACTCGGCGACCCGGCATCGGACCCGGTTGCGATCGGGAGGATTCTGCCGGATCTGCGCGCTATTGCCGTGGAGGCGAGACGTTAGGAAAAGCGAGTATTTCAGTTTTTGCGTGAGGTGCTCTGGGATTGGGGTCAATAGTCGTTGGCTTTGCGTCCCACAGCCAAGAACCAATTACTCCAATCCCACAGCGTCTCACCCAGAACTCACGCATTCCAACTGGACAGAACAATGAATCGGAAATCCGCGCTGGTCGCTTTGCTCTCGATCATATCGACAGCCTCCGCGCTGCCCGCTCAGTCTGCGGATGCCGCGCTGATCCGCGCCGCTCGCATCGCCCAAACCGCCGCAATGGCGAAGGGCGACGTCGAGCGTACCGCGACGTGGTGGACCGACGACGTTGCCATCCGCCGCGGGCTCGGCGCGCCGGTGAACGGGGTGGCCGCGTACAAGGCGATTCTCGAACGCGCCCCGGTGAGCGACACGGCCATCGTATACGATCGCAAGACCACGGGAGTGACGGTCAGCTCCCACTGGCCGCTTGCATTCGAAACGGGGACGTGGATTGCGCGTCGCGCCGGAAAGGGCGCCGCGCTCATCACGGGCCAGTACAGCGCCCAGTGGGTGAAGCGCAACGGCAAATGGCTGATCCGCGGCGAAGTGTTCGTCGCTCTCACATGCGCGGGCGTTGGCTGCGATGCCCGAGCCCGGCCGTAGTCAGGTCCGCTGACCGTAGGTGGCCTTTGCTCCGTGCTTACGGAGAAAGTGCCTGTCGAGCAGTGCATCGCTGATCTGCTCGCCGCCCGGGTCGAGCGTGAGCGCGTGGTATGCCATGCTCGCGATCTCCTCGAGGATATCCGCCGTCTCGACCGCGGTGCTCACCGTCGGTCCCCAGACGAAACTCGCGTGACTCGCCACGAGCACGGCCGGCGTCTCCATCGGATCGAGCTCCGCGAATCGCCGCACGATCGCCAGGCCGGTGTTCTTCTCGTATTCGGTCTCGATCTCTTCGTCCGTCAGCGCATCCGTCAGCGGCACCGGCCCGCGAAAGTAGTCCGCGTGTGTTGTGCCGAGGCACGGGATCTCGTGCAACGACTGCGCCCACGAGGTGGCATAGTGTGAATGCGTATGCACGATGCCGCCGATCTCCTCGAATGCGCGGTACAGCTCGAGGTGCGTCGCGAGGTCGGACGAAGGGCGCAAACCGCCTTCAACAATCTTTCCGTTGAGATCGGTGATCACCATGTCCACCGGCGACATCGCGTCGTACGGCATGCCGCTCGGCTTGATCACCACGTGCCCTGAGCGCCGATCGATTGCGCTGGCGTTGCCAAACGTGTGCTTCGCAAGCCCGCGCCGGGAAATCTCGACGTTGGCCTTGAGCACGTCGGCGCGGAGAGATTCGAGCATCATATGCCCGCGCGCTCCCGCGCCCGTTTGATAACCTCGGCCATCGTGTCGCGGTGTTTGTCAAAAGTGTCGTCGACAATTTGGAGCGTCGGAATCGAGCTCGCGTTTAGTTGAAGCGTCTCATTGTTGAAGCGCCCGAAACCGGACTCGTGCACGCCGGAACTGCCGCGCCCCGGTGCCGGCGTGCTCAGGTGCGAGAAAAATTTCGCGTGGCGCTGGATGTAATCCTTCGCATACTTCGGACCGCCGCCCGAATGATAGAGCGGGATGAACTCGAGCATCGCGTCGTAGTGCATCTCGCCGCAGCAGAGCACCTGCGGATGTTTCGCGTGCAACTCGGTGACCATCTGCTTCATCCCCGCGTGCATGTCGGCCTTGGTGTCGTTGATCGTACCGCCGGCGATGTCGAGAAAATACGCGTCCACTCCGTACTTTGTGATCATTTCGTCGATGCGTCCCTGCAGGTGCGCGCGCCACGACGCCATGCCGAGGTTCATGTAGCCGAGCCATCCCTCCTGGTGGCGGTCGTTGTCCCAGTCGACCCAGTTCAGGTTCACCTCGTCGCCGTCCACCTTGTGCGTGATTGCGTCGGCGATGCGCGCCCAGCCCGGCTGCTTCTTGTTCGCGGCGTTCATGCCGAACATCGGCATCATGTGGAAACCCATCTTGTGGGCTTCGGTGATGAGCGTGCGAAAACCTGCGTCGCCGCCCATGCGGTCGTTCACCTTGTAGTTCGGATAGTCCCAGTAATAGCGGCCATCCCACGACGACATGAACGCGAGCACGCGCTTGCCGGGTATTTGTGTACTCACCCAGCGCAGGATCTCCAATTGCCGCGCGTAGTCGTTGAAGATGTAGCCCGTGTAATGCTGCCCGTGCAGTGTGAGGACCAGTGCCGTCTCGCGCAGCCACGCCGGAACGTCCGGCCGCTCGTCGAAATCGGGGAAGTGATAGGCGGTCCGCAGGTGCTCGTAGTGCGGCGCGTACGCGTCCACCGCGGTTCTCGTGCGCGCGATGCGCCACGTAGGGACGCGCAGTGTCTTCTGGTCGAGCCACCCTTCGCCTTCGTGAATGAGTTCGACCTTGTAGCCGTTCTCGCCGGGCGCGAAGTACATGCGTTTGGTGCGAACCTTGTCGTCGAGCGACGACAGCGTGAAATACGCGTCGTCCGCGCTTTGGATCACGGCGACGGGCGTCGTGAGTCCGCCCGCCACCATGAGGTCTCCGCCGCCGAACGGGTAGCCGAGCAGGATTTCATTGTCGCGCACGTCGGCGAAGTTTCCGCCAGAGCTCGAGAGTTTCCCGCGTGGCACGCCGCGCACGATCGAGGTGACCGTCTTCACGGGCTGGTTCATCGTGGCGGTGACGTCGATGTCGACGCCGTCTGCGGTCTTCTTGAGCTGAGCGACGAGCGTGCCGTCGTGCTTCTCCTGGCCGCCCGCCAAGGTGAAGCCCTTGCACGTGATCTGCATCCCGCCCGGCGTCTCGACTGCCTCCATGCCGTGCGGGTCGATCGCGTACGCGTTGTCGCGACCGAAGACGATGAAGCCAAAGCGGAGGTTGTCGAACGCGACCGATGGCTCAGGAAAATCAAAGCTGAATTTGTTGAAGCCTCGCCCGCGCGGCGGAACGAACACCTCGCTCGTCGAGGACAGCGGGAGAATGTCCACGCGCGCGCCGGTCGCCGCGCCCGGTGCGGACGCTTGGGCGCTCGCGCTCGACGCGAGCACGGACCCGGCGCCTGCTGCGCCGACGACTTTCATCCAATCGCGTCGGGAGAGTTCGGTCATCGGTCGGGAGTTCGGGAGGTGAGGGTCGCGGCGGGGCTGTGCGGTGTTCGCGGCTCCGGAATACCTTATAGCCTCACCTTCATTGAGGCTACCCGCATGTCCGGAGACGAGGCGAACTCGAGCCGCCGCCGCTTTCTTGCCAGCGTGGCTGGCGGCGCGTCGGCGCTCGCTGCGGTTGGCTTGAGCGCCACGGAACTGCTGGCGCAGGCCGGTCCAGCGGCGTCGCAGAGCGCATGGGACATGTCGTGGGTGGATCGCGTGCAGCGTGCGAAACACCGGATGGTGTTCGATTCACCCGCGATCGGCGATGGGATGACGCTGAACAACGCGGTCACGTGGCTGAAAGGCTACCAAGAGGTCTACCAGACCACCGACGCCGACATGGCCGCGGTTCTGGTGTTCCGCCACAAGGGACTCCCCGTCGCGCTCAACGACGACATGTGGGCGCGGCTCAAGTTCGGCGACGACGACAAGCTGAAAGATCCCACGACCGGCGAACCGACGACGCGAAACCCGTTCGTCAGCTTGAAGGCAGGTGACCGAAACGCCGCGATCATGCCGGACGCCGGCGTCGACACGCTGATAGCGCGGGGCGCGATAGTCCTCGCCTGCAACCAGGCACTGATGCGCCACGTCGGACCGTTGGCGAAGGCCGAGGGGATTTCGCGCGAGCAGGCGCAACAGGCGCTGATTGCGTCGGTGCTCCCCGGTGTCATCCGGATGCCGTCCGGCGTGTTCGCGACGTCGCGCGCGGAAGAGGCAGGATGTTCGTTCTTGCGGTCGACTTGAACTGACCGAAGACCGAAGACCGAACCGAAGACCGAAGACCGAAGACCGATGAAACGCTATGATCGCGCGTACTTCGATCGCTGGTACCGCGATCCGACCACGCGGGTGGCGACGGCTGCGGCGGTGATGCGGAAAGTCCATCTCGTCGTGTCCGTCGCCGAGGCGCTCCTGCAAAGACGGATTCGCTCCGTGCTCGACGTCGGATGCGGGGAGGGCACGTGGCGGGCACCGCTCAAGAAGATCCGCCCCGCGATTCGATATGTTGGCGTCGACTCCAGCGAATACGTGATCGCCCGATTCGGAAGGCGACGCGGGATTCGCGCGGGGACGTTCGGCGGGCTCGGCGAGATCGAGCGGGCGCTGCGCGGGCCGTTCGATATGATCGTGTGTTGCGATGTGCTGCAGTACGTGCCGGAGGCCGAGCTGCGCTGCGGACTGCGGACGATCGCGAGGCTGCTCGGCGGCGTCACGTATCTCGAAGCGTATACGAGCGGAGATTCGATTGAGGGAGATCGCCGCGGGTGGCATGAACGGACGGCTTTGGAATACCGGCGGGCGTTCGATGGGGCGGGGCTCACCTCGGTCGGGATGCACTGCTGGATTGGGGCGGCGTTGTTTTCCGATAGTGCAGAGTTGGAGAGAGGGGAGTAGCTAGCGGTGAGGTCGACCCGCTGCGGCCTGCGGAACTCGACCCACTGCGCACTGCGGGAGGAATTCTGGAGGCGGTCTCCGTCTCGAAATCCTCCTCCGCAATCCGCAGCGAATCGAGTTCCGCAGTGCGCAGTGGGTCGAGTTCCGCAGTGCGCAGCGTAGCGGGTCCCGCAGTCCGCAGTGAATCGAGATCGTTGACTTGTGCGCGGACCTCTATTATTCTTTCATCCGGATATACGGATGAAACAAAACCCCATCTTCGACCGCCTCACCGCCCTCGCCGACCCCATCCGCGCGAGGCTCTTGCTCGTGCTCGAACGCCACGAGCTCACGGTCAGCGAGCTCCGTGCCGCCCTCCAGCTCCCCCAGTCCACGGTGAGCCGCCACTTGCGCGCGCTCGCCGATGCCGGCTGGGTCGCGTCGCGCGAGGACGGCACGAGCAACCGCTACCGAATGTCCGTGCGCGACCTCGATGCCGCCGCCCGTAAACTTTGGCAATCTGTCCGCGAAGAAGTCGGCTCGATGGCCACCGCGGCGCGCGACGCCGAGCGCGTCCGCAGCGTGATGGCCGCGCGCCACTCGACCTCGCAGAGGTTCTTCGCCTCGAGCGCCGCGCAATGGGACAAGGTCCGCGCGGAACTCTTCGGATCGCGCACGGAGCTCCTCGCCCTGCTCGGTCTGCTCGACGCGCGCTGCACCGTCGGTGACCTCGGCTGCGGCACTGGTCACCTGGCCGAGGAGATGGCGCCATTCGTGAAGCGCGTCGTCGCGATCGACGAATCGCCGGCGATGCTGCGCGCATCGCGCGCTCGTCTTGCATCGCGGACGAACGTCGACGTGCGCGAGGGAACGCTCGAGGCGCTCCCGGTCGAGGCCGGCGAACTGGACCTCGCAATCGTCTCGCTCGTGCTCCACTACGTCACGGATCCGGCGCTCGCGCTCGCGGGCGTGCATCGCGCGGTCGCGAAGGGCGGGCGCGTGCTCGTCGTGGACATGATGCCGCACGATCGCGCGGAGTACCGGCAGACGATGGGTCACGTCTGGCTCGGCTTCGGCGACGAACAGCTCACCCGCTGGAGCGAGGAGGCAGGGTTCGAGCGCTGCCGCTTCGCTCCGCTTCCGGCACCCGCACACTCCAAAGGCCCCACGCTTTTTTCCGCCGTCCTGCACAAGCAGTAGCCGCCGCCACTCCTCCAACATCAACCACCGACAACCGTCCGATGGCCACACTCGCCGCAATGCCACATCCGTTCGACGCCGCCCGCTCCGCCGGTCGCGATCCGTTCAAGGTGAAGGACCTCTCGCTCGCCGACTTCGGCCGCAAGGAGATTCGCCTCGCCGAATACGAAATGCCCGGCCTCATGGCGCTTCGCGCGGAATACAAGGGCAAGCACCCGCTCGCCGGTGCAAAAATCATGGGATCGCTGCACATGACCGTGCAGACGGCCGTGCTCATCGAGACGCTCGTTGAGCTCGGCGCCGACGTGCGCTGGGTCAGCTGCAACATTTTCTCGACGCAGGATCATGCCGCGTCGGCCGTCGCGGTGGGCAAGGACGGCACCGTCGAACATCCGCGCGGGACGCCGGTGTTCGCGTGGAAGGGTGAGACGCTCGAGGAGTATTGGTGGTGCACGGATCAGGCGCTGATGTGGCCAGACGGCACCGGCCCGAACCTCCTGCTCGACGATGGCGGCGACGCCACGCTGCTCGTCCACAAGGGTGTCGACTACGAGAAGGCGGGTCGCGTCCCGGCTTACAACCCGGTGACCGACAGCGAGGAATACGGCGTGATCCTCGACCTGCTCCGCACGGAGCTCACCGCACATCCCAAGCGCTGGACGAAGGTCGCGGCGGATCTCCGCGGTGTGTCCGAGGAAACCACGACAGGCGTGCACCGTCTCTACGAGATGATGCAAGCCGGCACGCTGCTGTTTCCCGCGATCAACGTGAACGACTCCGTGACAAAGTCAAAGTTCGACAATCTCTACGGCTGCCGGCACTCGCTCACGGACGGCATTCTTCGTGCGAGCGATGTCATGCTCGCTGGCAAGGTCGCGGTCGTGCTGGGCTACGGCGACGTCGGGAAGGGATGCGCGCAGGCACTGAAGGGGCAGGGCGCGCGCGTCGTCATCACGGAGATCGACCCGATCTGCGCTCTTCAGGCCGCGATGGAGGGGTACCAGGTCACGACGCTCGAGAGCGTCGTCACCACGGCGGACATCTTCATCACCGCGACGGGCAACAAGGGAATCATCAACGTCGCCGACATGGCGCGCATGAAGGACAAGGCGATCGTCGGCAACATCGGCCACTTCGACAACGAGATCGACATGGCCGGCTTGAAGTCGTATGCCGGCATCGAGCGCATCAATATCAAGCCGCAGTACGACGAGTGGGTATTTCCCGACGGGCACAGCGTGCTGATTCTCGCCGAAGGCCGCCTGCTCAACCTGGGCTGCGCGACGGGCCATCCGAGCTTCGTGATGTCGGCATCATTCACGAATCAGGTGATGGCGCAGATCGAGCTGCACACGAACAACGGGTCGTATGAGCGGAAGGTGTACACGCTGCCCAAGCATCTCGACGAGAAAGTCGCGCGGCTGCACCTGGGCAAGCTCGGGGTGAAGCTCACGAAGCTTTCGGCCGATCAGGCGGCGTACATCGGGGTTTCGGTGGATGGACCGTACAAGTCGGATCATTATCGGTACTAGCCGGGCTAGGACATACCGCGAGTGGAACTGTTATTCGTTGGTTGGTTAACTGAGGTAAACCTCGGTTAACCAACCAACAAGTAACGATTCAACTCGCTGTTCCAACGGTCAAGTCCTGAGCCACACCACCGCGTAGAACACCCCCGACGAAAACACGCTAGGCGCCTGCACCCGCCTGCACCCCGCCGCGCGCAGGTACCGCGCCGCCGACCCTGATGTCTCCGTGCCCGGCGGATACAGCTCGACGAACTCGACTTCGTCGGTCCTGAAGTTGCTCAGTGTCGACGGGCCGACGGTGTTCTTGCCGTTGAGCAGCACGCAGATGTTGCCGCCGGCGGCATTCAAGTCCGCGGCCTCCGCCGAGCCGGTCTTCGTGCGCTTGATGGCCTGATCGAGCGGGTAGTCGTCGAACGGTGCCAGTTCCTCGCGCGGAACGATGATCGCGTGCGCGCCGCGGGTTGTGATCCGCTGCTTGGTTTCCGTCCAGACGAAGCTCGCGTTGTTGCCGATACCGCTCGCGTTCGCGAGGTCGGTGCCCTTGAGGTCGTAGTCGAGCGGGTCAAGATGGATCACGATCCCGCGCCAGTCGCCGAGTGAGAGACTCGTGGTCGCGGGCGAGAACCCGAGCTTGCGAGCGCGCACCAGCACCGTCCCGTCCTTCACGGACGTGAAGGTGAACCAGCCGCTCGAGTCCGTCGTCGCGGAATTATTCACGCCGTTGAGCATTTCAACCGTGGCGCCGGGGATCGGCTTGTCCTTGTCGTCCACGACGACACCGGCGAGGACGTTGACCGACGCGACGACCTTCACGGTGTCGAGGCTCCGCGGCAGCGCGAGCATCGTGACCGGGTCGGGGTCCTTCGTTGGCACCCGCGTTTCGGCTGCGGTCGGGAGGTAGCCGAGCAGACGGAACCGGAGCAGCTGCGGCCCCTTTGGCGCTTTGAGGAACGCGAAGTGCCCGCGAGTGTCCGTGCGGGTCGCGAGCGACGACCCGTCCACGCGAACTTCGACGCCTTCGATCGGCGTCCCTCTCACGGTTTGTACCGTCCCGGTGAGATTCGGGACGTTGTTGCTGTCCTGCGCGCCGGCGGCGGCGATGGCCAGTATCGAGGCGAGCGCTGCCGCGAAAGTACGGGAGGTCATCATGGCCAACTATACCCCCCAAGCGAGGGAATTGCATCAAAACTGCGCAAGTTGCAGAATGAACCATGCGAATCTCTCATGCCGCCGGCCTTATCGCCGCTCTCGCCGCTCTCGCCGCCCCGCTCGCCGCTCAGACCCCTGCTAAGGCCCCTGCCGAGGCCCCTGCCAAGGCCCCCGGCAAGGCGCTGCGCGGGCCTGCAGCGCTCGCCCATGCCAGGGAACTCCTGTCCACCACGCCGCTGATCGACGGCCACAATGACACGCCGTGGGAGATCCGCGAGAACCCCGCCGCACCCCACGACGTGGCGGCGTACGACCTGCGAAAACACACCCCGCATCAGACCGACATCCCCCGCATGCGCGCCGGAAAACTCGGCGGCCAGTTCTGGTCGGTGTACGTGCCCGGCGAGTATCGCGATTCAGGGTATGCGCGCGTCCAGCTGGAGCAGATCGATATCGCGCGCCGCATGATCGCGGCGTATCCCGAAGCGCTGCGGCCGGCCTACACCGCCGCCGATGTTCGCGCGGCGTTCGCGGCGGGGAAAGTCGGGTCGCTCATGGGGATGGAAGGCGGCCACGCGATCGAGAACTCACTCGGCGCGTTGCGCGCGTACTACGCACTTGGTGTGCGCTACATGACGCTGACGCACAATGTCACGCTCGACTGGGCAGATGCGGCGCTCGACACCGCGAAGCATGGCGGCCTCACGAATTTCGGGCGTGAAGTCGTCCGCGAAATGAACCGGCTCGGCATGCTCGTTGACCTCTCGCACGTCTCGCCGGGGACGATGAGCAACGCGCTCGACGTCACCGAGGCACCGGTGATCTTTTCGCACTCGTCGGCGCGCGCGCTGGTCGACCATCCGCGCAACGTGCCGGATTCGATCCTGCGCCGGATGCCGCAGAACGGCGGCGTCGTGATGGTGAGTTTCGTGCCGGGGTTTGACTCGCCGAAGGTGCGCGCGCACTCTGTGGCGCGCGCGAAGGTGGCCGCGGATGCAAAGGCCGCGGGGCGAGATTCCGCCGCGGTCATGCGCGAGCTGAAGGCGTGGGACGCTGAGCACCCGGCGCCGAAGGCAACGCTGAAGGACGTCGCCGACGTGATCGACCACGTCAGGCGGGTCGCCGGCCCCGATCACGTCGGGATCGGGAGCGATTTCGACGGCGTGGACGACGACCTCCCGGTCGGCCTCGAGGACGAGTCGAAATATCCGATGTTGTTCGCGGAGCTGATCGAGCGCGGCTGGAGCGATGCGGATCTCAGGAAGCTCGCCGGCGAGAACGTGCTCCGCGTGCTGTCGACCGCGGAGCAGGTCGCCAAGCGACTGCAGAAAACGCGGAAGCCGTCGACCAGGACGATTCAGGAGATGGACGGAAAGACAAGGATGTGACACGGCGGGATTCTCGACCCGGTGCGGAGCGCGGAGAAGGAACATGAAAGGCGGGACAGTCTCGCCATGCGCCGCATCCCTTCGATCCCCACGATTCCTCCTCCGCGCTCCGCCCCGTTTGAAGTTCCGCCTCCGGTCTCCTCCTCCGCGCTCCGCCTCGGGTCGAAAAATCGGGTTTGTATGCCGCCCGCCACTCAATAACTTGCAATGAGCGCAATTACCATGTCAGGAGCCGTCATGCGAAACGCTGTCGTTCGTGCCTGCGCTGTGGTCGCGCTGGCACTGCCAATCGGCCTGAGCGCGCAGTCGCGCGTGTTCATCATGAAACTGGGAAGCGATACGGTCGGCTTCGAGCGCGTCGTCAGGACCGGCAACAAGATCGAGGGCGTCATCGTCCGGCACATTCCCGCCCCCTCGATGGTCAAGTACTCGCTCGTCCTCGCGAAAGACGGCCACGTCGAGAGCTTTGAACAAGGGAGCTACCGCGCGGACGGCACGCCCAACCCGCCGAATCCGCGGAGCGGCGCCGCAGCTGTCGGCCTCAGGATGACATTCGCCGGCGACACCGTGGTCCGTGAAGTGCCGGTGAATGGCCAGCCGGTCATCCGCCGCACCGCCGTGCCCAAGGGAACGTTGCCCGCGATTGGCGGGTCGTGGTTTGTATACGAGCTCGAGGTTGAAGCGGCACGGAAAAGCGGCAGAGCGTACGTCATCAGCTTCGCAGCGACCGCCAACTCGGCGGTGAGCCCGGACATTCTCGTGATAACGCGCGACTCTGCCGAAATCGTCACCCAGGGCTTCCGGACCGGCATCAAGACCGACAAGCACGGAAGGCTCGTGCACGGCGACGGATCGCTCACGACACAGAAGCTCGACGTCACGCCTGAGAAGAAGGACGTCGACGTCGTCGCCCTTGCCGCAAAGTGGGGCGCGGCCGCCGCGGTCCACCCGGCTGCGCCGACCAACACGCCCGATAGCGTCATCGCGACGATCGGCAGCGCGCACATCCGGATCCTCTACTCGCGGCCCGCCAAGCGCGGCCGCGAGCTCTGGGGCAAACTCGTGCCGTTCGACACCACATGGCGTCTCGGCGCGGACTACGCGACCCAGCTCAAGACCGACGCCGACCTCTACATCGGCGGCACGAAAGTCAAAGCGGGCACCTATACGCTCTGGCTGCTTCCATCGCAGGGCCAATCGTACCTGCTCGTCAACACCAAGGTGCTCGACCCGCGCGACACGACACGCCGTCTCTGGGGCACCGAGTGGGATCCCGCAGACGACATCGCGAAGATTCCCGTGCAGAAGCACAGGAACCTCCCGGCGGAGGAGGAGCGGTTTCACATGTTCATCGAGAACGGCATGCTCATGATGCACTGGGGCAACAGCGGCTACGGCGTTTCCATCAAGGCAAACTGACGATGTCTACGCACCTGCAGGACCTCCACGCGGCCGGCCAGTCGATCTGGCTCGACTACATCGATCGCACCATGCTCCACAACGGCGAGCTCGCGCGCCGCATCCCCGACGATTCGCTCACGGGGATGACGTCGAACCCGACGATCTTCGAGAAAGCGCTCGCGCAAGGCACCGCCTACGACGCGCAGCTGAAGGACGCCGCTGGCGATCGCACGGCGTGGCAGATGTTCGAGCTGGTCGAGACGGACGACGTGCGCTCGGCGTGCGACATTTTCCGCCCGGTCTACAACGCGACGAAGGGGCACGATGGCTTCGTGTCGATCGAAGTGTCGCCGGGCTCCGCACACGACTCGGCCGCGACGATCGCCGAGGCGCACCGTCTGTGGACGACGGTCGCGCGGCCCAACGTGATGATCAAGGTGCCGGGAACGCCTGAGGGAGCGGTCGCGGTCCGCGCGCTGATTGCGGACGGCATCAACGTGAACATCACGCTCCTTTTTTCGATCGACGCGCACCGGCGCGTGATCGAGGCGTATCTCGCGGGGCTGGAAGATCGCGTGAAGGCGGGGGGCGCGATCGACGGCGTCGCGAGTGTGGCGAGCTTCTTCGTCAGTCGCGTGGACACTGAGGTCGACAAGCGGCTCGACGCGCTCCTCAAGTCCGCGAAGATCGACGCCAACGTTGCGGACGGACTCCGCGGCAAGGCCGCAATCGCCAACGCAAAGCTTGCGTACCGGCTGTTTCGCAGTTCGTTCACCGGGCCGCGCTGGCAGGCACTCGTGGCGAAGGGTGCGCAGCTCCAGCGGCCACTCTGGGCGAGCACGAGCACGAAAAACCCGGCGTACCGCGACGTGCTGTACGTGGAGCAGCTGATCGGTCCGGACACGGTGAACACCATGCCGCCGGCCACGCTCGAAGCGTTCCGCGACCACGGCGTCACGGCAAAGACGGTCGATGCTGATCTCGACGCCGCCGAACGCGTGGTCTCGGACCTCGCCGCCGCGGGCATTCCGCTCGCGGGCGTCACCGCTCAACTCCTCGCCGACGGTCTCACCAGCTTCCAGAAGTCGTTCGACACGCTGATCGCAGGACTCGAGGCGAAGGCGAAGCTGCTCGGGCGAACGCTCGCGGCGAGCAGATGACGCGTCGCGGATGATCAAGGCCCGCACGAAGATCGTCTGCACGATCGGGCCGTCGTCGGCGAACGCCGACGTCCTGCGATCCCTGATCGAAGCCGGACTGGATGTCGCGCGCATCAACTTTTCGCACGGCGCGTACGACGAGCACGCGCGCACGATCGCCACGATCCGGTCGCTCGCGGCCCAGCTGAATCATCCGGTCGCGATCCTCGGCGACCTGCAGGGGCCGCGCATCCGCATTGGCGACCTCGCCGCCGCACGCGATGTCGTCGACGGCGAGGAACTCACCTTCGCCCACGAGCCCCACGCACTCGCGGGTGACGTTCCGGTGACCTACGACCACCTTGCGCTCGACGTGAAGCCCGGCGGCCGCATCCTCGTGAACGACGGCCTGCTCGAGTTCGAGGTGCTCGCGATCGACGGCGAACGCGTGAAGGTTCGCACGATCCACGGCGGCCCGATCAAGTCGCACAAGGGCATGAATCTTCCGGGCATCGATGTCTCCGCGCCTTCGCTCACGGAAAAGGACCGCGAAGACATCGCGTTCGCGATCGAAAAGGACCTCGACTATATCGCGCTCAGTTTCGTCCGCCGGGCCGATGACATTCGCGCGCTGAGGGCGCTGCTGCCGAAAGGGATCCTCGTTGTCGCGAAAATCGAAAAGGACAGCGCGCTGCGGCGGATCGAGGAGATTCTCCAGGCGAGCGACGCCGTGATGGTCGCACGCGGCGACCTCGGTGTGGAGCTGCCGTTCGAAGAGGTTCCGCTCGCACAGAAGCGCATCATTGCGCTCGCCAACCGCTACGGACGTCCGGTCATCACGGCGACGCAGATGCTCGAGTCCATGATCGAGCACGCGCGTCCCACGCGCGCCGAAGCGAACGACGTGGCGAACGCCGTGCTTGACGGCACCGACGCGGTGATGCTCTCGGCGGAGACCGCAGCGGGACTCTTTCCGAAGCTCGCCGTCGAGGCCATGCACCGCATCGTGGTCGCCGCAGAGACGCTGCGGGTCGCGCGCGGAATCGGCCTCGATCGTCTCGAGCCCGGTACCGCGACGACGGAGGAGACGATTGCGTCGGCCTCCGTCACTGCGGTGCGGCTGCTCGGCGCGCCGTCCGTAATCGTATTCACGAAGAGCGGCTTCAGTGCGCGCGTGGTTGCGGCGCGCCGGCCGGCAGTGCCGATCGTCGTGCTGACCGATCAGCCCCGTACGTATCGCCAGCTCGCGCTCGTGTGGGGCGTCGTGCCCTTTCTCGTGCCGCACGCGGATACGTACGAGCAGATGGCCGCGACGGCGCGAAAAGTGCTGCTCGCCGAAGGCCTCGCGAAGGCCGGTGACCGGGTGGTCGTCACGGCGGGCGTGCCGTTCGACGTGCCTGGCACGACCAACAATCTGAAAGTCGAGACCGTGTGAAGCTGACCTTTCTCGGCACTGGAACGAGTTTCGGAGTGCCGCAGATCGGATGCGAGTGCAGCGTCTGCCGGTCGACTGACCCGCGGGACAAACGGACGCGCGTGGGCGCTGTCGTCGCGTCCGGCGGCACGACGCTCCTGATCGACACGCCGCCGGAGCTGCGCCTGCAGCTCATCGCGACCGGGATCCACAACGTGGATGCCGTGCTCTTCACGCACGACCACGCAGACCATACGCACGGCCTCGACGACATCCGCGCCATCTCGGTCCTGCGCGACTCGCCGCTTCCGTTCTACGGGCCTGCGGAGACACTCGCGAACCTCGCCCTGAAGTTTCCATATGTGTTCGACCGCTCCATCGTTCCGGTGCCCGGCACAAGCATCCCGGAGGGAAGTGCGCGCGCGCTCGAGGCGGGAGTCGCGACGCGCATCGGCTCGCTCGACGTGACCCCGCTTGCGGTGCCGCATGGCGCGATCCGCGTGTTCGGGTACCGGGTCGGGCCGGTCGGCTACGTGACGGACGCGAAATCGCTGCCGGACGAAGCGGTCGCGTTGCTGCGCGGCGTGAAGGTGCTCGTGCTGAACGCACTGTTTCACCACTCACACCCGACGCACCTCAGCTTTGACGAGGCGGTTGCGACGGCTCGCCGCGTCGGCGCCGAGCGCACGTACCTCACGCACCTCACGCACCACGACGCGCACGCCGACCTGGAGGCGGAGCTTCCGGCCGGGGTCTTCCCGGCGTTCGACGGCCTCGAAGTGGTCGTCTCGTGACCTGGCGCTCAAAATTCGCTTGCCGCGCCGTTGATTCGGCCATCCACAAGAGCCAAATTTCGATATGACTGCCAGCGCCGCCCTGACCCGCCTGCTCGCGCCCATCGCCTCGATCGAAGGCGGTGCACTGCACCTCACCGACGCCGCGGCGATCGCCGCGCCGCGGATGGACGAACTCGTACGCCTCGCGGTTTTCGGCGGCGAAGCCGACCGCCACTGGGCGCGCTGGGCGATATGGGAAATCGGCCAGGCGGTGGGCGTCCGTTCGACGTCGATTCACACACTGTACCTCGCGCGCGGCCGCGGTGAGATCAAGGGCTTCACCGTCCCCGCGATCAACGTCCGCGGCCGCGCCTACGATACGGCACGCGCGATCTTCCGCACGGCGATCAAGCTCGACGCGGGCGCCTTCATCCTCGAGATCGCGCGCTCGGAGATCGCCTACACGGATCAGCGCCCATCGGAGTACGTCGCTGTCATGATCGCGGCGGCGCTGCGGGAGGGGTTCCGCGGCCCGCTGTTCATTCAGGGCGACCATTTCCAGGTCAACGCAAAAAAGTTCGCCGTCGACGCCGCGGCCGAGGTTGGGAACGTGAAGCACCTCGCCACGGAGGCGATCCACGCGGGGTTCTACAACATCGACATCGACACCTCGACGCTCGTGGATCTCTCGAAGGAGTCGCTCGACGAGCAGCAGCGCCTCAACTACGAAGTCGGCGTGGACATCACACGGCACGTGCGGTCACTGCAGCCGAAGGGCGTCGACATTTCGCTCGGCGGCGAAATCGGAGAAGTCGGTACGGAGAACTCCACGGTGCCGGAGCTCCGCGCCTACATGGACGGCTACAACCGCACGCTCGCGGCGCAGGCCCCCGGAATGGAGGGCCTCTCGAAGATTTCCGTGCAGAGCGGTACGTCGCATGGCGGCGTGGTCCTCGCCGACGGGTCGATCGCCGACGTAAAGCTCGACTTCAACACGCTCCAGGCGCTCGGCGAGGAAGCCCGGAAATCCTACGGCCTGGCGGGCGCGGTGCAGCACGGAGCGTCGACACTTCCCGAAAGCGCATTCCACAACTTCCCCCGGGTCGAAACGGCCGAGATCCATCTCGCCACGGGGTTCCAGAATATGATGTACGACGGCATCCCGGCGGCGCTGCGCGACGAGATGTATGCATGGCTGCGCGCGAACACCGCCGACGAGCGCAAGCCGAGTGACTCCGACGAGCAGTTCATCTACAAGACGCGCAAAAAGGCGCTCGGACCGTTCAAGGAAAAACTCTGGGCGGTAGACGGTGCGGCGGTCGCGGGGCTCGCTGCAGCCTTCGACCGGAAGTTCGAGTTTCTGTTTACACAACTCGGCGCGCGCGGCACGGCTGCGCACGTCGCGCGGTTCGTGAAGACGGCGCCGATGCATCGAGCGGCACCGGATGGCGGGGCGGCCGGCATCACCGCGGCCCCGGATGACCCCGACGCAGGCGAGTGATCCACCCACCCGAACGGAGAGTCTCACGTGAAAAAGTTCGCCCTCCTCGCCGCCATGCTCGCGCTCGCGGCGTGCGACCGATCCAAGCCTGAACTCGACAAGACGCTTGTCCAGATGCAGCAGATCTCGGCCGAGAAGGACTCGCTGCTGAAAGACGTGATGCAGACGTCTCAGTTCATCGCCGAGGTGAACACGCAGCTCGCGACGGTCAAGAGCCGGAACGCGGCCAAGCCCGTGAAGGGCGCCGCGCCCGACGCTGAGGCGAGCCTCACGCCGGCGGAGCAGCGCGACGCGATCAAGACGAAGATCACGGAACTTACGAGCCGGCTGAACGAGGCCGAGGCGCGGCTCGGTGCGAGCCGTAACCGCGTAAAGGAACTCACGTCGAACAATTCCGCGCTCACCTCGCAGCTGGCGTCGTACGACTCCACGATCACCGCGTTCAAAACGATCATCGACAACCAGAAGACCGAGATCGTCTCGCTCAACGACCAGCTGGCGGCACTGCAGACCGAGAACGTCGGCCTCAAGCAGGACAAGGAGCAGCTCACGACCCAGAACACTCAGCTGGCGACGGACAAGTCCACGCTGGTCACCGAGCGCAACACGGTGTACTACGTGATCGGGACAAAGGAGGCGCTGCTGAAGAAGAAGCTGATCGTGCAGACCGGCGGCGCGCTGGGCCTCGGCAAGACACAGGTGGCATCCCGCAACCTGAACCCGGCCGACTTCACCGCGATCGACCGGTCGGCCGTCACGGAGATCGCGTTCCCGCACGCCGACAAGACGTACAAGGTGATCACGCGGCAGGATGTGTCCGGGCTCGAGACGGCGCCGGACCGGGACGGTCTCATCAAGGGCGGACTCAAGATCGTGAACCCCGACAAGTTCTGGGGCGCGTCGAAGTACCTGATCATCATCGAGCAGTAGGTTTCGCACTTTGGTCACCGCCGGATTTCCTGGGGTGGACCTGTCGGCGGACGGCGCGCTGACCGAGAGTCCGCGCGCCGTCCTTGCGTCGTACGCGCACGCACTCTGGCGCAAGGCGGGGAA
>JBOHTH010000452.1:0-3532 GCA_050733535.1 Gemmatimonadaceae bacterium | reverse complement strand
CGCGAATGTGCGGAAACCGACTCGCGGTTCCGCGATGTCGAAATACGGACCGATCTCACGGGTCGCGAGCGATTCCTC
Source organism: Gemmatimonadaceae bacterium (assembly GCA_050733535.1). Taxonomy (GTDB): domain Bacteria; phylum Gemmatimonadota; class Gemmatimonadetes; order Gemmatimonadales; family Gemmatimonadaceae; genus Fen-1231. The sequence goes on along the minus strand of JBOHTH010000452.1, from coordinate 3,454 downwards.
GTGGCCAGACGACAGGAGCGATGATGCTGAACGAACGCGCGGTGGAACTTGGCCGGCTCATTGGCCAGAGCACCGAGTATCAGGCGGTCAAGCGCGCGAATGCGGCGCTGAACGACGATGCCGAAGCGATGGCGCTCCTCCAGAAGATGGAAGGTCTGCGCACCTCGGCGCAGCAGATGATCGAGCGCGGCGAGCAGCCGACCGCCGAGATGGAGCAGGAGCTCGACCGCCTGCTCACCGAAGTCCAGACGAACCCGACATATCAGCGCGTGATCGTCACCAACGAGAACTTCGACAAGGTGATGGTCCAGGTGAACCAGTGGATTCTCGACGGCATGCGGAAGGGCGCCGCGAGTCCCATCATCACGCTGGGATGACGCAGCGGACGCGCGGGCGGCTGATCGTCTTCGAGGGAGTGGAGGGTGCCGGCAAGAGCACCCAGCTCCAGCGCCTCGGCGGGCATCTCGCGCGCGCCGGTGTCGTCCATCGCACGTTCCGCGAGCCGGGCGGTACGCCGCTCGGCGACTCCATCCGGGCGCTGCTGCTCGATCCGCGCTCGACGATCTCCGCCCGCGCAGAGGCGCTGCTGTTCATGGCGTCGCGCGCGCAGCTCGTCGCGCTGGAGCTCAAGCCCGCGCTCGAGGCCGGGACGACCGTGCTGCTCGACCGGTTCTTCCTCTCGACGTACGCGTACCAGATCGCAGGGCGCGGGCTCGCGGAGAGCGACGTGCGGTCGGCAAACGTGATGGCTACGCACGGCCTCGCGCCGGACCTGACGCTGCTGCTCACGCTTCCCGCCGACGTCGGCCTCGCACGCGCGGGCCAGCGGAGCGGGCCTGACCGCATCGAGCGCTCGGGTCGCGATTTCCACGCGCGGGTCGAGTCGGCGTTCGCGGAGTTTGCGACGCGCGACTGGCAGCGCTCACACGAAGAGTGCGGGCCGATCGTCGCGCTCGACGCCGCCGGCGCGCAAGATGCGGTCGAAGCGCTCGTGCTCGATGCGGTGACGTCGAGGTTCGAGGAGCTGCGGCTGGCACTGGGAGCGATCGCGTGAAGCGCGCCCGGGCCTTCATCGTCGCCTTCATCCTGGTCGCAGCCGTGATCTTCGGTGCACGCTACTACCAGCGGGGGCTTGCATCAAGCGCCGCGCATCGGAGCGCGCTTAGCGCCGCGCAGGGCGCGCGGCTGCTCGACGCCGTGATGCAGCGCGTGTCGGACAGCTGGGTCGACACGACGTCGGAGGAGGAGCTGTACGAGCGCGCTACCGCCGGACTGGTCGACCAGCTCGGCGACCCGAACACTGCCTTTCTCTCGCCGGCCCGCCTGAAACGTCTGCGCGAGGTAGTGAGCGGGAGCTATCACGGTGTGGGCATGTCGGTGGACCGCCGCGAGGGGTGGATCGTGGTACTCGCGCCCCGCCCGGGGTCGCCGGCAGAGCGCGCGGGGCTGCGTGCCGGCGACCGCCTGTTCGAGATCGACGGCCTGCCGATGAAAAGCTGGACGGTGGAGGAGGCGCGCAACGCGCTGCGCGGTCCGCTGGGCAGCACGGTCAAGGTCGTTGTCGACCGCGGCGGCGCGAAGATTTCATTCGTGCTCGAGCGCAGCGACATCCACGTGCGGTCGGTGCAGCGTGTGACGATGCTCGACAATCATGTGGGCTATTTCGCCATCGCATCGTTCACCGACTCGACGAACCTCGAGGTCGCGTTCAACGTGGACTCGCTCGTGCGCGCGGGAGCGACGTCGCTCACGATCGACCTGCGCAACAATCCGGGCGGCCTGCTCGCGCAGGGCGTCGCGGTGGCAGAGCTCTTTCTCGACCGCGGACAGAAAGTCGTCTCGACCAAGGGACGGATTCCGACGGCGAACGCGGCATACACCGCGACGAGCGCGCAGCGCTGGCCAAACCTGCCGATCGTCGTGCTGGTGAACGCCGGCACGGCGAGCGCGGCGGAGATCGTCGCGGGAGCGCTGCAGGATCACGACAGCGCGATCGTCGTCGGGCGCCCGTCGTACGGGAAGGGAAGCGCGCAGGCGGTGGTGGGACTCGCCGACGGAGCTGCGCTCAAGCTCACCGACGCACTGTGGTACACTCCCGCCGGCCGCAGCATCGATCGTGCGCATCCGAATCGTGTGGCGGGTGCGACGTCCGCCGACACCGTGCGTCCGCGCTACAAGACGGACAAGGGGCGCGTCGTGATCGGCGGCGGCGGAATCGTTCCGGACATCGTGTATGGCGACAGCATGGTGCCGCCCGCGGAAAAGGCATGGGTCGCTTCGGTCGGCGCGCGCGTGCCGGTTTTTCAGGACGCGCTGTCTGCGTACGCGGCGCAGGTGGTGCGGTCCGGCGCGGTCAAAGACGAGGACTTCAAGGTCACACCGGCGATGCGCGACGGATTCTGGCGCGAGATGCGCGCGAAGAAACTCACCGTGCCGCGCGACATATTCGACGACGCGCACGACGCGGTCGACCGGGTGATCGGCAGCGAGATTGCGAGGCAGGAGTTTGGCGTGCTCGGCGCGCAGCGGCGCGCGGTGCACCGCGACCCGGTGGTGGCAAGGGCCCTGGAGTTGCTGCAGGGAGTGGACTCGCCGACGGCGTTGCTGCAGAGGGCGAAGGCCGGAGTGCCCAAGCCGCTCGCGGATCGGTAGGGGCGACAGCACAGTCAGCCCGCCGTTCGTTGTGCTCCGCTCATGGTTTCCGCCCAAACAGCGCCGATTGGTCTATGACCCTGACTCCCGCCGGCACCTGAAATACAAACGCAGAACTCTCCACCGGCGAGTTCATCTCGATCGACCCGAATCGCACTCTCCGATCCAAGCCTGCTGGCTCGACCGTCTCGAGCTGCCAAATCAGCGCGTCGCTCTTTCCGATCCAAAGCGTTGCGCGCGTGAACGGAAGATCCGCTTTCTTCGGTGAGAGCGTATACACGGTCGTCGCGTGGCCGTCGATCGTTTCGTCGCGGACGCGGACCGTCACATAGTCGGCCTTCGGCGCCGAGAGGAGTTCGCCGAGGAGATCGAACTTCGTGCCGGCGCCGCTCTTCATCTTGATGACCTGTCCCTTGGCGCTGCTCGGCAGGTAGAGCCAGAGCGACGTGCCGTCGTTCACGACGGCGTCGCCGGCGGGTTCGGTGAAGCGGAGCGCGAACCGCGACCGGCTTCCCTGGAAGTAGTCGCCGCGCGATATCTGGGCCACGGAGCCGGGGACCGTCAGCGACTGTTCGAACGACGCATGCACGGTAGTCGCCGCCCGGTACTGCTGTGCGGCGCGATCGACGAGCGATGTGCTGGAGGCGGCCGTATCCTGCCCGGCAGCGACCCTCGTCGCGAGCGCGACGAGGAGCACGAGCCTCACGCAACTCCCGCGCCGGTGCCGGCGATCTGGCGGTCGATCGCATCGGCCACGCGCCGAAGCTGCCGCATCATCTCGCCAAACTGGTCGGCGTTGAGC
>JBOHTH010000451.1:0-5365 GCA_050733535.1 Gemmatimonadaceae bacterium | reverse complement strand
CCCCTTCGTTCCTGCTGAGAAAGAAGCTAGGTTCGTGTACAACGAGCGTCAATCACGATGCCTGTAACGGGACGGCGAAATGGATCTCGGAATCATCGCGGCAATCGCAATGCTCATCGTCTGGGCGATCGCGACATTCAAATTCGAGGCGCCCGGATACATCCACCTTTTGCTGACGGCGGGGATGTTCCTGTTGATCTGGCGGATAGTCGTGCGCGGGTCGGCAAAGAAGAGCTGACACTGCACGCGTAAAGCTCGACCCGCTGCGAACTGCGGAACTCCACCTTCGCGGTTCCTGCTCCGCACTCCGCGTCGCGTCTTAGATTTCCCAGTTCGAAAGTGCCACCCCGAACTTCGGCGGGCGCTCTTCGTACCCCGCCATCACCATCCGCAGATCCGTCCAGCGCACGCGCGCGCCGAACCCGACAAGCCGCGCGTAAAGCGACGCATAGTCCCCCTGCAGCCTGATCGCGACGCGCGCCGTGCCCGTGCGCCGCGCCAAGTCAGCGAGCTGGACCGCCAGGTGGTCGAACATCGACTCCTCGCGCACGAACGCCTTCAGCACGCGCAGTTCCTCCCGCGCCCGGCCCTCGACCAGCGGCGCCGCGTGACAGAGGGCGAATCCCGAAAGCCGGTCTCCCTCGTACATCAGCAGCGTGTCGCCGAGCGAGAGCTCGTGCGTCAGCTCGATCTCGCGCGTGTAGTCGAATCCGGGGAGCGTCTCGTTGACGAGCGCGGCGCATTCGCGGATCGCGTCGTCGCGCGCCGCGGAGCGGAATGACGACAGCAGCCGCGGCGCGCGAGGCGCCGTCGCGGCGTCAAGCGTGAGCGTCACCGTGAGCCGCGCCGGGACGAACCCGAGCCCCGAGTAGAATCCGATGTTGTCCATCGTGCGCGGCATCGTCTCGAGCCCGATGACTGTGCACCCCGACGTGCGCAGGAGGTCCACGCCGGCTTTCACGATGTGCTTGCCCTGGCCGGTCCCCTGACAGTCGTCGCGCACGGCGAGCGGCCCCATCCATCCCTCGACACCCGACCGGTGCGCGATGTTGAACGCCGCGATCGCGCCGCGCGCGTCGCGCCACAGCATTGCGCCCGCGCCCGCGTCGGCCACCGCGTACTGCCAGATCGCCGGATTGAGCGGCGGGACGCGCACGCCCACAAGGCCGTCGCGCCGGTAGCGCTCGGTGAACGTATCGCTGAACAGCACGTTCAGCGGCGCGATATCCGCGCGCACGATCAGATGCGGCCCATCGAGGCCCGGCATCGGCGGAGGATCGGCGCGGGCGACCATCAGCGCTCTACCTCCAGCCCGGCTTCCGCGACCGCCGCGAGGGCCAGCGCGGGCTCTGGCACCGATCCCCGCCGGACGATCGCCGTGCCGGTGTTCTCGTCGTAGCGGACCTCAAGAACCCGATCGAGGCCGTCGCGGACGCTCTCGATGTGCGTGATCACGATAACCTGCTCGAAGCGGTCATGCAGCCCGCGCAGCAGCTCGACCACGTGGTGACGGCGCGTCTCGTCGAGCGACCCGAATATCTCGTCGAGCACCAGCAGGGAAAATGCCTGGCCCGCACGCTCGGCGATCATCTGCGAGATCGCGAGGCGGAGCACGAGGTTCGCCATGTCCTCTTCGCCGCCGGAGATCACCGGCTTTGGCACGCCCTCCTCGAGCACGACGATTCGGTATTTGTCGTCGAGCTCGAGTTCCGTGTAGCGCGCGTCGGTGAGCTCCGTGAGGAATGCGCTCGCGAGCTCCGACAGCTCGGGGCGCATCGCAAAGTTCAGGTCGGTCCGCAGATCGCTGTATGCGCGGTGCAGCTCGTCGTGCAGGCGCTTGTCCAGCTCGAGCGCCTCCAGTTTTTTCTCGATCCGTTCCAGCTCGCCCTGCGCGGCAACCGCGCGTTCCAGCGCGGCGCGTGCGAGCGCCATATCGCTCGCCGCGTTCATCGAAGAAAGAGTCGCCGCGTGGAGCTCCGCCGCCGCCACCGCGTGGTGGTCGCGGAGCATCACGAACTCCTCTTCCGAAAGCGCGAGCGCCGTCCTGCGGCGCGCCAGATCATCCAGCCGCGCCGCGAACGTGAGAATCCCGCGCGCAACGCTCTCCTGCTCGCGTCGCAGCGCCGGCTCCCGCTCCACCTGGGTGTTCAGACGGTTGGCCTGCGTGTTGAGCGTGGCGAGGTGTTCGAACTGCTCTTCGAGCGCGGTGTGCCGCGAGCGGTCGTATCCGCCCGGTATCTCGCCGAGCTCCCGCACGATGGCGTCGTGGCGCTGCTCCTTGGCCGCGAGGTCGCGTCCGACCTGCTCGAGCTTCTGCACGCTCATCTGCACGCGCGCCAGCCGGCGCTCAAGCAGTCCAACGTCGTTTTGGAGCTTGCGGCGCTGCTCGTCGAGCATCGCCACGTCCTCGGGCATCGCCTCGAGCTGCTCCAGGCGCGACTTGAAATACGACCCGTCCGCGCTCACGGTCTCGAGCTGGTTGTCGAGCAGGTCGAGCACCTGCCGGTAGTGAGTCCCGAGCGGACGCTGGCACGTCGGACAGGTGCCTTCATCACCGAGCGCGACGAGTTTGTCGCGCTGGTCGCGCAGGTCCGAGTACTGTTGCCGCAGCGCCGTGCGCCGTGTCTCGGCTTCCTGCCGGTCGCGTACCCACTCGGTCCGCCGCAGCTCGAGTTTCCCCTGCGCCTCTTCGTGCGCCCGGCGGCGCCCTTCCAGTTCCCCCGTGACCTGTTCCTCCAGCGCCGGCGCGGCCTGTACTTCGCCGCGCTGTTCGCGCAACGCCTCCAGCTCGGCCGCGAGCGCGCGCTCCTCCTCGAGGCGCGCCTGCCTGCGCCCGTCGTGGCCGGCGAGATCGCGCATCCGCGCGAGCTCGTTGCCGACCTCATGGAACGGCGCGAGCTCGGCGGCGAGCGGCTGCAGTGCGTCACGGGCCGCCGCGACATGCTGCAGCTCCGCGGCGAGCCGCTCGGCGTTTCTCTGGAGCCCCTGCAGCTCGCTCTGCACCACGCGAAGGTCGCCCGCGAGCTGCTGCGACTCCTCCCGCTGGCGCTGCGCGTCGGTCCAGCGCGGCGCAAGGGCGTCCACCGCCGCCTGCAGCCGCGTGCGCTCCGCGTCGGCGACCGTGACGCGCGCCGTCGCTTCATTTCGGCGGACCTCCGCCTCCGTGATCTGCGCCGCGACGCGCGCGGCATCCGGCATGCCGCTCTTCATGCCGGTGATCTCGCCGCGCAGCTCGCGACGGCGGACGTCGGCGAGCTCCTGAGCTGTCCGAAGCTTCTCGTAGCCGAGCACGCGGGAAAGGAACTGGGCCCGCTCAGTTGCGCTCAGCGCCGCCATCACGGCGAGTTCCTTCTGGCCGGTGAAATAGGTGTTGAAGAACTCCGACCGCGACATCCCGAGGCGGCGCTGGAGCAGGTCGCCAACGGCGGTCGCGGAGTTCGCGATCGGCTGCTCGCCACCGTCGAGGTACAGCTCCGCCATCGTCAGGCCGCGAACAACGCCGTAGCGGTGTCCGGCAAGCTCAAAATCGAGCTCCACGCGCACCGATGCGCGCGCCGGCGCCCGTGAGAACCGGATGGAATCTTTCCCGCCGCGCGCCGTGTCGCCGCCATAGAGCGCCCACGCGACCGCCTCGAGGATCGTCGACTTTCCGGCGCCGTTAGGGCCGATGATCCCCGTCAGCCCCGAGTCGAATTCGATCTCGGTGTCGGCGTGCTGCCGGAAGTTCAGGAGGCGGAGACGGTTGAGCTTCACGTCTCCTCCACCGCCGCGCTGAGTTCATGCGGCGTGCCGGCCTGCTCTGCCTCGCGAAGGTAATGCGCGCCGAGTTCGACGAGGCGGTCGCGGTCGATGTCGGACGTCAGCACACGGTTGCGCAGGCTTTCGCGAAGCATTTCCGCGAGCGACGGACGGCGTCCAGGGCCGCCACTCGCCTGTGCGCGCAGCACCTCGGGGCGCCGCGTGTCGAGATGGAAATGGAGCGCGCGACGCTGGAAGTCGCGCAGGACCTTGTGGTCGAGTTCGCGCGCGACGTGGCGCGGGACATCGCGCACCACCAGCCGGACAACCTTTCCGTCGATGCCTCCGCTCACGCGCGCGACCGCGGCGGCGATCGCCGCATCGAGGTCCGCGGCGGAGAGACCGCGCCCCGCAATCCTCGGCACGTCGACAAACTCGCGTGTCACGGGAAGCGGATGGAAGGTCTGCTTTCCGCTCTCGAGATCGCGCTCGATCATCCCCTTTCCCGGCAGCTTCTGCTTACGCTGCTCCTCGATCTCGCCCCACACGTTGGGGCTTGTATAGTCGAGCGATCCGCTGTAGAACGCCTTGGGGCCGACTTTCTGGTAGACGTGGATGTCGCCGAGCGCGACGTAATCCCAGGCTGGAGCGGCGAGCACCGCCGCCGGGATCTTCAGCGCCGCGCGGTCGGCGCTGCCCGCGAACTCGGGCATCGCACCCTCGACCTCGCCATGCATAACGAGAATGTTCAACCGCGCGGCCGGATCCGGCTCGATTGCGAGTTCTCCCGGAGGCAGGTCCGGCACCGCAAGGATCGAGAGTCCGTGCTCCGGAAACGCCAGGCGCCGCGGCTCGCTGTCCACCACATGGATGCCAAGCGGCGCGAACAGGCGGAGGATGCAGAGCGTCTCGCTGGACCGCGGCATGTCGTGGTTCCCCGCGACGATGACGACGATCGCCTCCGGAAGCTCGCGCATCAGCCGGGAGAACTGCGCGAACGCGTGGAGGATCGCGGGGTTCGTCGGACGAACCGTGTGGAACACATCTCCGGCAATCAGCACGATGTCGGGGCGCAGCTCGATCACGCGGTCGATGGCGCGCGTGAATGACTGCGCCACGTCCCACTCACGCTGATTGATCCCGGTGGGCGTGGTGCGCTGGAACTGCCGGAACCCGAGGTGCAGGTCGGAGAGATGAACGAGGCGCACGCGGGGAATCTACGACGATGCGGGATTGCCAGCTAATGCAGGATGCAGATGAGGAATGCGATGGCTGAAGCTCAAAGGTCAAGCGCATTGCTCATCGGTCGGGAGTGTCAAAGCTCTGCGGTTCAAAGCTTCGAGCGGGCTGATGGCTTTGAACTGCTGAGCTTTGACACTCCCGAGACATGACCCGTGAGCTTGGCCTGTGAGCTCTGAACGCTTCTCCGCCCCCGCACTCCTCATCTGCATTGTGCATCTGCTGGCAATCCCGCATCATCCCGAATGCGCACGCTGCTCGTCGCCGCCTTAGCTCTCTTTGCTCTCGCCGCCACGGCTCGACCGCAGAGCGCGAACGGTCGACTCCTGACCGGAGTCGTCGTCGCGCAGGCCGACACCCAGCCCCTCGGGCACTCGATGGTCTCGCT
>JBOHTH010000450.1:0-14189 GCA_050733535.1 Gemmatimonadaceae bacterium | reverse complement strand
TTCGGTCTTCGGTCGCTTCTATGCCCTCTCTCGTCATCCAAACGAGCTTCCTCGGTGATGTGGTCTTGACGACGCCGCTGCTGGCCGAGCTCGCGTTGAAGGGGCCCGTCGACATCGTCGTCACCCCGGCCGCGGCGCCGCTGCTCGCAAATCATCCTGCGGTGCGCGATGTGATTGTGTTCGACAAGCGCGGCGCCGACGGGGGGGGCATGGGACTTTGGCGGTTTGCGCGCGGGCTCCGGACCCGTGCCGATGGAACGCCGCGGGAGAGCGCGGCGGCCTACCTCGCGCAGGGATCCGTGCGGAGCGCGTCGCTCGCGCTGCTCGCCGGCATTCGCGAGCGGGTCGGCTTCTCAACATCGGCGGGACGCCTGATGTACACACGGCGATCGAAATACCGCGGCGACCGCCACCACGCCGAGCGACTCTGGCGTCTCGCTGCGGGGGACGGCGCGGCCGATCCGTCGCCCGAGGTGATACGCCCTCGCCTCTACCCGGGCGAGCGTGAGCGTACTGCTATCGATGCGCTCCTCAAGAACGTCCCGCGGGACGGCGCAGCGCTGCTCGCGCTGGCGCCGGGAAGCATCTGGGGCACCAAGCGGTGGCCGCATTTTCCGGCGCTCGCGTCGCGCGTCGCGCCGCTCTACAGGATCGTCGTCGTCGGCGGGCCGGATGACGCGCCGCTCGCCGCCGAGATTGCGCGCGCGGCCGGACCCGAGCGCGTCGTCGACGCCACCGGAAAGTTTTCGCTGCTGGCGTCCACAGAGCTGCTCTCACGCTGCGCGGCGCTCGTCACCAACGATTCCGCGCCGCAGCACCTGGCGTCGGCGGCCGGCACGCCGACCCTGACGATCTTCGGCCCGACCGTGCCGTCGTTCGGGTTCGGCCCGCTCGCGCCGCGGCACGCAACGGTCGGCAACGAGTCACTCAACTGTCGTCCGTGCGACTCACACGGTCCCAACGTGTGCCCGCTCGGACATTTCAAGTGCATGAAGGAACTCGGCGTCGAGCAAGTCTTGCGCGCACTGAATACTTTACTTCTGCCATGAAGCGTACACGATACGTGCTCGGTGTCGACCTCGGCGGCACAAAGATCTCCGTCGGCGCGATGACCGCGGACGGCAAACGGCAACTCGGCCAGCGCACGGAAGCGACGCTTGCCGCGGAGGGCGCGGACGCCGTCGTCGGACGGATCGCGTCGCTCATCGAGGCGACGATCGCCGCCGTGACCAAGGAGACCGGCGCGACCCGGGACGACATCCTCGGCGTCGGTATCGGCAGCCCTGGGCCGCTCGACCGCGAGCGCGGCATCGTGATCACCACGCCGAATCTCGGCTGGCACAACTTCCCGCTGCGGGATCGCGTCGCAGACGCGACGGCGCTCCGCGCCACACTCGACAATGATGCGAACTGCGCGACGCTCGGCGAGTGGTGGATCGGTGCCGCGCGCGGCGGGCGCAACGTTGTGGGCATGACGATCGGCACCGGGATCGGTGGCGGGCTGATTCTCGACGGCAAACTGTACCACGGGTCGAGCGATGTCGCGGGCGAGATCGGGCACACGTCGATCGAGTTCAACGGGCGCCGGTGCAAGTGCGGCAATGAAGGCTGCCTCGAAGCCTATGCGTCCGGGCCGGCGACGGCGGAGCGCGCGCGTGAAGCATTGGCCGGCGGCGAGAGTTCAGCGTTGATCGCGATGGCCGGCGGCGACCTTTCGACGCTCACGGCGCATCATGTATACGACGCCGCGCTCAAGGGCGATCGCGTGGCGCGCGAGATCGTGCGCGAGACCGCGCGGTTCATCGGCGCGGGGATCGCGAACTTGCTGAACATCTTCAACCCGGACGTCGTCGTGCTCGCGGGTGGCGTCGCCGAGGCTGGTGAAGAACTGTTCGCTCCCGTGCGCATGGAAGTGCGCCGGCGCGCGTTCAAGGCCGCGGTTGAGGCGTGCCGCATCGTTCCGGGCGCACTGCACGGCGCGGCGGGCGTCGTCGGCGCCGTCGCGACTTTTCTCGAGCGGTACCCGGCGGAGGTGTGAACCGCCGCAAGCGCGTCGGCGTGATCGGCACGTTCGTCTGGGACGTGATTCACGGTCGCGACCCACAGAGCGTGCCCGTGGAAGAGTGGGGAGGGATCACGTACGCACTCAGCGCGTTCGACGCGGCGCTGCCGCCGGACTGGGAACTCGTTCCGCTCATAAAGGTCGGCGAGGACCTCGCGCCGCAGGCCCGCGAATTCCTGCGGGGCCTCCGCCATCTGGCGCCCGATGCGCGGCCGATCGCCGTGCCATACCGCAACAACCGCGTTGAGTTGTTTTACTCGGACGCCGAGCGGCGCAGCGAAGTGCTCTCCGGCGGGGTGCCGGGATGGAGCTGGCTCGGCCTCGCACCGCTCGTTCGCGACCTCGACGCGCTGTACGTGAACCTCATCAGCGGGTTCGAACTCGATCTCGCGACGGCGCAGCTGCTGCGCCAGCACTTCGCGGGCCCGATCTACTGCGACCTGCATTCGATCGTGCTCGCCGTGCGCGCGGACGGCCTGCGCACACCGCGTCCGCTCCCGGACATCGCGGCGTGGTGCCGCTGCTTCGACCTGATCCAGGTGAACGAGGACGAGCTCGCCCTGATCGCGCCCGACGGTCTCGCGCTCGCCGCGACGGCACTGGCGAACGGCGTGCGGTCGCTCGTCGTCACGCTCGGCGCGCGGGGAATCGTGTACTTCGCGGCGCCCGGGTTCGAGAAACTCGCCGACGTTCGCGGCGCGTCGCTCAGTGCGCCACGCACGGCGCGCGCGGACTCTCTCGGGGCAATCCGGACACAGTTGGTGCCTTCGTGCGTTGCGCAAGTGGCAGATGGCGGCGACCCCACTGGATGCGGCGACGTGTGGGGCGCAACATATTTCTCTCGTCTTGCGGCCGGAGATACTTTTACTGCCGCGATGAGCGCGGCACTCGAAGCCGCGGCACGAAATGTCGAACATCGCGGAGCCAGCGGGCTCGCTCACTACCTGCGCCGAGAACTGAGTCCCACGTGACCGTCGTCATCGCCGTCCCTTCATCGCTTGACGATCTCACGTTCGAGAGCGTGCTCGACCAACTCGCCCCACACCCGCCCGACGCCAAGGTCATCGTCGACGCGCGGCATACCACGTTCGCGACGCCCTACGGGCTCACCTCGCTGCTGACGCTCGCGCAAACGCGTGCGGAAAAGGCCGAGTTCCTTCCGCCGGAGAACCCGGACACGGTGTCGTACTGGGCGCGCGCCGGATTCTTCCGGCACGCGGAAGAGCTGTTCGACCTGCGCGGTCACGTGCCGCGCCCACGGTCTGCGGGCGAGAGCGACGTGCTTCTCGAAGTCACGCCCGTGACGCGGAGTGACGACGTGCACGGCGTGGTCGAACGGATCCAGGAACGCGCCGCGAGCATTCTATTGAACAAGCTGCATCTGGAGTCGCGCGCGACGATGGGGTTCGCCATGACGCTCTCCGAGGCGTGCCAGAACATCGTCGAGCATGCGGGGCGCGGCGGATGGGTGATGGTGCAGGCCTACAATTACCGGCGCCGCCTGGGCGGTCGGTTCGTCGTCGTCATCGCGGTATGTGATGCCGGCGTGGGATTTCGTTCGTCACTCGAGAGTGGGCAGCGCCGCCCGCTGTCCGACCGCTGGGACGACGCGGTGGCGCTCGAAGCCGCGGTGGTGAACGGGGTGAGCCGCTATGGCGATCCCGGCCGCGGCCAGGGACTCAAGGGCATTCGTGGATACGTCCACCGCTGGGAAGGAAAGTTCTCCGTACGAAGCGGCACCGCGCGGATCGCACTCATCCCGAACTGGGAGGACGATGTCCCACGGCGCGAGAATTTGGCATATTTTCCGGGCGCACAATTGCAGATCACCATTCCAGAAAAAGTGAGCGCTGCGGCGTGACTCGAATCGACGTCGGTTCGGTACTCCGGCATTCGGCGAACCTTCCGTTCTCCGACCTCGTCACGCGCCCCACTGGGGCCGCCGTGCGCCGATGCATCCAGACGGAACTCGCCGCGCTCAGCGAAGGCGACGTGGCCCTCCTCGATTTCTCGCAGATCGGGATGATGGACTATTCCTGCGCCGACGAGGTCGTCGCGAAGCTGCTCATCGCGCTCTCGGCCCAGGACGCGCACTCCGGCTACATCGTGTTCCACGGCATCACGGACGCGCATCTCGAGGCGATCGAGACGGTCCTCGAGCATCACGGCCTTGCGCTCGTCGTGCAGTTCGCCGATGGTGGCGCGCGTCTGGTCGGATCCGTGACCGACGACGAACGCGCGATATGGGAGATGGTCTACACCCGCGGCACCGCGCCGTCCGATGGCGTTCCGACCGGCGGCGCCGGCGGGCGCGAGCCTGCGGAGCTGGCCCGGATCCTCGAATCGCTGTTGCACCGCCGGCTGCTCCGGCACGACGGCGTCGCCTATGCACCCCTCGGTCCGGTGCAGTAATGGCCTACAACCCGCCGCTGCAGGTCGTCGGGTTCGTTGGCACGCACGTCTCTGACGCCGAACGTGGTCCGCTCATCCTCCTCAACGCCGAGGAAGCGCAACTGCGCGCGATCAACGACGGCGAGCTCGTGTGGGTATACGGTCCGCGACGCCACGACCTGACGCACGTGAAGGTCGATGACAGCGTTCCACGAGGCGGCGTGATTGCGCGCGACATCGCCGGCCTCGCTCCGACCGAAATCGTCCGGCTGATCAAGGTGGATACGGACCGCCCGGTGCTTGCGCCGCCGCGCAGATAGACGGCCGGGAGTCGGCCCGCTGCGGTCTGCGGAACTCGACCCGCTGCGGTCTGCGGAACTCGAACCGCTGCGGGCTGCGGAACCCGACCCGCGGCGGAGTGCGGAAGAGAACTTAAGCTGTCAGCTTCGCGCTTCACCCGATAATCTTCGATTTACGAGAAACGTTCCAGTCAGCCCGCAAGGAGACCGTTCCATGAGCAAGAAGAAGGGACCGCAGTCCCTCGCCACTCTCGCGATTCACGGCGGCTCGGACGCGCACCACCCCGGCGATCCCGTCGTCGCACCGCTCGTGCAATCCGTGAACTACGTGCAGGAAGTCGGCACCGCCGCCGGTCTCCGCTACACGCGCTACGGGAACACGCCAAACGCCGAGCGCGTGCAGAAGCGGATCGCCATGCTCGAGGGAGCGGAGGCATCGCTGGTGCTCAGCAGCGGCATGGGCGCGACGGCGTGCGCGATGCTCGCCTTGCTCCGCCCCGGCGACCACATGCTCGCGAGCTCATACATATACGGCGGCACACACCGGCTCCTCACGGAGGAGTTCAACCGGAACGGCATTGAAGTCACGCTCGTAGATCCGCTCGAGCCGCGTGCGTGGCGCAAGCGGCTGCGCAAGGAAACCCGCGCGGTGTTCGTCGAGTCTCCCGTCAATCCGACCTGCCGGGTCCTCGACCTGCGGCCCATTTCGTACCTCACGAAAGAAGTCGGCCTGGCGCTCGTGGTGGATTCGACGTTCGCGAGCCCGGTGAATTTTCGGCCGATCGAGCACGGCGCCGACGTCGTGATTCACTCGGCCACGAAGTATTTCAACGGGCACCACGATGTGCTCGCCGGCGTCGTAGCGGGCACCGAGAGCTACATCCAGGAAGTCCTCCAGAAGGAGATGGTCTGGGGCCAGACCCCGGATCCGTTCGCGCTCTGGCTTCTCGAGCGCGGCATCAAGACGATCGACGTCCGCGTGCGACGCCAGAACGACAACGCGATGCGCATTGCGCACTGGTGTTCCGACCGCAAGGAGATCAAGCGCGTGCATTACCCAGGGCTCTCCGATCATCCCGACCACGAAGTCGCGCGCGCGATGCTCGACGGGTTCGGCGGCATGATGGCGATCGAACTCTCCGGCGGCGGGAAGGCGTCGGAGAAGTTCCTGCGCCGGCTGAAGGTGATCACGCACGCCGCCAGCCTCGGCGGAGTCGACTCGCTCGTGAGCGAGCCGCGATATACGTCGCACGCCTCGATGTCGAGCGAGGAACGCGCGAGCATCGGGATCCCCGACGGGTTCCTCCGGCTGAGCATCGGGATCGAGGATGCCGACGATATCATCGCCGACATCGAACAGGCGTTAAAGTAGGGAATGATCCGTTTCACGCATGTCTTCAAGGAATTCCCGCGCGCCGGCTTCGCGCTGAACGACGTCAACTTCCACGTCGGCAAGGGCGAGTTCGTGTTCCTCACCGGGCCGAGCGGCGCAGGCAAGAGCACGATCCTCAAGCTGATCTTCCTCGAGGAGCGCCCGACGAAGGGCGAGGTCAGGGTGAGCGGCGTCAGCTCGGTGACGATCCGCGGCCGCGACGTTCCGAAGCTCCGCCGAAAGATGGGCGTCGTGTTCCAGGACTTTCGCCTGCTCGAGGACCGCAGCGTCGAGGCGAACGTCGCGTTCGCGCTCGAGGTCACCGGAACGCCGCAGGACGCCATCAGCCCCAAGGTGAGCCGCCTTCTGGGACAGGTTGGACTTGCCGCGAAGGCGACGTCGCTGCCGCGCGAGCTCTCCGGCGGCGAGCAGCAGCGCGTCGCCATCGCCCGCGCGCTCGCGAACGATCCCGTCGTGCTGATCGCCGACGAACCGACCGGGAACCTCGACGACCGCGCGACGCGCAGCATCTTCCAGCTGCTGCGCGACATCAACGCAAGCGGCACCGCCGTGATCATGGCGACGCACGATCTCGAGCTGGTGAAACGCGCGGAGTGCCGGCTGATCGAGATGAATCACGGGGCGATTGTGTTCGACTCGGCCGAGCCGGTACACGCTGGCCCGGGGACCGACGCGCCATGAGGACCGCATGAGACTCGCGTTTCGCGAAGCCTTCCTCGCCTTTCGGCGGGCGCCGGTGCTGGGGATGCTCAGCGTCACCACGATCGCGTTCTCGCTGTTCGCGTTCGGCCTGTTCGGCCTCGTCGCGCTCAACATTCACGACCAGCTCAACCAGCTCGAGGACCGCGTCGAGATTCGCGCATTCGTCGTGGACGGAACGGCGCCCGAGGCCACAAGCGCCGCACTCGGCGACATCGCCTCGTTTCCGGAGGTGTCGACGGTGAACCTCGTCTCGTCGGACGAAGCGCTCGCACGCGCGCGCCGCGAGCTGGGCGAGTTCAGCGATGTGTTCGAGGCCGGAATCCTGCCAGCCTCGATCGACGTGAAGCTGAAGGAGGGATTCCGCGACCCCACCACGGTGGCGGCTGTCGCGGCGCGCATCAAGAACTACGACTTCGTCGACGATGTCCGCTTCGGCGAGGAGTGGGTGCAGAAACTCTATCGCATCCGTACGATCGCGACGCTCGCCGGTGCGGCGCTTGGGCTGGCGTTTGCCGGCGTCGCAGTCATCATCATCGGGTCGACGATTCGCATGGCGGTGCTCGCCCGCGCGCGGGAGATCTCGATCATGCGGGTGGTCGGCGCGACGGACGGGTTCATTCGCATGCCGTTCCTGATCGAGGGCGTGCTCAAGGGAACGCTCGGGGGGCTGCTTGCGCTATTGCTCACGTGGCTGGCCAACGTGCTCATCGGAAAGTTCGTCTTCACCGCGGAGTTCTTCGACGCCCGGTATGCGGTGGCAGGCATTGCGGCCGGCGCGCTGATCGGCCTGCTCGGCAGCGCATTCTCCGTCGGACGGCACCTGCGGGAGGTGTAGTGAGAGCCCGCTCCACACTTCTCATTCTTCTCGGGCTTGCTACGGCCCTGCTCGTTCCGCTCCGCGCGCCGGCGCAGCAGACGCCGCAGCAGAGCGCCGCGGACCGCATCAAGGAACAAAAGGACGAACTCGACAAGATCCGCCAGGAACGCGCCGACCTGCAGAAGCGAATGCAGGATCTCCAGTCCACGGTGCACGACCTCGCCGAGGAACGCACCAACATCGAACGCCAGGCCGACGCGACTGCCCGTGTGGTCCGCGGGCTCGACCACCAGCTCAGCGCGCTGTCCGACGAGGAGACGGAGGCGACGGGCAACCTGATCCGCGCGCAAGACGAGCTCGCAATCAAGCGGGCCGTGCTGCGCAACCGGGTGCGCGAGATATACAAGCGAGGGCCGCTGTACTCAGTCGAGGCGATGCTCTCGGCGCAGTCGTTCGGCGAGCTGGTCGCGCGATACAAATACCTGCACATCATCGCCCAGCGCGACCGGGCGCTGGTGAGCCGCGTGGAAGCGCTGGGCCAACAGATCACGAACCAGCGGCAGACGCTCGTGATGCTCCGCAACGACGTCGAGGACTCGCGTCAGCAAAAGGCGACCGAGGAGCAGCAGTTGCGGACACTCGACGAGCAGCGTGCGCGGAGTCTCGCGCAGGCGCAGGCAAAGGAAAGGCAGGCGGAGAGCCGCCTCGCACAGATTGCGAAGGACGAAGCGCGCGTCGGCAGCGTGATCGCGGCACTCGAAGCGGAGCGGAAACGTGCCGAGGTGCGCGGCGGGTCCGCCGTATCGTCGAACAGCACCCTGAAGACCTCGGACTTCGGACGGCTCGACTGGCCGGTGGAAGGGACGATCATCTATCAGTTCGGGCGACTCGTGAACCCGAACAACACGACGATCCGCTGGGACGGCATCGGGATCGCCGCGCCGGAGGGGACGCCGGTGAAGGCCGTCGCGGCGGGCACCGTCGCGCTGGTGAGCGAGAGCCTCGGGACGTACGGCCGCACCGTGATCCTCCAGCACGGCGGCAACGACTACTCGATCTACAGCTCGCTCGGCAAGATCCTGGTGGCAAAGGGAACGAAGGTCACCAAGGGCCAGGTGATCGGCACGGTCGGCCAGTCGGATCCGGACATGGAGCCGCACCTGCACTTCGAGATGCGACCGGGGCAGCGGGCGGTCGATCCCCTTGAGTGGCTGAGGTCGAGAAAGTAAAACAGCGAGTTGAAAAATGTTGCTTGTTGGTTGGTTAACCGACGTTAGCCTCAGTTAACCAACCAACAAGCAACATTTTCACCCGCTGTTTTTGTCAAACACCGAGATTCACCCTGAGCGAAACCGACCGCGGGCGTCCCACCGACGCGCCGCTGAAGAACGCTCCCTTGAGCAGGTACCGGCTGTCAAACAGGTTGTCGATGAATAGTTCCGGTCGCACGGTGGTCGCGCCGACGTTGAGTGTGTACCCCAGCGCGACGTTCGTGATGTAGTTCGGCGCGACTTTGATGGCGGAGTTGAACGAGAACAGTCCCGTCCCATAATCCGCGCCGGGGTCGGCGCCGTTCGTCAGGCCGCTGCCGTAAACCTCGGTGGCCGTAGCGTAGAACTTGCCGGCCGAGTACGTCCCGCTCGCCACGATCGACAGCCGCTGGTCGTGGTCAAGATCGAAGTCGCCGGCCGGCGGCGATGACTCAAAGAAGCCACCGTAGACGGCGCCGTAGGAATACGCATGGTCCAGCGCCACATTGACATATCCGGAGAACGGGCCGTCCGGATGGTATTCCGTAACGAGTTCGACGCCGGTATTGCTCACGTACTGAAGGTTCACGTCGGTCACGATCGCCGATCCTGGAATCGTGTTGTCGTCGATGCCCGGCGAGCTCGACTTGTGATATCCGTCGAGCTTCACGACAACGCCGCCGCCAAAGCGGTGCAGATAGCCGGCCTCGTAGAACGCATCGCGTTCCGGGACGGTCGGGACGGTCGCCACGCCGGCATCGGCGACGCTCGTGATGTTGCGCAGGTCCTCGACGTTCGTGGGAATGAACAGCCGTCCGAAGTACACGAAGAACGTGTTCGCGTTGTCCGGATAAAAGTTGAGCCGGATGCGCGGGCTGAACTGCGACACCGTGCCGGCAAAGGGCGCGGCGTGCGTGTCGTACCGGGCGCCCGTCCGCAGTTCGAAGTGCTCGGACAGCGACCAGTTCACCTCGCTGTAGAGCGAGAAATCCCCGCCGGCCAGCCCTGAGTTCGACGCCGGCCCGAACGTGCCGGTGCCGGACGTGGTCACGAAGTTCTCGTGTCCGCTCGTCTGTGACGCCAGCACGCCGGACTTCCACTCGAACTCGTTGGACGGCTTGTACGAGTAGTCCACCTTTGCGCCGAAGGTGTCAAAGTAGCGGTGCTCGAGCAGGTTGTACGCGGTCGTCGTATCGGGCGCAAAGAAAAACTGCGGCGTGTCGTTGTCGCCTGGTGTGTAGTCCAGGCTGCCGTGGCGGTAGAACGCGCCGGCAAACAGTTCGCTTCCTGCGGAAGACGTGGTCGCCGATCCGCCGAAGTGGTGCCGCCACCCGAAGTTCGCAAATCCGTTCACGTCCTGCTGGTGGTCGTCAGCGCCCACGCCGCCGGTGGTGTCGTACGGGACCTGGAAATACGTGCGTCCCCAGTCCATGTCGAGCGTCACGATGTCGGAATTGCCCGGCTGATATTGGATCTTGGCGAACCCAAAGTCGTCCTCACCGTGATTGTGGAAGTTCCGCGGCGCGAAGCTGACTGTGTCGAAGCTGACGGGATCGAGTCGCATGTCGGTCACGGCGCGCGAACCGGATACGAAAAATCCCCACTTCCCGCTGTTACCGCTCATGTTCAGCGACTGCGAGTACGCGCCGAACGAACCGCCCGCGGCTGACGCGTTCATGTGGAACGCCCCAGTCGGAATGCGCGTGGCGACATTGATGATCGCGGCGTTCTTCTCGCCGTACTCGGCGTCCCATCCGCCGGTTTGGAAGTCGAGCCGGTTGATGATCGCGGGATCGAACAGCTCGTTGAGGCTCCCGGACACGCCGCTCGCGACAGGAATGCCGTCCACGTAGTAGGTGTACTCGGCGTGCTGGCCCCGGATGTGCACTTCACCTGTCGGTGCGCGCACCGCGCCCGCAACGGATTGCTGCACGATCTGCGATGTGGTGGTCGTCGGAGCGACGTGCGACTCCTGCTCCGTGAACACCTGGTCCCCCGTGCGCGTGTCGACGGCGACCGGTGCTTCTGCGGTGACTTGCACGGCCTGCAGGTGTGTCGTCGCGACCTCGAGGCGAACATTGAGGCGAACGTCAGCGCCGGCAACGGTCACCGTTCCGCTGAACGGCTTGAAGCCAATAAAGTGCACGGACACGGCGTACGACCCCGCGCCGAGGTTGTGCACGACAAACTGGCCAAAATCGTTCGTGAGCGTGTTCTGGATGATCCGCCCATCGCGCGTCACGCTGACCTGCGCGGAGGGGATCGGATTGCCACTGGCGCTGTCGGTCACGGCGCCGTGCAAGTCGCCGTTCGGCACTTCTGCACGGGCCGGAACGGATGCACAGAGAAATAGAAGAACGAGCGCCATGAGCTGGCGCGCGCGATACAGCCACGATGATGCAATCACGATGGACTCCCGTGTTGTCAGTGCCTGAGTGGGTGCGACAGCGAACGCCGGAAACGCCCGGTCCTTGATGGGACCGGCCCGAGGGCGAACGAGTCGTGATGTGCGCGCGCAACGGCCGGAACCGGCCGCGCGGCGAAGGTCAGCTCAGGCTGACGGGAGGAGCGCGTGTGCGCTGCTGCGCACGCGCGATGGAAGCGGGAAGCGACGATGCGTGGTCGCGCGTGGGGCGGCGCGATGCCGCAGCCACTGGAACCGCCGGCGCCGTACCACGCGGCGCCGAGAAGTGCGTGAGGAACTGGCACAGCACGCAGTCGTCCGGGTGCACCGGACGGCAACTCTTGTGCGTGTGCTCCTCGATATGAACCTGCGGCGGGCCGCCGGAATCGAGGATGAGTCGCGCGTCCGCAACGACCGCGAGCACCGGCACCGCCATCTGCACGATGGCGACGGCGGCGAGCAGGACACGGGTCACTTGGCGGCGGCGCATAGGCACGAATATATACGCGCGACCGGTCCGTGTTGTTCGGCAGACCTGCGAATGGCGGTTCAGGCTCAAGCGGAATATGATTCCGTTTGTGATGCGTCGAATCGCCGCCGTCCTCGCCGTGATCTCGCTGGCTCAGTCTGCCGCGTTGCGAAGCGGCGTGCTGTGCGAGCGCATGGACGTGTCGACCATGGCGGGTGGGCACGACCTCATGCCGGGCATGCACCCGCGTGGTGAAGGTCTGCCCACATCACCCGGGCACGATCCCCAACACGACGGGGCACACTGCCCGTTGATGTTGGCTTGCGGTCTCGCGGCCGCCCCCTCCACCGAGTTGGCTGGTGTTCCCTCTCAGCCTCTCTCGAACGTCGCCCCGGTTGCGCGCACCCGCGTGCTCGAATCGGTGAGCGCAGCTCCCGAGCCTCCGCCACCCAAGGGCTGAGGACCATCGCGCTTCCAGCGCGCGAACGACAGAACACCGGCGTGATGCTGCTCCGTCGCCTGACGCTTGGCGTGACAGCGCCTCGGTCCTTGGGAGGAACTCATGTTGCATGCAACAGTGAGGGGGTCGCTGCTCCGCGCGACTACACCCTCGTTTCTCGATTCACGCGCGTTCATTTTACTCGCATTTTGCGCGGCCGCACTGTTCATCGCTTCTCGTGACGCGCTCGCTCAACGCGGAGCGCCTCCCGACTCAGGCGCGACATCGCGCCCGCCAATGAACACGGGCATGGTAATGGACATGACCGGCCCGCTCGGCATCTCGATGAATCGCATGGGCTCGGGGACAAGCTGGGTGCCGGACGCCGTCTCGGAGCCGACCGCAGAGTTCCAAGCCGGCTCGTGGGACCTGATGGTGCACGGTCTCATTGACGCACAGTACGACCAACAGGGCGGGCCTCGCGGAGCCAGCCAACTCGGCAGTCTGAGCTGGGGAATGTTGATGGCGACCCACGGTCTCGCCGGCGGGCAATTGCAACTGCGCGCCATGCTGAGCGTCGACGCCGCAGGTGTCACAAACCACGGCTACCCGCTCCTCCTCCAGTCCGGCGAGACCTGGCACGGACAGCCCCTGTTCGATCGACAGCATCCGCATGACTTCTTCATGGAAGTCGCCGCGTTGCACGATCGCGAGATCGCCAGGAATCTCGGACTCGAACTTTACCTCGCGCCGGCCGGCGAGCCCGCGCTCGGGCCCGTCGCATACATGCACCGTATGTCGGCAATGGACGATCCTGCGGCGCCAATCGGGCACCATTGGCAAGATGCGTCGCACGTCAGTTTCGGAGTCGCGACGGTCGGGCTCTTCACGCGACGCTGGAAGGTCGAGGGCTCCGTCTTCAACGGCCATGACCCTGACGAGAATCGTTGGAACTTCGACTTTCATCCGCTCGACTCATACTCCGGGCGCGCGACATTCAATCCCGATTCGGCGTGGAGCGTCTCCGCGAGCTTTGGATTCCTGAGAGATCCGGAGACAGCGAACCCGGCCCATACCACGCACCGGACTGTAGTGTCACTGCAAAACGGAAGGATGCTGGGCTCCGAAGCGCAACTCTCAACCTCCCTGATCTGGGGCATGGTGACGCACTCCGACCAACACACGCCGTCGCAGAGCGTGCTCGCCGAAAGCGAGTGGGGCATCGACGCCAGGAACGCCGTGTTCGGCCGCGCGGAGTTCGTGCAGAAGACGGCGGACGATCTCGTGCTGCCCGAAGGCCCCACTGGATTCCCGCCAACCCGACTGTTTCCGGTCGGCGACCTGTCGCTGGGATACGTCCGCGAACTCGTGACGGTGCACCGCGCCACGATCGGCTTGGGCGTGATGGGCACGGTCAACGTGGTGCCGGCGGTGCTCGTGCCGTTCTACGGGTCACGCACGCCGTTGGGCGCAATCGTGTACTTGCGGCTTCGCGCAATCCGCGCCGCTGTAAATCCGATGGGTGCCATGGAGGGAATGACCGATGGCGCTTGCCTTTCGTGCGGGCCGCGTAACTGATAATGATGGTCGATAGCTAGCGTTTCCCACCTACCGTGCGTAGCCTCCTACACTCATGTTCTCCCGATCGAGCCCTCTTCGCCGTCCGAACGGATGGTGCCGACGCATTGCACTGGCTGCGCTTTTCGCGCTGCAGGGTGCGATTGCGCTCGCGCCGCTCGCCGAGACGACCGAAAAGGGGCGGCTCGGCGCGCATGCCGAGCCCAAGGGAGCCCAGCACAAGTACCAGCACGACGAAGCAACGTGCGCGGTATGCGCGGTCCGGTCGCTTCACTGCACGCCGGTCCACGTCTGCCCGCCGATGGTGGGCGAGCGCCAACAGAGCATCGCGGCGCTCAAAGCGCCGGTTGCCCCGGCGCGTCGCGTCAATCCCACCACACTCCCC
>JBOHTH010000449.1:0-2037 GCA_050733535.1 Gemmatimonadaceae bacterium | reverse complement strand
GCCGAACTGCGCGAAGGCGCGCGCCATGGCTTCGAGTCGTTGCGTCTCCACTTCCAGTACGTCGACCGTCTCCGCAAGTGACGACGGCACATCGCGCCGCAGACGGGCCACGGCAAATCGGATCGGCGTGAGCGGGTTCTTCAGTTCGTGCGCGACCTGCCGCGCGGACTCCCGCAGCGCCGCCGAACGCTCTGCTTCCAGTGCGCGTCCGCGCCCTGCCTCGAGCTCCGTCGCCATCGCACGCATGCGTCGCCGCAGCACTTCGAATTCCGGCGCTCCCTTGCGCGGCGGTCCGTCCGGCAGCGCCTCTCCTCGACCGATGCGTTCCGTCCAGCCAATCAATTCCTGGAGCGGCCGGCTGAGATTCCGGCTGAGATGCCCCGCCACGCGCGATGCGACGAGCCCCAGGAGCAGGCAGACCAGCACCGCCAGCACGGCCGCCGTCCACGCCAGCCGCCGAAAGATGAAGCCGGCCTGGCGCGCTCGGACCGCGCTGAGGTTGAGCGTCCGTTCGTGCCGCGCAAAGGCAGCGCGCTGCGAGGGCGTGAGCGGTGCGGACTTCGCGGCATTGAGCGCCTGCTGACCCGTGGATGCCACGCTGTCCCACGCCGCGGTCGCGC
Source organism: Gemmatimonadaceae bacterium (assembly GCA_050733535.1). Lineage (GTDB taxonomy): Bacteria > Gemmatimonadota > Gemmatimonadetes > Gemmatimonadales > Gemmatimonadaceae > Fen-1231. Next base: position 1,417 of record JBOHTH010000449.1, on the reverse strand, counting down.
CAACCAGGGGGAGCGCCCACCAGCTCGTGCCTCCCCAGGCGAGCGACAGCAGAATGGAAGGCAGGAGCGCGAACGAGAGCAGGATCACGAACAGTCGACCACGAAACCCAAGTCGCTTCACGGGATCTCCATATGCGGTGCTCGCGTCCGGCGTTTCAAAACGAAACATACAGATGGCGCACAGCCCCAACCACCCTGACAACCCTGCTCACCTCAGGAAGACACCCGGCCAGCGGCTCGAGCGGGTCCTCCGCAAGCCACCGGCGAGTGGCGGGTTGGGCGCAGCCGCTGGCGAATCATGCACTTACGTCTCGCACAGGTCGCATGTACATTTCGCGATCGATGTGGAATCCAACCGGGAATTGAAGACCCACGCCGGGTCGCTGGAGCAGGGTGTCGCGATGCGAACCACTCCGTCGGCGCCGCGCGGCCCGCGAATGTTGCAGTGCGCATTTCGCGGGAACGGGACGATGATCGGCGGGATGCGATTGCCTGCGGAGAGCGCCCGGTCCGGCGCTTCGGAGGCCCGTCGACGCGGTGAAGACGTGAACGCCGTCCCCGCGTGGCGTGAGGCACACATCGACGAGTGCGGCGCGAATATGCGCCATCGCAGTGCAATCTCGCCGGCAGGTCCGAGGCACACCGCCTCGCTCGTCCGGCAATGCATCGACTCACGAAGCCATATCTCGTACGCCATCTCGACCGCGGTCCGGTGACCGGGAACGGAGCGGTCGAGCGTCGAGACCTCGAGCGACTGGTCGCCCGAGCAAACCACGGGCATGGATGCCCGCAGGGAAGTACATGAACTCACGCAACTCGCGCACGCCTCCCGCGTCCCGCGCCCACTCCGCCCTCGTGCATCGCGGCCCGCAGGCGAAGCTCGCTCCATTCGCCGTCGCGGCGCCGCTGCATACCGTGCACGCACCGAATGCCGCCCTGCTCATCGATTTCGACAATGTCACCATGGGCATTCGCTCGGACCTGGGCCACGAACTGCGCAACCTGCTCTCGTCGGACATCATCAAGGGCAAGGTCGCCGTGCAACGCGCCTACGCGGACTGGCGTCGCTACCCGCAGTACATCGTTCCGCTCTCCGAATCGTCCATCGATCTCATCTTCGCGCCGGCCTACGGCTCGTCGAAGAAGAACGCCACCGATATCCGACTCGCCATCGACGCGCTGTAACTGATCTTCACCCGCCCGGAGATCGGCACCTTCATCCTCCTCTCCGGCGATTCGGACTTCTCCAGCCTCGTCATCAAGCTCAAGGAATACGGCAAGTACGTCATCGGCGTCGGCATCCGCGAATCGTCGAGCGACCTGCTGGTGATGAACTGCGACGAGTACTACAGCTACAACGCGCTGGCCGGCCTCGTGAAGGCGGGCGAAGACGAGCAAGTCGCGCGCGATCCATGGG
>JBOHTH010000448.1:0-3171 GCA_050733535.1 Gemmatimonadaceae bacterium | reverse complement strand
AAAGGCGCCGAACTCCACCACCCGGATTTCCACTCGGACCCCGCGCTCCGCAAGATCGGCCTGCACGAGCTGCTCCACCGCCTGATCACCACTGCCGACGGTGAGCAGCTCGACGGTGAGCGGCTTGCCGTCGTGCGCGCGCGCTCCGTTTGCGCCGCGACGCCAGCCGACGGCGTCGAAGAGCGAATCGGCGGCGCGCGTATCGCGCGGCTCGGAGTAAGGCAGCGCGTACGGGCTCTCCGGCGCGACCGGCCCGCTGGCGGGGACCGCGTAGCCCGCGAGCGCGGCCTTCACGATCCGCTCGCGATCGAGTGAAAGATTGAACGCGCGGCGCACCCGCAGGTCCTCAAACGGAGCGCGGTGCGTGTTGAAGATCAGCCCGGCTTCCTGCAGTACCGGATACTCAATGATCCGCATGGTGGGATCGCGCGCCGCGAGCGCGGCCATCGTCGGCGCGATGCCGGCGAAGTCCAGGTCGCCGCTGGCGAGGCCGGCAAACTTCGTGGTGGATTCGTCCACCACAGCGATTATCAACTTCGCGATTTTTGGCGGGCCGCCTAACGCGGCAGGAAATTCGGCGTTGCGCGCGAACGTCCAGCGCTGGCCTGCGACGCGATCCACGAACTTGAACGGGCCGTCGCCGACCGGTGCGAGGTTGAACGGCGCACGGCGCATGTCGGCGCGCGGAACGTCGTGCAGCAAGTGGTCGGGCAGGATCGGCAGCTCGCAGAACACGAGCGGAAACGCGGGGAGCGCGGAACGGTACCGCAGCACGGCGGTCGAATCGTTGGGTGTGACGACCGTATCGAGCGCGGCAAAATCGCCGGCGCGTGCGTAGCCGGTGCGCGGATCGCGCGCGGCGAGAAGCGTGAAGGCGACATCGCGCGAAGTCACCGGCGGACCATCGTGCCAATGCAGACTCGTCACCAAGTGGAACGTGAGCTCGTGCCGGTCTGCGCTGAAGGTCCACGAGCTCGCCCCGTACGGCTCGGGTGCGAGCGCGCTGTCGTAGCGCGCGAGCGTCGTGAAGAGCGCGAACCGCTGCACCTGCCGCGAGAGCGGGTGGATGGTGACGAGCGGGTTCGCCGATTCGAGATCGGTGCCGGAGGCATACACGACCACGTCAGCCGGCCGCGGCCGCGCCGCGCAGCCGGCCGTGGCGGCCAGGAGTCCGGCGCAGAGCACGCTGCTGATTGACGTGAGGGTGCGCGCGAGCATTTTCAACCCGTGCAGAATGAATTGTCCGTCATCGCGCGGCGACTGGCTGGTTCCCTTTCGCTCTTCTGGCTCGTCGTCACGCTCATCTTCGTGCTCATCCGGATGGCGCCCGGCGACCCCGCCGATTTTCTCGTGCCGCCGACCGCGACGCCGGCCGACGCCGCGCGCCTGCGCACCGACCTTGGCCTAGACCGGCCACTCGTGATCCAATATGCACACTGGGCAGGAGCGGTGGTGAGGGGGAACCTCGGCGAGAGTTTTTCTTCGCGGCAGCCGGTGAGCCGCGTCCTGCTGGACGCCGCGCCGGTTTCGATAGCGCTCGGCGGCATTTCGCTCGTGCTGACGTTCCTGATCGGCGTGCCGGTTGGGATGGTGCAGGCCGCGAATCGCGGGCGCGCGCTGGACGGCCTGACGACCGTCCTGACAACCGCCGTGTACGCCGCGCCGAGTTTCTGGATAGCGCTCGCGCTGGTCGCGGTGTTCACGTACGGCGCGGCGACGCTCGGCGTGCCGGAGGCACTGCGGCTGCCGGCGTTCGGGATTCGCACGCCCGGTGTGGTGCTGGGCGGCTGGCCGGGGTTCGTGGATCTCGCGCGCCACGCCGTGCTTCCGGTGGTGACACTCGCCGCGGTCGGCGCGGCGGGAATCGCGCGGTATGCGCGCAGCGCGGTGGCGGACGTGGCCAGTGAAGGATGGGTCGGCATGGCGCGCGCGAAAGGTGCGCGGCCAGTGCGCCTGTACGCGACGCACATCCTGCGGAACGTCATGCCGCAGCTGACCGTGCTGGCGGCGCTCTCGCTGCCCGGGCTCGTGGCCGGATCGGTGTTCGTGGAATCCGTGTTCGCGTGGCCGGGCCTCGGCAAGGCGATGCTCGTCGCGATTCAGGCGCGTGATTATCCGGTGGTGATGGGCGCGACCGTGTTTTACGCGGCCGCCGTGATATTCGCGAACCTCGCGGCAGACATCATGCTCCCGCTGCTCGATCCGCGGCGGGCTGCATGAAGGCCGTCGCGTGAAGCGCTCCGGCCGTTCCGAGCATTCCGGCCATTCCGGTCGCGTCGCAACGGCCGCGGTCGCACTGCTCGCGCTGATGCTTGGTGCAGCCGTCTTCGTGCCGATGTTCGCGCGGCGCGATCCGCTCGCGATCGGCGACGTGCTCGCGCTTCGGCTCGTGCCGCCGCTCAGCCATGATTCAACGGGAAGTTGGCACCTGCTCGGCACCGATCGATTCGGCCGCGATTTATTTGTTCGTATGATGCTTGCCGCGCGCGTCTCGCTCGCGCTCGGCGTGGGCGGTTCGCTGCTCGCAGCGGCGATCGGAACAGTGGCCGGCGCGGGCGCCGCGTGGCTCGGCGGAATCGCCGATCGCGTTGTGATGGCGATTGCCGACGCCCTGCTCGCCATTCCGCGCCTCGTGCTGCTGCTCGTCTGCGCGGCGCTCTGGCAACCGGGCCTGCTCACCGTGCTGGTGGTGCTGGGTGCGACCGGGTGGATGGGCGTCGCGCGCATCATCCGCGGCGAAGTGCTCGGCGTGCGCGCGCGGCCTTTCGTTGAGGCAGCGCACGCGCTGGGCGTCCCGCGCTGGCGCGTGCTCGTGCGGCATGTGCTGCCGAACGCGATCGGCCCGACGATCGTCGCGACAACGCTCGGTGTAGGCAACGCAATCCTGCTCGAGAGCGGCCTTTCGTTTCTCGGTTTGGGAATTCAGCCGCCGCAGCCGAGCTGGGGCAACATGATCGCGGGCGGACGCGATCTCATTGTTGCGGCACCGTGGGTGGCGCTCGCGCCGGGGCTCGCGCTGATTGTCACCGTGCTGGCGGTCACGCTGCTCGGCGACCATCTGCGCGATTCGCTCGCGGGGCAGCACGGGCCGCTCGCGCGCCAGTTTGGTGAGCGCACATGAACGCCGAGGCGCTGCGCACGGTGAAAGTTCGCGCGCCCACGCGGCTGGAT
>JBOHTH010000447.1:0-3213 GCA_050733535.1 Gemmatimonadaceae bacterium | reverse complement strand
ACGTAGAACTCGCCGACGAAGAAAAAGAGGAAGCCGAGGAAATAGAGCAGGAGCTTCATGAACCCCGCCCAAAGCAGCGTGCCAACTTTCGGAATTACCGACGCGAGGGTCGCCTCGAGTTCGGGATTCTCGCCGAGGTAGACGGCCCCGCCGAATTTCATGATGGCCGCCGCACCCATCGTGTACGTGAAAGTGGAGACCAGGAGCGACGCGAGCGAGATCAGCAGCGACCCGAGCGTCACGCCCGTGCGTCCCTGCAGCAGGACCTGTGCGGCCACCTGAGGCGTGATCATGATCGCCATCAGCAGCATGTACTGTCCCGCGTCGCGGCGGTACAGCGCGAAAGCTGCGTCCACGATTTCGGACACTGTTCGGGCGCGCAAGCGTACGTCGTTCATGCGGTTGAAAATGGCGATGCCCGCGGTGCGCGGCTAGAAGCCTCCCCGCCCCCCGAGTTCCACTTCCGCACTCCGCGCCGGGGAAGGATCGAGAAAACGCGGAAATGTGGGACAGAGGACGACCTCAAGACTGGCTCGCGACGGGTGCTTGCGGGTATCATGCGAGATGCGCCTCTCGCTGCGGTTCATCGTTCCCCTCATGCTCGCGCTGGCGGCGATCGCGTACGCCGTGGTCCCACTGGTGGACCGCCTCACGCTGAAGTGGTTCGAACGCGACCTCGACAGCCGCTCGAGCCTGATCGCGAATACCGCCGAGGCGCCGCTGCGGGACCTGATTCACAAGGGCAGCCACGCCGAGCTGGTGCGGTTCTTCACGGGAATCACCCGGGACGAGCGGCTGTACGCCGCCGGATACTGCGAGTCGTCCTCGAGCCGGCCGATCGCGACGGCGACGCTTCCGGCTGAAGTGGGATGCTCCGACCTGAGCACATTCACCGTGCGACACGAGCTTCAGCTCGACCGCCTGCGGGGGCCACTCTACGTGTCCGTCGTGCCGATCGGGGGGCCCGACGGGCCGGCCGGCAACCTGGTGCTCGTCCATGACATGAGCTTCATGGCGCAGCGCAGCGAAGAGACGCGCAAGTATCTCTTCTATTTCTTCGTCGCACTCGGCATCACGGTGTCGCTCATCACGGTGATCATCGCGCAGATCAGCTGGCGCGGCTGGGTGGCGGGCTTCCACGCGCTGCTGCAGGGCGAGGGGCTGTGGCGTCCGTCCGACATGACGGAGCGTCCCGAACTGCGGCCAATCGCGCGCGACCTGCGGACGCTCATCCGCGAAATCGAATCCGAGAGCCGCGCGCGCGACCACGACCGCGTGAACTGGAACCCCGAGGCACTGCGCAACGTCCTGCACGCCGAGCTGCGTGGGCAGGAGGTGATCGTGGTGTCGAATCGCGAGCCGTACATCCACGAGCGCACGGCCGACGGGATCACCGTGCGCCGCCCCGCGAGCGGCCTGGTGACGGCCATGGAGCCGGTGATGCGCGCCTGCTCGGGGACATGGATCGCACACGGCGGCGGCTCGGCCGACCGCGACGTGGTGGACAAGCACGACCGGGTGGGCGTGCCGCGCGAAAATCCGGCCTATCAGCTGCGTCGCGTGTGGCTTACCGAGGAGGAAGAGGCGGGCTACTACTACGGCTTCTCCAACGAGGGGCTCTGGCCTCTCTGCCACATTGCGCACGTGCGCCCGATCTTCCGCACGGCGGACTGGGAGCAGTACGTGAAGGCGAACCGGAAGTTCGCAGAGGCGGTGGTCGAGGAATCGAAGTCGTCGGATCCGATCGTGCTGGTCCAGGACTATCACTTCGCGCTCCTGCCGCGGATGATCCGCGACGTGCTGCCCGGGGCGACAATCATCACGTTCTGGCACATCCCTTGGCCCAATCCCGAAGCGTTCGGAATTTGCCCCTGGCGCGAGGAGCTGCTCGATGGCCTGCTCGGCAGCAGCATCCTGGGATTCCACACGCAGTTCCACTGCAACAACTTCGTGGACACCGTCGACCGCGTGCTCGAGGCGCGCAGCGACCGCGAGATGTTCACCGTGAGCTATCGTGGCCAGATGACCGAGGTGAAGCGCTACCCGATCTCCGTGGAATATCCGCCGCAGCCGCAGCTGATCGCGACTACGGTGGACGAGTGCCGCGCGGCGGTGCGGGAGCGCCACAACCTTCCCGCGGACCAGATGATCGGGATCGGGGTGGACCGCCTCGACTACACGAAAGGAATAGAGGAGCGAATGCGCGCGGTGGAGCGGCTGTTCGAGATGCACCCCGAGTGGATCGGCAAGTTCACCTTCATCCAGATCGCCGCGCCGACGCGCGCACGGATTGAGGAATATATTCGCTACGAAACGCAGGTGCGGGCGCTCGCCGCACGCATCAACGAACGTTTCGAAGGCCGCGGCGCGCCGCCGCTCATACTCGCCGTGGCGCATCATGAGCCGCAGCAGGTGTACGAGTACTACCGTGCCGCGGACCTCTGCTTCGTGAGCAGCTTGCACGACGGCATGAACCTCGTCGCCAAGGAGTTCGTCTCGAGCCGGGACGATGAGCGCGGCGTGCTCATCCTCAGCCAGTTCACCGGCGCGGCGCGGGAACTTCCGGAGGCGATCGTCGTGAACCCCTACGACACCGATCAATGTGCGGAGGCGGTGCATATGGCACTCACCATGCCGCTTGCGGAGCAGCGCGAGCGCGTGCGGCTCATGCGCGGCCTCCTGCAGGACTTCAACGTGTACCGGTGGGCGGGCCGCATGCTGCTCGACGCCGCGCGCATGCGGCGCCGCGACCGCCTTGTCGAGCGCACGGCAGTGACCGACGCGCTCCCGCGGTTCGCGTCGGGTGCGGCGCGCGCTGCCGCACTGTGACATCTTCAGCCGGACTGATGGCCTACTTCCTCGACATCGACGGCACCCTGATCGACTTCGCCGACTCCCCGGCCCGCACGCGACTCGCCGCGGCGCACCGGCGTCTCCTGCGGCGCCTGCGGCGCCGCGCCGGCGGGGCCGTGGCGATCGTCAGCGGCCGGTCGATTGCCGACATCGACCGGATCTTCCACACGTCGGAGTGGCCCGCTGCCGGCCAGCACGGCGCCGAGCGTCGCGACGCACGCGGCCGCTACTCGCGCATCGCGGCTGCCCATACGTCGCTGCCGCGCGTTCGCCGCCTGCTGGCCGACGCTGTTGCCCGGCACCCGGGGCTGCTGCTCGAGGACAAGGGGCACTCGATCGCATTGCACTATCGCCGCGCGC
>JBOHTH010000446.1:0-32234 GCA_050733535.1 Gemmatimonadaceae bacterium | reverse complement strand
CGGCATCATCAACCGCGCGCACCACGACCCCCAGCGGATCGGGTTCGCCGTGGGCGTGGAGCTCAAGATCCTCCGCGCCGCGCAGATCGTGGTGGACGTCGGCATCGCCCAGCCGATCCTCCTCGGGCGCGCGACGCGCATCCGCGAGACCGCCGAGGAGAACGGCATCCCGCTCACCGGGATTCGCATCGAGGATCCGGGGACGTCCAAGCAGCGCGAGCGGTACGCGCAGTTTCTCTTCCAGCGCCGCCAGCGAAAGGGATTGTCGCTCGCCGAGGCGCACCAGCTTCTCTACAAGGGCATTTATTTCGGAACGGTGATGGTCGCGGTCGGCGATGCCGACGGCATCATCGGCGGGCTCAACAAACACTATCCCGAGACAATCCGCCCGGCGCTCGAGGTGATCGGCCCGCATCCGGTCGTCGGTCTCGCGAGCGGTCTGTACATGCTCGTGTTCGAGAAGCACGTGGTGTTCTGCGGCGATACCACCGTGAACATCGACCCGACCGCCGAGCAGCTCGCACAGATCGCGATCTCGGCGAGCGGGCTCGTCACGAACTTCGGCCAGGTGCCGAAAGTGGCGATGCTGTCGTTCTCCAATTTCGGCTCCGTGAAGCACCCGCAGGCGCAGAAGATGGCGGACGCCGTGAAGATCCTGCGCGAACGCCGGCCGCAGCTCATCGTCGACGGTGAGATGCAGGCAGATACCGCGTTCAGCGACGCGATCCTCGCGTCGCGCTATCCATTCAGCCGCCTGAAGGAGCCGGCGAACGTGCTCATTTTTCCGAACCTGAGCGCGGGCAACATTGCGTACAAGCTGTTGACGCAACTGGGCGGGGCGACGGCGATCGGCCCGATCCTCGTCGGCATGGCGCATCCCGTTCATGTGCTGGAGCAAGGCGCCGACGTGCAGGAGATCGTGAACATGGCGGCGGTCGCCGTCATCGATGCACAGTGGCGCGTGCGCGCCAGTGAAGCCGCGCGGGTGAACACCGGCGAGTACGAGACCGCCGGCGCCGCGCGCTAAGTTCAGAGTCACACCGCAGGACATTCCCGCCGCAACCGACCATCAACTTTTCGCACTCAATTTCGATCATGCCTTCCGCCGCCACCGCACCGTCACGCGAGAGCTCACACGGCCTCAGCACCCAGGGGCTTGCACCCAAGGGCGCGCTCCGCTGGAATCTCAATCCGCCCGAGCTCGTCGCCGCCGCGATTCGCCGCGGCGAAGGTGAACTCGCCGACATGGGACCGTTCGTCGCGGTCACCACGCCGCACACGGGCCGTTCGCCAAAGGACAAGTTCGTCATCAAGGAGCCGTCGTCGGAGAAAGACATCGACTGGGGCACGGTCAACCAGCCGATGAGCGAGGCACAGTTCGATGTGCTCCTCGCCGACGTGCGCGGCTACCTGAACGGACAGGAAGAGCTGTTCGTGCAGGATCTCTATTGCGGCGCCGATTCGGCGTACCGCCTCTCGTGCCGCTACGTGACGCCCAATGCGTGGCATGCAAACTTCGTTCGCAACATGTTCATCCGCCCGGAGTTCGCCGAGCTCGCGTCGTTCGCGCCGAACTTCACGATCCTGCATGCGCCAGAGTACCAGGGCGACCCCGCCAGGCACGGCATTCGCTCGACGACGTTCATCGTGCTCAATCTCGCGAAGCGGATGATCCTCATCGGCGGCACGCGCTACGCCGGCGAGCTCAAGAAGTCGATGTTCACCGTGATGAACTACATGCTCCCCAAGCAGGGCGTGCTCTCGATGCACTGCTCGGCCAACGTCGGGCATGACGGCGACACGGCGCTTTTCTTCGGCCTCTCCGGCACGGGCAAGACGACGCTCTCCGCAGATCCAGAGCGCGGGCTGATTGGTGACGACGAGCACGGCTGGAGCTCGACCGGCGTGTTTAATTTTGAGGGCGGCTGCTACGCGAAGGTCATCAATCTTTCGAAGGAGCAGGAGCCCGACATCTTTGCGACCACGCAGATGTTCGGCACGGTGCTCGAGAACGTCGAGCTCGACCCGGTCACGAAGGGCGTGAAGTTCGAGAGCCAGGCGCTCACGGAGAACACGCGCGCGTGCTACCCGCTTCCGTACATCAGGAACCATGTGCCGAGCGGGCGTGGCGGACATCCGAAGAACGTCGTGTTCCTCACGGCCGATGCGTTCGGCGTGCTGCCGCCCATCTCGAAGCTCACCCGCGAGCAGGCAATGTACTATTTCCTCTCGGGCTACACGGCGAAGGTCGCCGGCACCGAGCGCGGCGTGACCGAGCCGCAGGCGACGTTCAGCGCCTGCTTTGGCGCGGTATTCCTCGTCTGGCATCCGACGAAGTACGCCGAGCTGCTCGGCGAGCTGCTCACGAAGCACAAGGACACGCACGTGTGGCTCGTGAACACGGGATGGAGCGGCGGCGCGTACGGCGTCGGCGCGCGCATGAAGCTCTCGCACACCCGTGCGATTGTGCGTGCCCTGCTCAGCGGCAAGCTCGACAACGCGCCCACGAAGGCCGATCCGGTCTTCGGTCTCGCGGTGCCGACAGCGGTCGAGGGCGTGCCGGCGAACGTGCTGGACGCGCGGTCCACATGGAAGGACGGCGCCGCGTACGACGCGCAGGCAAAGAAGCTCGCGGGAATGTTCCGCGACAACATCGCCAAGTTCGGCTCGTCCGTTTCCGAAAAGATCGTCGCGGCAGGGCCGAAGGGGTGACGTTCATCCGGGATCCGCTCTGGAACAACATCCGGGTTGATCCCACCGCCGAACGACTGCTCGACACGGGCGTCGTTCAGCGGCTGCGGTACGTACGACAGCTCGGGCTCGCGCATCTGGTTTATCCTGGCGCGACCCACTCAAGGTTCGAGCACGCGCTCGGCGCGTACCACCTCGCGCGCCGCACCCTCGCGCGCCTTCACGACGAAGGCGCGCTCGAGGGCGTCGCGGCGGATGAGGGCGAGGTAGTCGCCGCGGCGGCCCTGCTGCACGACGTAGGGCACTATCCGTTCTCGCACGCGCTCGAGGAGATCGGCGTGCCGCACCACGAGACGGTGTCGCGACCGCTCGTAACCGGCGGAGAGGTCGCGGAAATTCTTCGCGCCTCGATCGCACAGGACGCGCCGGAGCGGATCTACGCGCTCATTTGCGGCACGAGCACGAGCCTGCTGCAGGGTTTGATCTCCGGCTCGCTCGACCTCGACAAGATGGACTATCTCAAGCGCGACGCGCTGATGTGCGGCGTGCCGTACGGCGAGATCGACGAGGACCGTCTGATGCACGCCATGGTGGTGCTCGACGATCCTGCGACCGGCCGCCGTCGCGTGGGCGTCCGCGCCAAGGGACTGTCCGCGCTGGAGTCGATGCTGTTCGCGAAGTACCAGATGTACCGGAACGTGTACTGGCACCATGCTGTGCGCAGCGCGACGGCGATGTACAAGCGGATGGTCGAGAGCGCGCTCAGCGACGGAGCGCTCGAGATAGAGGCGCTCGGGCGCTACACGGACGAGGGACTGCTCTCGACACTCGAGGCGACTGCGAAGGGAGAGGTGCGGGCGCTGCGCCACGATCTGCTGGCTCGCCGCCTCTTCAAGAGGGCGTTCGAGGCGCCGGCGGCCATACTTCCGATGGAGTCACTCGAATGGATCGCGGACGATCGGGACCGCGCGCGACGCGCGGAAATCGAGATCGCGAAACTGACTGCACTGCGCCCGGACGACGTGCTGCTGGATTTCCCCGCCAAGACGCAGATGCTGGGGCTGGATCTGCCTGTGCTCGCGCGGGATGGGTCGGTGCACCGGGTGACGCAGGAGGGGATTCCGGGCGCGATCGATTTGCCGGCGATGGCAGAGCAGTTGTATCGGTCGGCGAGGTACCTGCGGGTGTTCACTCGGGGGCGGGTAACGGTCGCATGGGGCGATCTGGAGCCGGTGCTCAGCAGGAACTAAACGGCGAGTGATATCGTTGCTTGTTGGTTGGTTAACTGAAGTAAACGTTCGTTAACCAACGAAAAACGAGTTAACTCGCAGTTTGCCTTGTCACTCCTTTTCCCTGCCCCTGGCTTCGGCCAGCTTCCGCGCGATCCCACGGTAGAACCCCGCATCCGCCGGCTTCCCCTCCTGCTCCAGCGCGAGCGCGCAACGCTCCAGCGCGAACAGGATGTTGCCGAGGTACAGCCCCGCGACAGACGCAACTGTTTCGGACTCCCGCTCCTCAGCCATTCGCTCCGACTGCGGGGGTTTCAACGCCCACGACCTGGATCACGATGGCCGTGATGTTGTCGAGCCCGCCGCGTCCGTTCGCCTCCGCGATCAGCGCGTCAACAATCCGCCCGGGGCCCGACCGCGCGAGCAGCATCGCTTGCAGCCGCTTGTCGTCCACCATGCCCGTGAGGCCGTCGCTGGCGAGCAGGAACACATCCCCGGGCTTCATCTCGCCGGCATAGATGTCCGCCTCGACCAACTCGCTCGCGCCCACGCAACGGGTGATCACGTTGCTGTACGGATGGTAGCGGGCCTGCTCCGGCGTCAGCAGTCCGGCGTCCACCTGCTCCTGCACGTATGAGTGATCCTTCGTGAGCTGGCTTAGCGCACCGTCTCGCAGGAGGTAGATGCGTGAGTCACCGATCTGACCGATGAGGTACTGGTCGTCGGAGAGCACGAGCACGCTCGCCGTGGTGCCCATGCCCTGCTTGTCCACTTCGGCAAGCATCCGATCGTAGATCGCGCGATTGGCGTCGCGCATCGCCTGCGCGAGCTTGTCGTGCGCGGCATGATCGACCACGCTCGTGAGCGCGAGCAGGTTGCGCGAGACGATCTGGACAGCCATTTCGCTCGCGACCTCGCCGGCCGCGTGCCCGCCCATTCCATCGGCCACCACGAATACGCCGCGGCGGTCGTCCGCCTCGGCGAAGAAGTTGTCCTCATTGCCCGAGCGGATCATGCCGACATCGGAACGCGCGCCGACCTTTAGCTCCACGAATCAGCCCCGGATGGTGAGCAGGATGGCCATCATGGAAGCGCTCGCGACACCCAGTGTCACGAGGAACGCGACCATCGCCATGCATCCCTTCTTCGTTTCCGCGGGGAGCGGCGCGGGTTCGGCCGCCTCGAGGGCGGCCTTCGTCGCGCGCTTCTTCTCGGCCGCCTTCTTGGCCGCCTCGACCCCGAACGACGCGATTGCACGCGTGCCCTTCATGTCATCTTCGGCCGGGACGGGCGTCGACTTGAACATCATCTTGACGCTGCCAAACCGAACATCGGGCGCGCCGACAAGCTGTTGCTCGCCCTGCACCCGCCGTCCGCCGACGTAGCTCCCGTTCGTCGACCCCTGGTCGACCAGCCACCACGAACCGTCCCGTTTGAGGATCTTGGCGTGCGAATCGGACACGCTCTCGTCGTTGAGTGCGACGTCGTTGTGGGGGCCGCGGCCGACGTTGCTGAGGGGCGTGAAGAGTTCGAATTTCGTCCCTTTCATCGGCCCTGCGTTGATCACCTCGAGCGTCGCGAGCGGCAGGCGTTCGCTCGCCCGAGAAGCGGGGGAGGGCGACGCGGGTGCCGCGGGTACCGCCGCGGGATGCGCGGCCGGGGACGGGCTATCCGCGACGAGCGCCGGCGCCTCGTGAGGCGCCGGCGGGGGTGCGCTCGCCGCAGATACTGCCGCTTCAACAGCGGTCCCGGCTGACGGAGTCTCTGTTGCCTTGGCCACGTCCGCGTAGAACCGGTACTCCTCTGGCCCGATCTTCAGTACATCAGCACGTCCGAGGCGCTGCGACTTCTCAACCCGAACGCCGTTCACCGTCAGGCCGTTGGTGCTGTTGTCCGTGACGACGTAACCGCCATCCATCGGCGCGATCGTGGCGTGCTTGCGAGAAACCTCGGTCGAGGCAATCACGATATCGTTGCCGATTTCGCGGCCGAAGGTCACGCCGACGTCAGGGATCGAGTATTCACGCCCGTCCACGAGGGAGACGAGACGCCCGCCGGTCGCCGTCGTGGCCTTCCTGGGCACGTTTGGCTTCGCGCGGACGGCGTCCGGAACGCTGGAGCTGGAGACGAACTGGGTGCTTCCGCCCCTCACGTCGTCGCCGTAGCGGAGGTCGTACACGCCCAGCGAGAGCTTGTCGCCGTGGAGGAGGGGGCTGGGCTCGGCGCCGAGTTGCACGCCGTTCACGAACACCGTGGCATCGACCGAGCCCCGCCTGACGATGCCCGTTCCGTCTCCTCCAATGAGGAGCACCGCCCGCAGGCGGGCGTCATCACCGGGGAGCCTCAAGCCGGCGCCGTCGTAGGCACCGACAGTAAGCTCCGCGGCGGTCAGCGGAAACCGCTGATCATTGAACTGGATGTAGGGCATCTGGGATCGGAAACTATGGGCCGTAGAGGGGGGGGGCAAGCTTGAATTGGGGGGTGCGTAACAGAGAGTCGCTGCTGATGCGAGAAGCGGGGTTGGGACGCGGCTCCCTCGCTCCGACTAACTTTGAGCGGTGAAGTCGCTCATCCAGATCCGGGGCGCCCGCCAGCACAACCTCAAGGGCATCGACCTCGACCTCCCGCGGCGCGCGATCACCGTCATCACCGGCCCATCAGGATCCGGCAAGTCCTCGCTGGCCTTCGACACGATCTACGCCGAAGGGCAGCGCCGGTATGTGGAGTCGCTGTCGGCGTACGCGCGGCAGTTCCTGGAGCGCATGAAAAAGCCGGAGGTCGATTTTATCGACGGCCTCTCGCCGGCGGTGGCGATCGAGCAGAAGAATCCGACCCGCACGTCACGGTCCACTGTGGGCACGGCAACCGAGATTTACGACTACCTCAGGCTGCTCTGGGCGCGTGTCGGGCGGACGATGTGCCCCGTGTGCGGCCGCGAGCTCAAGCCGGACACCGCGCAGACCGCGGCGGACGCGACGCTCGCGCTGCCGGAGGGAACGCGCGTGCTGGTCGCGTTCCCGCTGAAGCGCTCGGCAAAGGTCACGCACGCCCAGATCGTGGAGAATCTCAAGGCGAAGGGGTTCGTGCGCGTCGTCGCCGACGGCGTGCCGCTGCATCTCGACGAGCTTCTGCCGAAAACCAATCTCGCGAAGGCGACGGAGCTCCTGGTCGTCGCCGACCGTCTAGCAGTGTCGGCCGCCGAGCGCACGCGTTTCACCGACGCATTCGAGACCGCGTTTGTCGAAGGCGACGGCGACGCCGTGGCCCTTGAGGTGGGTGATGCGCCCCCGGCCGAGAGCGGTGCTCGGTCTTCGGTCCTCGGTCTTCGGTCTTCGGTCCACAAGTTCACCACCCGCTTCCAGTGTCCCAACGACGGGCACGTCGCGCCGGTGCCGTCGCCGCAGCTCTTCTCGTTCAACAATCCGCGCGGCGCGTGTCCCACGTGTAACGGATTCGGCGCCACGCTCGAGTACGACATCGCGCTGATCGTGCCGTATCCCGAACGCACGCTCGAAGAGGGCGCGATTCACCCGTGGACGATGCCGCGCTACGACAACAAGCGGCGCGCGCTCGCCGATTTTGCGCGGCGCGAGAAGATCCCGATGGACCGTCCCTGGACCGACCTCCTGCCGGCGCAACAGGAAAAACTTCTGCGCGGAAAAGCGAAGGGATTCCTCGGCATCATCAAGCACCTCGAGTCGCTCGAACCCAAGAAGTACAAGCAGTATATCCGCGTGTTTCTCCGCCAGTACCAGACCGCGCAAACGTGCGCGACGTGCCACGGCACCAAGCTCCAGCCCGACGCGCTGAACGTGAGAGTCGGCGGCCGCAGCATAGCGGAGATTTCCGCTCTGCCGGTGGAACTGCTGCGCGCGTGGCTGGACGCGCTGAGCCTCACATCGCACGAGCTGGCGATCGCCTCGCACATTTTGCGCGAGGCGCGCGACCGCGTGCGATTCCTGACCGATGTCGGCCTGACCTATCTCACGCTCGATCGCACGACGCGCACGCTCTCTGGTGGAGAGGCCCAGCGCATTGGCCTCGCGAACTCACTCGGCGCGCATCTCGTGGATACGACATACGTGCTCGACGAGCCGAGCATCGGCCTGCACCCGCGCGACATGGACCGGCTGCTCGCGCTGCTCAAGCGACTGCGCGACGGCGGCAACACCGTGGTCGTCGTCGAGCACGACCTCGAAGCGATCCGCATGGCCGACTGGATGGTGGAGCTGGGTCCGGAGAGCGGTGAGAAGGGCGGCCGCGTGGTGTTCACCGGGCCGATCGCGGACGCCGCGAAGAGCCCGCTCACGGGGAAATATCTAACCGGCGAGCGCACAATTCCGCTCCCCGCCAAACGCCGCAAGCTCGGCCCGCGCTGGATTCGCCTGACCGGCGCGCGTGAGCACAACCTGCGCGGCGTGGACATCAAGGTTCCGATCGGCGCGCTGACGGCGGTCACCGGCGTCTCGGGGAGCGGCAAGAGCACGCTAGTGCACGACATCCTGTTCAGGGCGCTCGAGCAGCGGATCACCGGCGAGCACTCGGCAAAGCAGCATTTGGGCGAACGCGTCGGTGCGTTCGACGACATCAGCGGCTACGAATCGCTCGACGACGTCGTGCTCGTTGATCAGGAGCCGATCGGCCGCACGCCACGATCGAACCCCGTGACGTACATCAAGGCGTTCGACGAAATCCGCCGCATTTTTGCCGACGCGCCGCTCGCGCGGGAACGCCGCTACACCGCGAGCACGTTCAGCTTCAACGTGAAGGGCGGCCGCTGCGAGAAGTGCGAAGGCGCAGGTTATATAGAAGTCGAGATGGTGTTCATGGCCGACGTGTACGTCCCGTGCGAAGAGTGCGACGGGACGCGATACAAACCCGCGGTGCTGGACGTGAAGCACCAGGGGAAGACGATCGTGGAGGTGCTCGACCTCACCGTGGATCAGGCGATTCGTTTTTTTGCGAAGGAAGACAAGCTCGGTCAGGCACTGTGGCATGTGCAGCAAGTCGGACTCGGGTACCTGCGCCTCGGCCAGCCGGCGACAACGCTGTCGGGCGGAGAGGCACAGCGGCTCAAGATCGCCCGCGAGCTGGCCCTCTCCGCGAAATCAGCCGGCAAGAAGCTGTACGTGATGGACGAGCCGACCACCGGACTTCATCTGGAGGACATTCGGAAGCTCGCGCAGGTGCTGGATCGGCTGGTGGACGCGGGTCACACGGTGCTGTTGATCGAGCACAACCTGGATGTGATCAAGCTCGCGGATTGGGTGATCGACATGGGGCCGGATGGCGGCGACGGTGGCGGCGAGCTGGTGGCGATGGGGACGCCAGAGGAGGTAATGAAAGTGGCGGCGTCGCACACCGGGGGCTGGCTTGCTCGCATGGGAGGAGCGAAGAGCACCGACAATACAGCGAGGGGCAAGGGTGAGGGGCGAATCGCAAGGAGGGAGGAGTAAGGAGCGAGGTGACGGTTTGACCCAACCGCGCGCGCTGTTAGGTTTCTTTGTTCTTCCCGAGTAGCTCAGTTGGTAGAGCAGGCGACTGTTAATCGCCGGGTCGGGGGTTCGAGTCCCTCCTCGGGAGCTGCGTGAGATACCGACGTAGCGATAAAGCAGAATGGGTTAGCCTCGCGGCTGACCCATTTTGCTTTTTCGGTCGCGATCGGGTTAAGGCTGGCGCTCGCAAACCTGCTTCCAACTTCAGTGGCCGCGCTGTCACCTGACCACGGAGCCAAGTGGAAGATGAACGCATAGGGTCGTGACCGTCGATCCACAGTCGCAGATGCTGAGCTGCATGTGACCCTTCGCAGAGATCAACCTGCACGAAGCGTTGTCAGTGGATCGACACGGGTCGTTCGAAAAGCCGGCACCGCCGCGGCCACGACGGCCACGCCTACGAATACGACCGCCGCTCCGGCAAAGACGCGCGGGTCATGCGCACGTACGCCCTCGAACAGCGCCGCAGTCGCACGGGTGAGCCACCACGCCGCGCCTGATCCGAGTGCGATACCGAGGCCGGATAGCGCGAGCGCCCGATAGAGCACTGCACGCATGACAATCGCGGCGTCAGCACCGAGCGCGAGGCGGATTGCAATCTCGCGCCGCCGCTGTGCGACGACATACGCGAGAACGCTGTAGATGCCGATCAGCGACAACACTAGCGCGACGGCCGCGAAGAGCGAAGCGAGAAACGTCGAAAAGCGCGTCGCGTCGATCGTTTGCGCCACCCGCGCGGACATGGGCTCGACGTTCGACAACGGGACGGTCTGGTCCAGCCCAGTGACCGCGCGGCGAAGCGAACTCGCGTGCACCATGGGGTCGTCTGTGGTGCGCACGACGAACTCTCCGACCGCGCCCAGCGAAGGCGGCGCCTGCGCCATCGCGAGATAGAACCACGGGACGTCCTCGGCAACAAGGCCGCCTTGCTTGACGGTGGAAGCGACACCGACGATCCGTACCGTATCGGCGTCGGGTCCCACGAGCGCGATGCGCAGACCAATCGGATCCCGCTGCGGAAAAGCGCGGCGCGCCAGTGCCTCGTCGACGACGGCGATCTTCACCGCGCCAGGGCGGTCGGTGCCGAGTACGCCGCGTCCGCGCTTCACTGTGATCCCCATCGCGCGGAAGTAATCCGGGGTCACGAACACCGGGTGCGCGTTCGGCAGTCTCATCAGGTCGGCCGGGGCGTCGCCGACGATCGTGAACACCTCGCGCCATCCGGTATTCCCAGGCAGTGACGAACTCGCGGCGGCGGCTCCCACGCCGGGCTCCGCGGCTAGCCGGTCAACGACGCCCGATGCGAATGCCATGGCCAAATCTGGCGTTGAATACCGCTTGCCCGGCAGCGACACATCGGCAGTGAGAACGCCCTCAGGATTGAAGCCGAATTCGGTTCGCTGGAAGTGCACGAATGTCTCGACGAAGAGCCCCGCCCCGGCGAGCAGCACGAATGCGACCGCGACCTGGATGACCACCAGTCCGGCCTGCAGCCGCCCACCGCGCGGCGCGATCGTCCCGCGCTCACCATCGCGCGTTGCCTCTTCTGGGTTCCCATGCAACAACTGCCATGCGGGAAGTGCAGCGAAGATAAAGGCCGCGGCGATCGACGTCAGGGCGCAAAACGCAAGTACCTGACCGTCGACGCGAATCTCTGAGATCCGCGGAAACGTCGATGGCGCGAGTGCGCGGAGGCTGCGGACGCCGGCGAACGCCAGGCCCACGCCGACCGTGGCTGCGCCGACCCCGATGATCGCTGCCTCCGCTAGCAGCTCTCCAAAGAGGCGGGTCCGCGTCGCGCCGAGAGCGGTGCGCACCGCAAGCTCGTGTCGGCGTCCGAGAAACCGCACGAGAAGAAGGTTTGCGAGGTTCGCGATCCCGATCAGCAACACGCAACCGGCCGCGGCCAGCAAAGTGATCAAAGTCTTTCGGACCGGCTCGACGAGCGCGTCTTGCAGCGGAAGCGTCACCACGGACCAGCCCTCATCCGTTTGCGGATACTCCCGCGCGAGCCGCGCGGCGATCGTTTGGAGGTCACGCGTGCCCTGTTCGGCCGTGACGCCCGGCTTCAGGCGTCCAAACGCGCTCAGATAGTGCCAGTCACGGCGCGGCAGCGTGCTGCGTTCCAGCTTCAGCTGAGTCCATACATCGAACGAACCAGGCGCTCCCGGGGGTAGGACGCCGACGATCGTGTGAGCGACATTGTCCAGGATCATCGTCCGGCCAAGCACAGAACGCGCTCCGCCGAGTGCCCGCTTCCAGTACTCGTTCGACACGACCACTTCCGAAGAGCCACTGGAATCGGTTGAGAGCGCCCTCCCGATGGCCGGCGCGATGCGGAGCACGTCAAAGAACATGCCAGTGACGGCAAGCACAGACACACGCTCCGGATCTCCCGCACCGATGACAGTGGCGCGTCGCGACTGGGACGCGGCGAGCGCCGTGAACGAGTGATTCTGCGCCTGCCAATCCACGAAATTCATCGGCGACACGGAGAATCGCGGCAGATGTTGGAACTCGTTGCTTTCGAGGATCGTGAGAAGGCGGTCCGGTTCGTTCAGCGGGAACGCCCTGAGCACGACGCCATCCACCACGCTGAACACCGATGCAGTCGCGCCGATGGCAATCGCAAGCGTGAGCGTCGCCGCGATCGTGAATGTGGGCGTGAGGCGGAGGCGCCGGAGGGCGATCCGCAGGTCATGCGCCGCGCTTTCCCACCATTCGGCGCGGCGCTGTCGCAGCGCGACTCGTCGGTCAATGATGTGCAGTCGATCTCGCACTGCATCGATGTCGCCGAATTCGGCAGACGCCGTCGCGCGGGCGTCTTCCGGCCGCGTGCCTCGTGCAGTCAGTTCTGCGATTCGCTCATCGAAGTGAAACCGCAGTTCCGCCTCCACATCTTCTTCCGGCGTGCGAACCCGCACCCGCAGCAGGGAACGCCAGTTTCCCGGAACGCCCCTCCAAAACGACCGTTTCATGCGCGTTCAGGCTTGGCCTGCATCACGCCCGCGA
Organism: Gemmatimonadaceae bacterium; assembly: GCA_050733535.1. Classification (GTDB taxonomy): domain Bacteria; phylum Gemmatimonadota; class Gemmatimonadetes; order Gemmatimonadales; family Gemmatimonadaceae; genus Fen-1231. The sequence continues at coordinate 19,807 of JBOHTH010000446.1, read as the reverse complement.
CTGCTGCCACGTACTTCGACCATGCGGCGCATTCAGCTTTCAGCGCGCGACGTCCTTCTGTCGTGATCTCGTAGAACTTCGCCCGCTTACCCTTGTCCGATTGGCCCCACGACGATTCCACCCAGCCGAGTTCCTCCATGCGGTGCAGCGCGGTGTACAGCGCGCCGTCGAGGATCCGGAACTTCTCGCCTGATCCGTCGCGGATAAACCGCGCAACGGCATATCCATGCATGGGGTGCCACGACAGGGCGCGGAGGACGAGCACGTTGAGCGTGCCCTGAAGCAGGTCGAGGTCTGGCGATGCCATGCCAGAGCATACCATCAACAGTTGAGTGAATCAAGTGCGCCCATCCACCTGTGGGCGATGCAGCGCCGATGATCGACGTAGCCGATAGAGTGTCCGTCTTTGGGGTGATGCTCAACGAAGGCACGATCCATGTCGGCGACGAGATCCGCCCCTTGTGACTCACGCGCCGCACACCTCACCCGTCGCGCAGAACGACGGCCGGATCGACGCGGCCGGCGCGGCGCGCAGGGAGCCAGCTCGCGAGAATGCTGACCACCGTGAGCAGGACGACCGTAGCAACGATCGTCATGGGATCACGCGGTGTCACACCGTAGAGCAAGCCTGTCATCAGCTTCCCCGCGGCGAGTGCCGCGAGGATGCCTGCCGCGATTCCGGTTGCGACGCCCGCCATCGTGCTGCGCACAATGAGCGATTCGACCGACGCACCGTTCGCGCCGAGCGCCATGCGGATACCAAGCTCCCTCGTGCGGCGCGCGACGGCCCGTGCCGTCACGCCAAAAAGGCCCACTGCGGCGAGCACCGCCCCGAGCACGCTGAACAACGAGAAGAGCATCGTGCGATAGCGCTCGTCGGCATACGAGCGTTGGATGAGCACGGGGAGCGCGTCGACGGATCGCACAAGCATGTTCGGATCCACCGCGGCGAGACGCGCACGGATTGAAGGGATGACGCGCGCCGGGTCGCCGTCGCTCTTCACGATCAGGTCGAGCGTCGCGGCGTTTGGATCCTGCGCATACGAGGCGTAGATCGTGGCGCGAACATCCGATCTGAGGTTGATCGCCCGGGTGTCCGCCGCGATTCCGATAACGGTGCACGTGTCGCCGTGGAAGATCACCCGCTTGCCGAGCGCGGACTCGCCGGGCCAGTAATTCCGTGCGAGCTGCTGGCTCACGATCACCACCCGCCCGTTGCCGGGCGGCTCATGTTCGGCGAAGTCACGACCGGCCACAATCGGGACTCCAATGAGTGAGAACCATCCCGCCGTCACCACACGTTGCTGCGCCTGCGGTTTCTCGGCGCCAGCGGGAAGCGGATGGTCGAGGGCCATCACTCCGCTGCTCGACCCACCGCCGGCAAATGGGAGGTTCGATCCGGCCGCGACCGCGCGCACACCCGGGAGCGCACGCACTTCGCGCAACTCGGTCTCGAAGATTGCGCGCCGTGTCGTGCTGTCGGACGGAGCCGGTGGCGAGTACCACGCGCTCGCGACGTACAAACCGCGAGGGTTGAATCCGAGCGGTACGGCGGTGAGCCGCTCCAGGCTGCGCACTACGAGGCCGCCCGCCACGAGAAGAACGACGGAGAGCGCCAGCTCCGACGCAACCAAGATGCGCTGCAGGCGGCCGCGCCCCGGCCGGCTCAAGCCTGCGCCGGACCGGATCAACAGGCCGGGCGTTGCGGTCGAAAGGGTGAACGCGGGAGCGACGCCAAAAAGCACACCGGTGGCGAGCGAGACGACCACGGCGAACGCCAGCACGCGCGCGTCCATGCCCACGCTCGCGAGTCCCGGGATCCGCGGCGGCGCGAACGCCACCAGAGCGCGCGTCCCCGCCATGCCGAGGAGCGCACCGAACGCGCTCCCGATCAGCGAGAGGAGTACACTCTCGGTGAGCACTTGCCGCGCGATCCGAAGGCGGGTCGCGCCGAGCGCGATGCGCGACGCCATCTCTCGCTCGCGCCCCGCGGCCTCGCCGAGCAGGAGAATCGCGACGTTTACGCACGCCACGAGGAGAAGGAGCACGACCGCGCCGAGAAGGATGAGCATTGGCGTGCGGATCGCCGCCGTTGCGTCGCGCTGCCACTCGACGAGTCGGGCGCCCTTGGGCGTCCAGTTGCGCGACGCGGTGATGATCCGCTCGGTCTCAGGCAGCGCCTGCGCGATCGTGATCCCAGGCTTCAGTCGGCCGACCGCCGTGTAGCTGTGATTCGCCTCGTTGGCGAGATCGGTCGAGTCCTGCCCGGCCGGGATCCAGTATGGGAGCGTCGTCGCCGCGCGATCGACCGTGAAGTTCGGCGGAAGCACCCCGACGATTGTATACGTGCCGCGCGGCTCGAAGTGCACGGTGCGACCAAGTACGCTCGAATCGCCTCCGTAGTACGACTGCCAGCGTTCCCAGCTGAGCAGCGCGACTTTCGGTCCGCCAAGCTGGTCTTCGCCAGGCAGGAAACCCCGGCCCAGCACAGGCGAAACACCGAGCGTCGGGAGAAGACCCGCGCTCGCACGCATCAAGTGGATCGACTCGACCGTCCCGCGCTCGTGCATCGTGGTCGTGGCGCCTGGCGACCAGAACCCGATCCCCTGGAACACTGTCGACTGGCGTTCGAGGTCGTGTCCTTCATACGCGCCGAGCGGGACGCGATTCCAGTTGATGCTCACCGCAGCGTCGCGCTCGAACTTCGGGTTGGTCACCCAGATCGCGACAAGCTTTCCCGGATCGCGGTACGGGAGCGGCCGGAGGACGACGCCGTCGACAACGCTGAAGATCGAGGTCGCCGCGCCGACGCCGAGCGCGATGGTCGCGACCGCGATCGTCGCGAAGACTGGACGGCGCCGAAGCGTGCGGAGCGCAAAGCGGAGGTCCTGCACAAGTGACTGCATGTGAAGCTGCGCGAGTGGGGTGACCTTTGGACAGCGCGAAGCGAAGGTCGGTTGGAAAGGAAAACAGAGCGGCCGCCCAAGTTCGGGCAGCCGCTCTGTTTTCTTCGGTCCTCGGTCCTCGGTCTTCGGTCTTCGGTCTTCGGTCTTCGGTCTTCGGTCCTACTTGATCGAGATCAAACTCACCATAAACCCGTTCTCATTCCCGCCGTTGCTGTGCCCAAGTCGCCCAGCGACCCCTAACTCCACCGGCCCCAGCGCGATACCGAGCCCCGCCGACGCCGAGTAACCGCCCGTGACGTACGAGACCCCCGCGCGCAGCGGCAAGAACGAAAGTCCACGGAACTCGACGCCGCCGCCAATCTGCGTCTTCGGCCCGATCAGGATCGAGTTGTCATCGCCGAACTGCTGATGGAAATCACCCGTCACCGTCGTGACGTGATTGACCTTGTACGCGACGCCCATCATGATCGCGGGCTTGAATACGTAGTTCTTCACCGCCTGCTGCAGGGCCGCTGGCGCTGCGCCGAACGCGGCGGCGTCGAAGTCTGAACCGTTGGTGCTGGTGTTGAACATCGCCGTGCCCGGACGAGACTCGAGCTGCGTCACATCCCACGAGAACGAGTTGAACAAGTTCTGGATCACGAAGCTCGCGGTCATGCGATCGCCGCGCCACGCATAGCCGATGTCGGCGCCGATGCCCTTCCCGCCCTTGGTCACCGCGCTGCTGCTGCCCGCGACGCCACCAATCGAGTCATTCGTGTTGGTCATCACGATCGGAAAATTCACATTGACGTTGTTCGCGTCGATCGTGCTGCCCGCATCCTGACCGATGAGCAGGAAATTCCCCATGACGTACTTGACCGTGAGGCCGATGGACGACTCTCCGGCGGGCAGGCCGAGGAAACCCTTCGAGTTGCCCAGCGAAAACCCATAACTGGCGGCCGCCGTGCTGAACGCGCCCATGTGCATGCTGGAGCCGCTGAACGCAAGATTCTGCAGCGAGCCCGTGTATCCCGCGTTCCCGAACATCAGCGCCTGGAACATGTCCGGGTTGAGCGTGGTCTGCATCGTCTCCGTGGTCGAGACGGTGAGCGCCAAGTGCCCGACGCTCAGGCCGAGCCAGTTCATCGAGCCGTTCTCGCTGCCGGTCTCTCCTCCCTTCGAAGTCACGCTGGCAAGCCACGAGCGGCGCACCGACGCCGGAATGCTGTCGTTGGTCTTCGCGTACTGCGCGAAGTCATTCCACGACACCGGAGCGAGCCCCGCGCCGCCGCCGGGCGTGACGAGATTGAGCGAGAAGTGCGGGTTGTGGGAGATTCCAAGCATCGCCGGATTCCACGCGACGGCATCCTGCCCCTGGCCCATCGCGACGTAGTTCCCGTTCATGCCCGCCGCAGCGGCGCTCGAGTTGGCTTGCTGCGCGCCGAGCGTGGCGCTCGCGCCAATAAGGGCGACACCGACGGCCGCGGAAGCGCGCCACATGCCCGTCTTCAGGTTGCGGAGTGCGCGGGTCATTGGTTGCTCGCAGTCGCGACGTTGATTTGCAGGCGGCTCGTTACCGCCAGCGTTTGACCGGGTGTGATGGTCACCGACGTACCGCTCACGGTGCCGGAGAACGTGAGCTGCAGCGAATAGCCGAGCATGTTCTTGAGGTCGGCGTTCGAGAAGTTCAGCGTATCGGTGGACGTCGCCGCGGAAGACAACGTGAGCGCCTTGGACACCGCGCCCGCGCCGCCGGTGAAGTCCGCCGTGAGATTGCCGGCGACTCCGAGCGGGTTGGTGACGGTGAGGATGAAGAACCCGCTGTTGACGTTCTTTGCGATGGAGTTGTCGATGCCGGAGAGGTCCACGGTCGTCGGCGTACCCGGCGTGACGGTTGTGGCCGCGCCGAGGTCCACGGTGGCGGATGACACTTGCAGCGTCCCGACGCTGGCCGTGAACGAGATGGTCTGCGCCGTGTTGACCGTCACCGGGTCGCCCAAGGGCGAGTCCACCGTGACGTTCACCGTCACGCCCGCCGCGGTCACCGACCCGCTGAGCACGATCTTGCGCGTGATGGTCGCACCGTTCTTTCCGATCGCGGTGGTCTGTCCGTTGATCGAGTCCTTGCCGATAACCGTCGCCCCGCTCTTGATGGTCGTGACGACCCACCCCGTGTCACCCGCGGCCAGGGCCGTAGGCTTGATGGGATCGAAGTTGAGGCCGTTCGTCACGGTCAGCGACAGCGTGTCACCCACACTGGGAAGCGTCGCTGCCGTGACGCTCGCGGGGAGCGCGGCGGTTCCGTTCCCCACGCCGACGAACGCCGGCTTGGGCACGGTGAGGCCATTCACTGGACCGCACAGGGCGCAGTCGCCGCCCAGCGTCTGCGTGACAATGACGTTGTTCACGTTCACCACGAACGCCGTATTGCCGGCGTTCGTCGTGACGCCGCTCGGCAGGAACGTGTTGACGGACAGCGTCGTGTTCTGGCTCGGCACATTCCACGTCATGTCCCACCGCGGCGCCGCCGTGGGAATGTCGCATGCCGCCAAAAGCACGAGTGCCGCGAGTGCGAGCGGACGTCGCATCATTGAGAAACCGTTGATTGTGAGGGTAGCTTCGGCCCGGTCGGACCCGGTCCGACAAGCATGGTACGGGGCTGTTGCCGAGCGCGTCAATGGCGTTCGCAAACCTTAATCTCGACGTGTGATTTGGATCAATCTCGACGTGTGACCTGCATCAGTGTCACACAAAGCGCGGCCGCCCAACTCAGGGCGGCCGCGCTGTTTCGGTCTTCGGTCTTCGGTCTTCGGTCTTCGGTCTTCGGTCTAAGGCTTCTTCGTCTTCGCGCTCTCCCCCTTCAGCGCCGCCTTCGTCTTCTTCTCCGCCTTGAGCTGCTTCTTCAGCTTCTTCGCGGTCGCCGTGTCGCCCTTGGCCTTCGCCGCCTTACGCGCGGCCTTGTCGGACTTGATGCTCTTCTTCACGGTCTTCAGGCTGTCGTGCTGCGCCGTTCCCTTCTTCGTCGCCGGCGTCGCCTGCTGCGCCGCGAGGCTCGAACCACCAAATGCGATCGCGGCGACGAGTATTGCAACGTGAATCCGCTTCATGGTCTCTCCCGAAGTGAGTGCGTCCCTTGCTGCCCCGATGCGACGACGACGAGGTGACGAAGGTTAAGTGCGCTCGGTCACACGCCGAAAAACGTGGAGGCCTCGTGCGTCGGCTTGAGCCCCCAGAGGATCCTGCCATCACTCCGGATCACCCGCGGGACGCCGCCAAGTCGCTCCGTGGCCCACTCGAGATCCCAGTCCTCGACCGTTGCCTCTGCGTCCGGATGGTCGAGCTCGACAAAGCGCGGGACGGCAACGGAATCCGCGACGCGCTGGAGTTCTGCCGGTGACGAGAGGTCAGTCCCATCGTGCCAATACGCGCGGTACAGCGCGTCGCGAAACAGTGCGGCGCGCGCCGGCTGCTGGCGCATTACCGACGCGACCGCGACGATCGCCTTGAGCGTGTTCGGCTTCCCGCGCGGCAGGTGGATCAGCACGCCATCGATGCGGCGGCGCACTTCCACGATTTCATCCTCGATGCGGTCCAGCAAGCGCCGCTCGAGCGCGCGCATCGGCGACTGCGCGGCGGGGTCGATCTGCACGCCCCGCCAGCGCACGACCGCGCTTACGCCGAGCTGCACGAGCTGCTCGTTCAGCCCGTGACACTCAACGCACGTGAAATCTGAATAGACCGTAAACTCCACGTTGCCGCAGTCTCCATTGCCAGAAGAACAAGAGCGCCGGCGCGGAAACGTAGACCCCGTTGCATATTTCGTCCATGACTACCCCACTCGTTGGCATTCTCATGGGCAGCAAGTCGGACTACGACTACCTCGCGCCGGCGTGCGAAATGCTCACCCACCTCGGCATCGCGTACGAGGCAAGAGTCCTCTCCGCGCATCGCACGCCCGACCAGACCCTGGAGTACGCAGCGTCCGCTGAAAAGCGCGGACTGTTCTGCATCATCGCGGCAGCCGGCGGCGCGGCCCACCTGGGCGGCGTGATCGCATCAAAGACAATGCTCCCGGTACTCGGTGTGCCGATTCCGTCGACGTCGCTCAACGGCATGGACTCGCTCCTCAGCATCGTGCAGATGCCGCCGGGAATTCCGGTTGCGACTTTCTCGATCGGCAAGTGGGGATCGACGAACGCCGCAATCTTCGCCGCCCAGATCATCGCCGCAAAACATCCTGAAGTGCGCGACAAGCTCCGCGCCTGGCGCGAGAGCCGCGCGCGCGATGTGCTCGCGCAGACGCTCCCGCCGCAGGCGCCGCTCCCGTGACCTCCGCGCGGCCGGCGACGTTTCGCGAGCTTACGCGCGAGGAGTGCGACGCACTGCTCACGCGGAACCATGTCGGGCGCGTCGCGTTCAGCTATCACGACCACGTCGACATCGAGCCGATCAACTACGCGTACGAAGACGGCTGGATTTATGGCCGCACCGGCAACGGCACCAAGCTGCGCACGCTCGCCCACAACCGCTGGCTCGCGTTCGAGGCGGATGAGGTGAGCTCGCTATTCGACTGGCAGTCAGTGGTCGTCAAGGGCGCGCTGTACATCCTCGAGGCCGGCGGCGCACGGAGCGACTCCTACGACCACGCGATCGGCGTGATGCGGCGGGTTCACGCGGAACTGCTCACTGATGAGGATCCGGCGCCCGAGCGGACGGTGATCTTCAGGATTCATGCGGATCAGGTGACCGGGCGGCAGGCATCTACCGCAGCGAGATGAGCAGTACTGAGTACCGAACGTCAAGGTGCGAGTACCCAGTCACCGAGTGCCCAGGTCTGAGAGACTGCGCGTCTCAAGCCTGGCCCCTTATGCCTGCGGACTCACACCTTGCAGTTCAGTACCGGAATCTCGACGCTGTTACACCCCGCCGTACCACTCATAGCCCTGATCCGTCCAGTATCCCCCGTTCCGCACCGGCATGAACACGATCTTCGTGAGGTACTTCGTGTTCTTGTAGCCGAGCTTCACGGGCGAGTGCACGCGCGCCGGCGCGCCGTACGCGGGCGGCAGCAGCGCACCGTCCTTCGCGTACACGACCAGCGTTTGTGGATGCATCGCACTCTCGATGTCCCAGCTCTCGTGATACCCGTTGTCGAACGACTGGAAATCCACGTACTCCGCCTTGGGATCGGCCTGGGCCAAGCGGGCCAGCGCGCTGAGCTGCACACCGGTGAAGTCGACGACGGCGGTCCATCCTTCGACGCAGTAGTGGTTCACCCGCTGCATGGTGCGGTCGAGCTTCATGAGGTCGCCGAGCGTCAGCGAGAGCGGTTTCGCGACCATTCCGGTGACTTCAAGACGCCACGCGGCCATCGCCGCCGCGTCGAGCGTGGGAACGGCATCGGCAATGTAGTAACTCGGCATCGCAGACCCCGCCGCGCGCACGCCGCGCTTCGCATGGTCCATTGACGTGTGCCGGAAGATCGCGCGTTCGACGACCTCGTTCTTGTTCGCGGCATAGTCGAGAAGTTTCTGCGCCTTTTCGGGCCCTTCGGAAGAGCACGCGCCGAAGAGCGCGGCGCTCAGCGACGCTCCCCCAATGCGAATGAAATCGCGGCGATCGAAACTCACGCGTCTCCTCCGGGTTCCTTTGCCGCCGGCATCGCCGGCGCCGCGCGCTTGGGCAGCAGGTTCAGGAAGGGCCGCGCGTTCCGCTCTTCTGGTGAGAGCCGCTCGCTGTAGCCGCCGGTTATCATGCCGCGCAGCGAATAAGGATCCACCGCGAACACCATGAAGATATGCCCCATCGCGAGCACGACGATCGCGGTCATCGCGAGGAAGTGCCAGTAGCGCGCCCACGCGTAGCCGCCGAGCGCGTTGGTGAGCGGCGCGAACTCCACCGGTTTCCAGATCGCGAGCCCGCTTACCACGGAGAGCACGGCGATCCACGGCATCGCGAAGTACGCGCCCTTCTGGAGTGCGTTGTGCTTTCCCTGTCTCGGATGGTCTTTGCGAGCGAACGTGTAGAACTTGATCATCTCCCACGTGTCGCGGAGGTCGCCGCGCCGCGGCACGAGGTCGCGCCACTCGCCGTGCAAATACACGAAGCCCAGGTAGATGAGTCCGTTCACGACGAGCACCCACATCATCGCGAAGTGCCAGCGCCGCGATCCCTCCAGCCATCCGCCGAAGGTCAGCGCCGCCGGAACGGGCGTCCCTTCAAACGGCCAGCAGCAGAACGACGCGCCCTTGGGAGCGAACGCCGGCGACGCGTTGAAAATCCCGAGGCCGCTCGCCACCATCAGCGTCAGCGCGACGGCGTTCACCCAGTGGGTGACACGAACGATCCAGTGATGGCGCTTCATTTCTTTGTTTTAGTGATGCCATGCGCGGCGAGGATCGCCCTTACGCGGTCGAGCGGCAGGGCTTCCACGGTGTGACCGTTGCCGGTCACGGTAGTCGCCATGAACAGCGAATTGTACACCGCCTCCTCCGCGGCCTCGACGGCGCCCTCGAAAACTCCCGAGACCTCCTCGTTCGCGAGCTCAGTCGTCGTGAGTCGCTTGGCATTCCAGGCGCGGCGCACTTCTGCGGCGGTGGAAAACGCGATGGCGTAGTCGCCCGACCCGTTCGCCGCGCTCGAGCCCGTGCGGCCGAGCGCCATCATCGCGCGCGCGGCGACGCGCCGGAGGTTGCGGTCGGAGAGCGGCGCGTCGGTCGCAATAACGATGATGCACGACCCGTCGCCGCGCTCCGGGCCGGTGCTCCCTTCGAACTCGTAGTGGCCAAGCGTCGTTCCAACGGGCGCGCCGAGTACCTGAAGGACGCCGCCGAAGTTCGTTTGCACGAGCACGCCCACCGTGTAGCCGCCGAGCGATGCCGGAAGCACGCGCGACGACGTGCCGATCCCGCCCTTCCAGCCAAATGCCACCGTTCCCGTCCCCGCGCCGACGCTCCCCTCGGCTACCGGACCGCTCGCCGCACTCTCGAGCGCGCGGCGCACCGCGGCCGCCGTCACCGGCCGCGAGCGGATGTCGTTGAGGGTTCCATCGTTTGTTTCGGCCACGAGCGGGTTGATGGAACGCACGTGCTCCATCCCCGGCTGCGCGAGCATCCACTCCACCATCGCGTCGGCCGCCTTCCAGACGCACAGCGTGCACGTGAGGAGGATCGGCGTTTCGAGCTCGCCGAGTTCGTTCACTTGCGTGCTGCCGGTGAGCTTGCCGAAGCCGTTGCCGACGAACACGGCGGCTGGCACGCGCTCGAGGAATGCGTTGCCCGGGTGCGGCAGGATCGCGGTGACGCCAGTGCGGATTTTATCGCCCTCGCTGAGCGTCACCTGCCCGACGCGCACGCCGGCGACATCCGTAATCGTGTTCAGTGGGCCGGGCTTGAAGATGCCGGGTGCGACGCCCAAGTCACGAGCCCGCACACGCGCGGCTTGCGCGCCAGCCAGCGAAGTGTAGATGGCGAGCGGGACGATGATCAGTGCGTGACGGCGCATAAGGCCAAGATACCGCATATCTTTCCCTTCGCTATGCCGTTCCTGCCACTCATCGGTCACGACGCACTGCGCGAGCGCCTCGACGCTCAGGTCGCGCGCGGCGCGCTTCCAGCGAGCCTCCTTCTCACGGGCGCGCCCGGAATCGGCAAGCAGCGCCTCGCGCTGTGGCTGGGGCAGCGTCTGCTGTGCGAGGCACCCGGCGCGCCGTGCGGGACCTGCCAGCAGTGCAGCTACGCACTGCAGGGCGGACACCCGGACCTACGGTGGTACTTCCCGCGTCCGCGCCTGAAGGACTCGTCGGATATCGCGCTCGAGGAGGTTGCGCGCGAGTATGCGGAGGCGATCGCCGAGCGCAGCGCCGCGCACGGACTCTACCCGCGCGCCGACGGATCGCAGGCGATTTATGTGTACGTCGCGCGCCTGATAGTACAGCAGGCCGTGCGCACGCCGGCGATGGCGCGGCGCAAGGTGTTCGTCGTGGGCGATGCCGAGCGCATGGTACCGCAGCTCTCGAGCCAGGAGGCGGCGAACGCATTTCTGAAACTCCTCGAGGAACCACCGGCTGATACGACGATCATCCTGACGTCGAGCGAACCCGGCGCGCTGCTGCCGACGATCAGATCCCGCGTTGTGAATGTTCGTGTCGCGCCGCTGGCGGATGCCGCCGTCCGCGAGTTCCTCGCGCAGCCGCAGGCCGCGGCGGCGGCGGGCGGAGGCGCGAGCATGGATGAACTCGTGCTGATGGCACACGGCGCGCCGGGCGCGCTGATTGGCGCGGCGACCGTCGGGGTCGCGCTCGAGCGGGCGCGAACGCTGCTCGACGCCGCCCAGCGCGGACGCGAAGCGATCATGCGCGCCGCGTTCGTGCAGTCGAGCTCGAAAGCACGCGGACAGTTCGCCGACGTGCTCGACGCGATGACAGTCGTACTGCACGAGCGTGCGCGCCACGCCGCACGAACCGGGGATGCGCGCAGCGCCGCGGCATCCGCGCGGGCCGTGCGATTCGTGGAGGAAGCCAAGCGCGCGGCAGAAGGGAACGCGAGTCCGCAGCTCGTGAGCGCGCGGCTGCTGGGGCAGATGGCGGAGGTGCGGGCGTGAAAAAGCGGACCGAAGGCCGGGGACCGAAGACCAGCGACCGAAGACCGAAGACCGAGGCGGGCAAGGCAAAGCATCGCACGCTTTCGCACGTGAATCGCGCTGGCGAGGCGACCATGGTCGACGTCGGGGCGAAGCTTCCGACGGAGCGCTATGCGCGCGCAGCGGGGCGGATCCGGATGAGCGCGGCCGCGCTGCGCGCTATCCGGCTGAACGCAGTGAAGAAGGGCGACGTGCTCGGCGTCGCGCGCCTCGCGGGCATTCAGGCAGCCAAGCGGACCGCAGAGCTGATCCCGCTCTGCCATCCCCTGCCGCTCACCGACATTCAGGTCGCGGTCACGATCGACTCCGAGTTCACCGGCGTGCACGCCGAAGCACGCGTGCGCACGTTCGCGCAAACCGGCGTCGAGATGGAAGCGCTCACCGCCGTGTCCGTCGCACTCCTGACGGTCTACGACATGGTCAAGAGCGTGGACAAGGGGATGGTGCTCGAGCGGGTGCGCCTGCTCGAAAAGACCGGCGGCAAGAGTGGAGCGTGGCGGGCGCGGTAGCCGCCTCCGTCCAGGGATCATCTTCTGGAGTTCGACCCGGGGCGGAGTCCTGCCTCCCTGATTCCACTTCCGCACTCCGCGCTGGGTCGAAGTCCCTAAGCGCTAGTGCGCTCCAAGCTTCTTTGCCGTCGCCGGCGCCGTCGTCTTCCGCCTGACCGCCGCTCTGTGGTGCGGATACCGTTCGAGCGACGGGTTCGGTACGTCGGCCGCGACGCGCACCGTCGCGCGCGTCGGCACGAGGATCGTTTGGCCTGTCACGAGATTGCCGCTCTTGAGGCGCGACACTTTCGGGTTGTACCAGCCAAGCTGTTTCGTGCTGAGACCGTGCGCGCGCGCGATCGACGACATGGACTGGCCCTTCTTCGAACGCACGCGCGTCACACCGACCCGCTCGTCGGGATCGAGCGCGGAGAAGCGTTCCTCGAACGCAGCGGCGGATCCGGCAGGCACCCGAACCCACATCGAGTCGCCGGGCGGTGTCATCCCGCGGAGCAACCGAAAATTGAGTTCATGCACGGCTTCCGCGGTGGTGTCCGTCGCGTTCGCGATCGCGGCGAGCGGCGTTTCGCCTGGGACGCGCACGGTGTCGAACACAAGCGGCGGAAGCGAGTCGACCGTCACGCCGTAGCGCGCCGGCTCTTTCCCGACCAGCGCGGCCGCGATGATCTTCGGCACGTAGTCGCGCGTCTCCGGCTTGAGGAACTTGGTCGCGGCGAGCTCGAAGAAGCGATCTTCTCCCTGCACGCCGTCCATGCGATCGGCGTAGCGGACGAGCCCGCGCGAAATGCGGCCGTCGCCGCCATCGTACGCCGCAGCGGCGAGATAGAGCGAACCAAACTGCTCGCGCAAGCCCGCCAGGAGGCGCACCGCGCCCTCCGTCGAGCGGATTGGGTCACGGCGCTCGTCCACCCACCAGTCCACACGCAAGCCGACGCCGCGTCCGGTGCCCGCCATGAACTGCCAGATGCCCACCGCCGCGGCCTTCGAAAATGCGTTGGGATCGTACCAGCTCTCCACGAGCGCGAGGTACGTCATGTCCTCTGGCAGGCCGCCCGCGCGCAGTTTCTGGCGAATGAGCGCGCCGTAGCGCGTCTGACGCTGGAGGCTCTTGGCGAACTCGTCACGCACCGAGCCGGAGAACAGCCCGACGAAGTGCTGCACGCGTTCATGCGTTTCGTACGAGCGTACGTCGATGTCCCATACCGGGCCCGAATCTGCTGCGACGGCCGGCGCGACCACCGGCTTGACCACCGGTGCGACGACAGGGGCGACGACCGGCGCGGTGTCGACCGGCAACGCCACGGGCTGCGCCTGCGTCAAACTGTCCACGGACTGCGCCGCGGCACGCGCGAACGGCACGGCCGACGCCACCAGCAGCGCGAGCGCCGCGCCGCCGATCAGTGCCAGTCGTCCTTCATACCTCAACGCGCGCGTCTCGTGCATCATCCAGTCGCCTCCTCGGTCACGTATATTCAGCGAATGCGCGCATGCATGCTACCCCTCGCGCTGGTGACGGCGTGTGTGACTCCGGTCACACGCACGCCGCCGGCCTCGCAAATGCCGGGCGTACCTCAGGTTGACGCGTTGCGCGAACGAATCGCCACAACGATCGCCAAGCGGCCGGGCGCCGACGTCGCCGTCTACTATCAGGATCTCGCGCGACCCGATTCGCTCCGGCTCAACGCCGACCTATCATTTCACGCCGCGAGCACGATGAAAGTTCCCGTCATGATCGAACTTTTCCGGCGTGTCGATTCGGGAACACTGTCACTCGATCAGACAGTGCCGGTCGTCAACCGCTTTCCGTCGCTCGTGGACGGAACGCCCTTCTCATTGGACAGCGCGGACGACTCCGACGTTTCCCTCTACCGGCGCGTCGGCGGAACCGCAACGTTCCGCGAGCTGAACGAACTGATGATCGCACACTCGAGCAATTTCGCGACCAATCTCATGCTCGCGCGCCTCGACCCCAAGGCCGTCAACGCCACGGCGCACGCGCTCGGCGCGCGCAACATGACGGTTCTTCGCGGCGTCGAAGACGACAAGGCGTTTGCGAAGGGGCTCAACAACACGACAACGGCACGCGACCTCGGCGTGCTGCTCACCGGGATCGAGCGCGGGACGGTCGCGTCGCGCCGCAGCTGCTCCGCGATGAAATCAGTGCTGCTCGAGCAGGAGTTCAGCACCGAGATCCCTGCCGGGCTGCCACCCGGTGTTCGCGTGGCCCATAAGACGGGGTGGATCACGGGCACGCGCCACGATGCGGCGATCGTCTATCCGCCGGGACGCCCTCCGTATGTGCTGGTGGTGCTCACGCGCAACATCCCGGTCGTGAAGGACGCGCAGCAGCTGATCGCCACGATCTCGCGTGAGGTCTACGACTTCAACGCGTCGCGATAGTCACCCACGAGGCGATCGAACACCGCGTCCCACGTGCGGGTGGCCGCGACGTCGAACGCGGCGGTGGACACACGCGTGCGCAGCGCGGGATCGCGCACGAGGCGCTCGACGCAATCGGCCAATGAGGCCGCGTCGTTCGCACGAAATTGCAGCGAGGTTTCCGGGGTGGCGAGCTCTGTCGTTGCTCCCCAGTCGGGCGCGACCAGCGCAAGGCGGCTCGCCATCGCCTCGAGCACGACGTTCCCGAACGTCTCGGTGATCGACGGAAAGACGAAAATATCGGCTGACGCATAAAACTCCGACAACGCGCGCCCTGTGAGCCGGCCCATGAACACCGCCCCCTCGGGAGCCTTCGCGCGGCAGCGCGCCTCGTCGGGTCCGTGGCCCGCGAGCGCAAAGGAAACTTTCGCGCCGTGGCGTTCGAGCACCGTGCGCATCCCGTCCAATGCGACATCGATTCCCTTCTCCGGCGCGATACGCCCGACGTACACCACCAAGAGTCCGTCGTCCACAACGCCGAGGCGGCGCCGCAGTTCGTTCGACCGGAACCGTGGGTGGAACTGGCCGGGGTCCACGCCGCGCGACCACACGCGCGTGTTGCAGAACCGGTTCTCCGCGAGCTCGCGGCGCACGATCTCCGACGGCGCCCAGGTGATCCGCCCCGCGTTGTGGAACCAGCGAAGGAACGGCCACCCGATCGAGTCGAGGACCGTGAGTTTGTAGTGGCGCAGGTACGCCGTGAAGTGCGTATGATAGCTCGACACGAACGGGATCCGCGTCTCGCGCGCTGCGATGAGTCCCCCAAGTCCGACGCCGAATTCCGTGGTCGAGTGAATGAGGGTCGGCTTCCATTTCTCGATCAGGTCGAGCGCGCGGCCGCGGCGCGGCGCCGCCATCTGCAGCTGCGGATATGCCCAGAACGGGATGCTCGGCCAGCGGTCGACCTGCGGGTCGGGGGTCGCGTCGGGATCGCTGACGGTGACGACCTGCACCGCCCCGCCGCGCGCCTCGACCGCCTTCACGAGCCGCGCGAGCGTCGGCGCGACGCCGTTGATCTGCGGCGGATACGTGTCCGAAAAAATAGCGAGCCGCAGTCCCGCAGCACTTCCCAAGGCGGGCGTGTTCACACGCGCCCGCGTCCTGCTACCAAAGCGCCCGCACGGCGACGCCGGTCGCAATCGCGATGAGCTGGCCCACGAGCACGTCGCCCGGATAGTGCACGCCGAGGCGCACGCGTGACATGCCGATAAGCACGGCGATCGCGAGCAGCGGCCAGCCGAGCGAGTGGAACGTCGCGGCGTGGATGAACGCGACGCTCATCGACGCGGCTGCGTGTCCCGACGGGAACGAAAACCGGTCGGGCACGTGCACGTGTGCTTCGATGAGCGCGCGCTCGGTGGGCCGCGTACGCACCACGAGCCGCTTGATCGCTTGCACGATAAGGAGTGATATCGAAAGACTCCATGCAGCCTGGACGGCCGCAACCTTGAACTGCCCTTCGGCCGTAAGCAACGGAACGAGCGCAAAGATCACGCACGCCGTGACCCCGCCCATGTGCGTGAGAAAGGTCCAGAAGAACAGCGTGGCGCGCGACGTCGACTCGTCGATGACCCAGCGCAGGTAGAGCGCCCGGTCCCGGTCGTCCAGCCGGTGCAGCAACGGGCTTTCGAGCATACGCCCAAATCTAGCAAAGGGGGTTCTGAACGGAGGTGCCACTCCGGGTGGCACGGATGCGCTGATTGTCATACTCAAGCCGCCATTGGAAGTTTCGCGAACGCCTGCAGCAGCGGCCGCCCAACATAGCTCTCCGGGCGTGCGAGGCCGAGCGCCCAGAGGATCGTCGCGGGAACATCCGTGAGAGAAGCACCCGCGCTGAGTTCGCACGGCACAACGGCGCCGCCGATGAGCATGAGGGGGATCGTCGTGTCGAGCGGGTGCGCGCTGTCGTGATGCTTGGGTGTTGCACCGCCGCCACCGTGGTCCGCGAGCGCGATCATCAGGGTCGTTGGGTCGTCGAGGTCCACGGCGGCCTCGAGTGCGCCGAGCGCGGCGTCCATACGCTCGGCCGCCACACCGTACTCCGGCGACATCCATCCGTGCGCGTGGCCGGCCCGGTCGGCGTCGAGCCAGTGGAGCACGATGAGCCCGCGCCGCTGTGATGCGAGCGTGCTGCGCGCGGCGGCGAGCACCTCATCGGCGTTCTTGCCCTGATGCCTCAAGAGGCCGAGACCGAGCGCCGTCGCAAGGCGCCCCGCGATGCTGCGCATCAGGAACGGCACCTGCGGCATGAAAAAAGAGCTCGGCAGCGAATGGCGCGCGAGCTCTTTTGCCAGCGGATGGACCGGGCCGCGGGAGCGCGGCAGTCGGAAGCGTTCGCTTTGCATGCCGTGTCGTTCGGGTGATGCTCCGGTGAGCAGCGATGCCATGGCGCACGGCGTAATGCTCGGACTCACCGTTTGCGCGCGGAAGGTGGAGGCGCCGCGGCGTGCGAGGCTCGCGACGCGATGGAGGCGGAATCGCGCGATCGCGTCGGGGCGGAGCCCATCGAGCACGACCAGCACCACTCGTTGCACCGGGGACGAACGGATGTCAGCGGGCATTGGAGCACCTCGGGAGAGGGATCAGTGCGGTTCTCACACTCCAATGACGCGCCACGGTGTGACGGCTCGCGGACGGTAGGGTCGCGAACGCGTCACGACTGCGCGCGCTGCGCCACCAGCGCGACCGTGACCGGATCTTCACGCATCCGTCACGCGCAGCCGCGAAATATCTCCCCTCATGCGCGTCGCTTGTTGCACCGACACCTACCCGCCCCAGGTCAACGGCGTGTCGGTCGTCACCGCTATTTCGGTCGAGGGTCTGCGGGCGCGGGGGGGGACGTCCACGTGATCGCGCCGAAGTATCCCGACGGCGGCGCGGATCGGGCGGACCCGGACATGACCGCCGTTCCGAGTGTCTCGCTGCCGCTCTATCCGGACGTCCGCCTCGTGGCGCCCGACTACTTCGCGGTCCGCCGGGCGATCGATCGGTTTCGGCCGGACCTTGTCCACTGCGCGACGGAGTTTCTCGTCGGGCGTCTGGGACAGATGGCCGCGTCACGCGCGAAGCTTCCCGTCGTGACGTCGTATCACACGGACTTCTCACGCTACATGACCTCGTACGGGGTGCCGTGGCTCGCGAAGCCGGTGTCCCGCTACCTCGCGCGCTTCCACAAGCGCGCGCTCCGGACATTCACGCCGTCGCACGCGTCGCGCGACGACCTCCGGCTGCTGGGCGTGTCCGACGTGGTCACGTGGGGATGCGGGGTCGACGCGGAGCGCTTTCACCCGTCCCGGCGATCGCAAGAACTGCGAGTGAAGCTGGGGATCGACGGCGCGTTCACGTTCCTGTATGTCGGTCGCCTCGCGGCCGAAAAGGGCGTCGACATCGTGATCGAAGCGTACCGGCGCGCGGCGGCGCGGCTGCCGCGCGGATCCACGCGGCTCGTGATCGCGGGCGCCGATGCCTTCGCATTTGCATCCACGACGGAGACGCTCGGACTCGTCGTACTCGAAGCGATGGCGTCGGGATTGTCAGTGATCGCGGCGCCAGCCGGTGGAGTCGCCGAACACCTCCGTGACGGCGAGAACGGCTTGGCGTACAGCGCCAACGACATTGACGCCTGCGCGGAAGCAATGGTGCGCCTCGCGAGCGATGGAGCGCTCTCCACGCGCCTTCGCGCCGGCGCGCGGCGCACCGCCGATGCGCTGTCATGGCAGAGCGAACTCGACCGGCTCGACGAGAGCTACCGGAGCCTGTGCGCGGATGCTTGCGCACCCGCGAACGGAAGGCAAGGTTAGGGCACGGTTCCCCCACCCACCTGCCTCGAGGACGAGATGACCGAGCCCACAGCTTCCGCCCCCATGCCGACGGACAACGCCAGCATGGGCGAGGATTTCGTCGACATTTTCGTCACCCCGTCGAAAGTGTTCGCACGAAGGGCCAAGGCAAGCCCCATGGTGCCATTCCTCGTCGTCTGCGTCCTGACGATCGTGGTCTTCTTCGCGACCAAGAACGTGCTCGCATCGGTATGGGACGCGCAGATGCAGAAGCAGATCGCAGTCCAGATGAAATCGAATCCGCAGCTGACGCAGGACATGCTCGACAAGGCGAAGCCGATCACGAACATGATCATCAATATCGGCGGCGTGGTCGCCCCGCCGGTTCTCCTCTTGGTCATCGCCCTGATCACCTGGATCATCGGCCGGTTCATCATGGGGGGAAGCTTTTCGTACGGGACAGCGGTCCTGATCACCGCGTTCTCGTGGCTCCCGCGCGTCGTCGAGGGCATGCTCGGCATCGTGCAGGGTCTCGTGATAGACGTGAGCAAGATGACGTCCATGTTCCAGGTTCAGGAGGGCCTCGCGCGGTTCTTCGACCCGGATTCGATGTCCCTTGGCCTCTACTCGGCGCTCGCGCAGATCGACCTGTTCAGCATCTGGGGCACGGTGCTGGTGATCATCGGGCTGATGCAGGCGGGAAAGCTCGACAAGTCAAAGGCGACGATCACGGGGGTGCTCATGTTCCTGATCGGTGCGGTGCCCTCGCTCTGGGCGCTCCTCATGGGGAAATGAGAGGTGAGCCGAGGGGGGAGTCTCGCGCTCGCCCCTGGTCTCGCACCTTCCCCCTCAACTTCCCGCTCCCCGCTCCCCCCTCGCTCGCCCCTCAGCTGTTGCTCCCGTCGTAAGGACCATTGTAATGACGTTGAGCTTCCCCTCTCTCTGAATCTTCAATTCTCCTCCATGCGCCCGCGCGATCCATTCAACAATCGGCAGCCCAAGTCCATCCGGCGCTCCCGTATCCTGACGCGGCGCGAGCACAAACGCCTCGCCGCCGCTCGTTACCTCGAGCGTCGCCCCGCCGGCCGCCGCAGCTGACGACACGGTCACCGGAGCACCCGCGCTCCCGTGACGGCACGCATTCTCGATCAGTTCGACCAGCGCCTCCTGCAGCAGCGGCGCGCTTCCGCGCACCACCACGTGCTCGGCCTTGCCGATGGCGAGCGACCGCCCGAGCGACGATGCCCGCTCGCGCATGAGGTCCGTGCAGTCGAGCACGAGGCCGTCGAGTTCGACGTCGTCCTCGAGGCGAACTTTCTCACCGGCCTGCGCTTCCGCGAGCAGGAACAGTTCGTCGACGCGGCGCCGCATCTGCTCGGCGGCCGTCCGAATGCGGCTCAGCGTGGCGCGCATCCGGTCCGGCGTGGTACTCGTCGCGGCGAGCTCGTGCCCGGCCTCACCGAGCACGAGGGTGAGCGGCGTGCGAATCTGGTGCGCGGCCTCGCGAATGAATCCACGGTTCCGGCGCTGCACGTCGTCGAGTCGCTGGAGC
>JBOHTH010000445.1:0-44116 GCA_050733535.1 Gemmatimonadaceae bacterium | reverse complement strand
GCCTGGCCCGTCGTGCTCGCCCAGGTCGGCATCATGCTGATGGGCGTCGTAGACACCGCGATGGTCGGACGTGTCGGCACATCGGCCGTGGCCGCCGTGGCGCTCGGGCACATCTACTGGGTCAACGTCACAATCGGCGGGCTGGGGATCCTGATGGTCCTCGACCCCGTGGTGTCGCAGGCCGCCGGTGCGAAGGATGACATCGCGGTGGCGCGCGGCGTTCAGCGAGGCATCCTCATGGCGCTCGCGCTCAGCGTGCCGTCGGCGCTGCTGCTCATCCCCGGAGAGTTCTTCTTCTCGGTGCTGCGCCAGCCGGTGGACGTCACGCCCGTCGCCGCGACGTTCTCGCGAATATCAATCGCCGGCATGGTGCCGTTCTACCTGTTCTACGCGCTGCGCCAGTCGCTCCAGGCGATGGCCGAGACGCGGCCGGTGGTGATCGCGATCGTCGTGTCGAACGTCGTGAATTTCGCGCTCGACTATGTGCTCATCTACGGGCACTTCGGTTTTCCGGCGCTTGGCGTGCAAGGCTCGGCGATTTCGACCGTGATCAGCCGGTGGCTCATGTTCGTGCTCGTCGCCTGGTTTGGGTGGCGGCACCTCAAACGCGCGATCATCCCGTGGCGCCGTGAATCAAACCGCATTGCACCCCTGATACGGATGGCACGCATCGGCGTCCCAGTCGGATTGCAGAGCTGGCTGGAGATCGCTGTGTTTTCCGGCGGCGCGATCGCGCTGGGGTGGTTCGGCGCCGTGCCGCTCGCCGCGCACGAGGTCGCCATCAATCTTGCCGCGCTGACGTTCATGTTCCCGATGGGCGTCTCGGCGGCGGCGGCGGCGATGGTGGGCCGTGCCATTGGCCGCGAAGATCTTTCAGCGGCGAAGAGGGACGCGGTCGCCGCACTGGCAGTCGGCACGGGATTCATGGCGGTCGCAGCGATTCTGTTCCTGACAATGCCGCGAGCGCTGGCCATGCTGTTTGTGCACGATCCTACGACAATCGCCACCGCCGCATCGCTGATCTTCATTGCGGGCATCTTCCAGCTATTCGACGGCGTGCAGGCCGTGGCCACCGGCGTGCTGCGCGGCACGGGCGATACGCGCGTGCCGATGCTGCTGCACCTGCTCGCGTTCTGGGGCGTCGGGATTCCGCTCTGCCTGTGGCTCGCATTTCGCGCGGGCTTTGGGCCGCAGGGCGTGTGGTGGGGGTACGTCGGGGCGCTGATGGTCGCGGCGACGATCCAGCTGCTCCGCGTGCGCTGGCGGCTGCGGCAGGATATCAGACGGCTGCAGATTGACGAGTCCGCTGAGTGGGCGGTAGTTCAGAGCGCATAGCTTACAGCACGACGAGTCGGGTTTGGGTGAGAGGCTTTGGGAGTGGGGTTCTTAGTTGTTGGCCTTGGGAGACGGCGACTCTCACCGAGGCCTTGTCCCACAGCCAATGACCAATAACCCCACTCCCAAAGCCTCTCACCCGTATCTCAGAACGCGCCGACGCTCGCCACAATCCGCTAGAATTCCTGCTATGGCCACGGCAATCCAGAGATCCTCGAAGCCCCGCTGGATCGACTCGCGCTTTATGCGTGTCCTCCAGCGCGTCGTCCTCATCCTCGCGCTTCTCTACGCGGCGGTCGGCGCGTGGGCGGTGTACCGCGCCTGGGTCCAGGTTCGGACGCTCGAACTGCGTGTGGTGAGCGACGACATACGCCCAGGAATTCCGGCGCTGGTCGAGGTGGTGACCTCGGGAGTGACCATCGTGGACGTGAAGCTCGAGATGGTGCAGGGCGAACGTCACGAGACCCTCTCGACGCTTCGCATCGTGCCCGCGCATCAAGCGTTCTTCAACCCGCGCATCCGTCAGGGGACGATGATGCCGTCGTTCACACCGGAGTTCCTCGCGCACTTCCGTCCGGGGCCGGCGATCGTGCGCGCAACGGCCACTGGGCAAAGGAAGTGGCTGATGACACCCAGTCCGGTGGTGAAGGAAGTGCCGGTCGTCGTCGCGGCGCCGTCAAAATGACGGCGCGCGGAAGGCGCTAGACGCCCTTTTCCTCCAGCAGTTTCATGAACTCGCCCGGCTGCGAGATACTCAGCAGCCGCTCGGGGACGTCGGCTTCTTTTGAGAACTGCGCGATCTTGCCAAGCACCGGCAGATACTGGTTGGACACCTCCAACGGCGGCGCGACGATCAGGAAAAAGAAATAGACCGGCTTCTCGTCGATTGCCTTGAAGTCGACGCCGTCGCGCTTGCGGCCGAACGCCACCCGGAGCTTGTTGACCACGAGCGACCGGCAGTGGGGAATCGCGATCCCGCGTCCGATGCCGGTGGAGCCGAGGTTCTCACGACGCTTCAGCATCTTGAAGAGCATCGCCTCGTTCTTCTCGTCCAGGCCGAGCAGGGCGATGAGTTCCTTGAGGACATCATCTTTCGTGGTGCCGTCGAGGTTCAGTTTGACGGCGTCCTCGGAAAAAAACTCGCGCAGTTCCATGCAGTTCCTCGTGTTCGGGCGCGCGGGGTGCGTGCTTCGGCTGGTTCGTGGGTATGGGGCAAGGTAATGCTCGTGCAAAGAAGCGTCAAATCGTGATATTGCAAGCATTTGGCGACGGGTTTAGCTTCCGTCAAATGCCCACTTTCCCGTATTCCGTGTCCCATCAGGTGCCGCTTTTTCTGGCGCCCATGGCCGGGGTCTCTGAGTCGCCGTTCCGGCGCCTCTGCCGGCGTTTTGGCGCGGACGTGGTGGTGACGGAATTCCTGTCTGCCGAAGGTATCCGTCGCGAAAACGAAGCGACGCTGAGCAAGCTCCGGTTCGGCGCCGACGAGCGGACGATCGGCGTGCAGATTTTCGGCGGGGAAGCCGGTCCCATGGGTGAGGCGGCCGCGCTCGTGACCGACGTGTTCCAGCCTGAGTTCATTGACATCAACTTCGGCTGCCCGGTCAAGAAAGTCGTGCGGCGCAACGGCGGATCCGGGTGCCTCAAGGATCTCGGCCTCGTGCAGGAAGTCATCAAGGCCGTTGCGCGCTCGACGCACCTGCCGGTGACGTGCAAGATCCGCAGTGGCTGGAACGAAGAGATGCGCGACCCCGTCACGATCGGCCTTCGCTGCCAGGACGCCGGCGTGAAGGCGATCGCCCTCCACCCGCGCACCCGGACGCAGATGTATTCGGGGAGCGCGCGCTGGGAGGAGATCGCGAAGCTCGTGGACGCGCTCGACATCCCCGTGATCGGCAACGGCGACATCAAGACCGCGCACGACGCGTATCGCATGCACCGCGAGACGAACTGCGCCGGGGTCATGATCGCGCGCGGGTCGTTCGGCCAGCCCTGGATATTCGACCAAACGCGTGCGCTCTTGTCGGGGCTTCCGCTCCCTCCGGCGCCTCCCGTGGCCGTGCGCTTCGACACGGCACTTCAGCATGCTCGAATGGTCCAGGAATACGAGATTGACCCGGTCGGTGCGGCGCTGGAGTTCCGCAAGCACCTCGGCTGGTACGTGAAGGGGTTGCCGGGTTCCGCGGACCTGCGCAAACGCCTGCACCAAGTGAACGGCTTCGGCGAGGTCGAAGGAATATTCGCCGATTATCTGGCGATGCGGGTGCGTGGCGACGTTCCGGACGACTCGCGCGAACTGGACGACGAACTGGTCGAGGCCGAGCACGCATGATCCGCGAGCGGGTCCGTGCGCTGCTCGAAGATGTTGCGGCGGGACGGGCCTCGATCGACCAGGCGCTCTCTCATCTCGATGCGCCACCCGCTGAGTCACTTGGCTTTGCCACGATCGACCATCATCGGGCGCTGCGCGCCGGTTACCCGGAAGTCGTGTTCGGCGAGGGGAAGACCGCGGAGCAGGTGGTGGCGATCTGTGAACGCCTCGCCGCTCATGACGATGGGTTTCTGGTGACCCGTGCTGGGGAAGCCGTGCGGGCGGCGCTCACGGCGAAGTTTCCTCGTGTGCGGATCAATGCTCTCGCGCGCACGGCGCATCTCCCCGGCACGGCGGGGGTGCAGGCGGTAACGGGAACGACCGTGCTGATCGTGACCGCGGGCACGAGCGATCTTCCGGTCGCCGAAGAAGCGGCGGAGACACTCGGCGCGCTCGGTGCGGCGGTGGCACGTCTCACCGACGTCGGCGTTGCGGGGATTCATCGCTTGCTCGCGCAGCATGAGGCCCTGAGGGACGCGGCGGTCGTGATCGTCGTCGCGGGGATGGATGGTGCGCTGCCATCCGTCGTTGGCGGCCTCGTTCGCACGCCGGTGATCGCGGTTCCGACGAGCGTCGGCTATGGCGCGAGCTTCGCGGGGTTGTCGGCTCTGCTGACGATGCTCAACAGCTGTGCCGCCGGCGTGACCGTCTGTAACATCGACAACGGGTTCGGCGCCGCGATGGCGGCCGCGAGAATACTGGGCGAACGGTGACCGGCTATTTCGTGGCGTTCCTGGCGGGGGCAGTCGCCGCCTTCGCCGTACGGGTGTGGTACACGGGCCGCCGTCGCAAACGCACTGCGTCGCGAGATTCCGGCGCCACGTACCCGATGCGCATCGGCGACCGCGGAACGCCTGGCCGAGGAGTGCGCGCGTCGCTGCTCGAGTCGGTGCGCGACCCTGCGAACCCTGACGACGTTGCTGAGTCGCAAGAGCGTGAACTCGCGGATGATCTGCGCGGCTACCTCGGCGACATCGGCGCGCAGCACGGCGCCGACGACGTCATGTTCTTGATGCGCCGCGACGACAGCGCGCCGTTCGTCGGTATCGCATGGAATCATAAAGGAGCGCCGCCGCGCGAGCCGTGGGGTACGGCGCAGCAGCGCGACCTCGTTGCTTGGGCTGCGGCCGAGGGCATGGTGAGTTTTGACGGCGCCGACGACAGCCCGGCGCTCGCTGCAGCGCGCGTGTCGCTTCACGAGGTCGCAGCCCTTCAGGGCGGCAGCACCACGTCAGGCGCGATCGTCGCCCACTCCGCTGGAGGCATTCGCAGCTCGCGCGGGGATCTCAAGCTGTGGTTGCCTCGCCACGCCGAGCGGCTCACGCAGTTCGTCGAGATGCAGCTCACGCGGAATGCGAGTGCGCGCACGAGTCGGTGGCTTCGTTTTCTGGTGCGCGCGTCGCAGGAGTTGAGTGCGGACGCCACGCGTCAGGAACTCGAGAAGGTGGTCTCCGAGCGCGCGCTCGAGGCGAGCGGCGCGAGCTTCGCGGCGCTGGTCCAATGGGATGCCGACAATCAGGCTGGCGTCGTCCGATTTGCGACGCCGTCCTATCCGGCGCCGGCTCCACAGCCCGCCGCTCCAGTGCTCGCCGCGTCGATCGTCGGCGCCGCGTGCGTCGACGGTCAATGGAAGCAGTATGCGGAGACCGCCGCCATCGTTGGGCAAGGCCAGCTGTTCAATGAGATCGCGCTGTTCCCACCATGCCGTGCGCTGAGCGTGCACCCGATGCGCCGGCGCGGGAAGACAATCGGAGCGATCGTTATCGGTGCGACGGATCCTGGTGCAATGCGTCCGAGTGACCTCAGGTCGACCGGGCTTTTTGCCCAACTGGCGGGCGCTGCGCTGGAGGGCTCCTGGGGAATGGAGCAGGTGCGTACCGAGGCACATATGGATCAGCTCACCGGGCTGCCAGACCGGTGGATTTTCGACGAGGAACTCAAGCGGACCCTCGATCAAACTGACCGGTACGGAGGCAGTTGCGCGCTCGTCCTTGCGGACGTCGATCATTTCAAGAGCGTGAACGATACGTACGGGCACCACGCGGGCGACAAGGTCCTCCAGGCGATCGCGCGGGTCCTGCGCGGAAAGGCTCGCAGCACGGAGGTGTGCGCGCGAATCGGGGGTGAAGAGTTCTGCATTGTGCTGCAGCAGACGGATGGCGCGGGAGCCATGGAACTCGCCGAGCGGCTGCGGTCGCAGGTCGAGGCGCTGAAGGTTCGGTGGCACGATCGCGACCTCACGGTCACGGCCAGCTTTGGCGTCGCGACCTATGCGGCGGGAGCCGGGACTGTGAAACGCAAGCAGCTGTTGGAAGCGGCCGACCGTGCGCTGTACCGGGCCAAGGGAGAGGGGCGCAACTGCGTGAGGACCGCGTGAGATTAACGGCATAGCCGTCCGACGACGCCTCTCAGAAACGGCAACTATCTGACAGTGCTCTTGTCTGATAGGTGGCGTCCGAACGCTATGCCGTGGTGTTATATTGAGGATGTTGCAAGGGGGCGACTGGTTTCGATTGTGTAGGTGGCCCCGTGGCAGCGTGCCCAGGTCCTCGGGTTCCTGGTAAAACACTCGGGAAATTCTCAACTGCGAACTCAAACTTCGCTCTCGCTGCGTAAAGCTTAGGCTTTACCGTGGCAGTGCGTGAACGGTAGCCCGCCCGGGGCGACCCTCACGTAACGCAAATCTGGGCTAGTGGGGCGGCGCGCCTTCCGTCGTTCCGCGAAATCTTGGAAGGCTCATCCAGTGGTGGGCGGCCTGCCGGCCAGCTGCTGGAAACATCAATCGGCGGGATACGCACGTAGACGCTGCGGAAGATCTTATGCAAGACGGGAGTTCGAATCTCCCCGCCTCCACTGAAAGGAAGACGACCAAATGCGACGCGGCGCCCAGGTTTGGCGCCGCGTCGTTGTTTCAGGAAGATTCCGTGCCAAAAACACGCGAGTGCTACAAGTGGCGCAATTCCGCCCGATCTCCCTCTGAAAAAGACGAAGGTTCCCCTGGCGAGGTGCTTGCGACCGCAACGCACCCGTCCGTACTATCGCTGTATGCCTTCTCGATTCCTCCTCTGCCGCGTGCGTGACGTGTCGTGCGCGTTGCCGCTTGCGCAGGTGGAGGAGACGATGCGCCCACTCCCGGTCGAGGCGATCAACGGCATGCCGCCGTTCGTGCGCGGCGTCGCAATCGTGCGTGGGGCGCCGATCCCGGTGGTGGACGCCGAGGCGCTGCTCTTCGGCAGCACGGGGTCGCAGGTAACACGCTTTGTGACGGTGAAGACAGGGTCGAGGCGCGTTGCATTGAGCGTCGGCGCAGTGGCCGGTATTGTCGACGTCCCCGCGGAGACAGTCGCAGCGATGCCACCGCTCCTGAAACAGGCCCGGGATGATGTCGTTGCATCCGTCGGCGCACTGGACCAGGAGCTCCTGCTCGTGCTCTCGGCAGCGAAAATCGCCACCGATGAAGTGTGGGCGCTCGCCGTGCAGCGCTCTGGTGACACCACGTGATCGAGCAGGTGGAGCGGACGAACGTTGAGCGTTTTCGCGCGGTAATCGCGCAGCGCCTCGGTCTTTCGTTCGACGACTCCAACGCGGGACTCCTCTCGGATGTGCTCAGGCGGCGTGCGGCGGCGGCGTCGCTCCGCGCGGAGGCATACGTCGCGGCGCTGGAGCGCGAGCCGTCGCCGGCAGAGGCCGGTGCGCTGGCCCAGGAACTCACGGTTGCCGAGACGTATTTCTTTCGCAACCGCGATCAATACCGGGCGCTCGCCGAGGTGGCGATCCCCGAACGCCTCGCAGCACGGCCGCGAGAACGGGTGCTTCGGATCCTCTCAGCGGGCTGTGCGTCCGGAGAGGAGGCGTATACCCTTGCGATGGTCGCGCGCGACGCCGTGGACCGCTCGTGCGAGGTGTCGATCGTCGGCATCGACGCGAATCCAGCCGCGATTTCGCGGGCCGGCAGTGCCACGTACACCGCGTGGGCGCTGCGCGAGACCTCACCGCTCGAGCAGCAGCGCTGGTTCAGGCCGGCGGGCCGTGACTTCATCCTCGACGACCGCGTGCGCACCGCAGTGCGCTTCGAGGTTCGCAACATCTTCGACGACGACTCCCGGTTCTGGCGGCCGGACAGCCTTGACATTGTGTTCTTTCGCAACGTGCTCATGTACTTCACGCCGGAGCAGGCGCGCGCGGCAGTCGCGCGAGTTGCGGGCGCGCTCGCGCCGGGCGGCTACCTGTTTCTCGGGCACGCCGAGACGCTCCGCGGGCTGTCAGGCGATTTCAGCCTCGAGCACACGCACGAAACGTTCTACTACCGCAGAAAGGACCAGATGGGACACGCAGTCCCCGTCGCGCTGCGCGCAGAGGCGACGAGCGTCGGTGCATCTTCCGCGCCGCGTGAACCTGTCAGCGGGACTGCCTGGTTCGACGCGATCGGCGCGGCCACGCGGCGCATCGAGTCGCTCACGAGCGCCGCTCCTGCACCGCGCTGGTCTCTCGCCGCCGACGGTGCCGCCGTCGCGCCAACGGGGGCAGCTGCGTGGGATCGGACGCAGACGCTTGAACTGCTGCGCGAAGAGCGGTTTGCCGAGGCGCTCGCGACCATGCCGGCGGTGTCCGTGGAATCGGAGCGCGACCCTGACGTCATGCTGCTCCGCGCCGCGCTGTACGTGCATCGCGGGGAGCTGGGCGCAGCCGAGAATACCTGTCGCCTCCTGCTGGACCTCGACGCGCTGAGCGCCGGAGCGCACTACCTTCTGGCCCTCTGCCGCGACGGCGCGGATGATCCGCTGCGTGCCGCGCATCACGATCAGGCGGCCGCGTATCTCGACCCAGAGTTCGCGATGCCGCCGCTGCATCTGGGGCTGATGGCCGTGCGGTCTGGTGACCGCGACGTCGCGCAGCGCGAACTCTCGCGCGCCCTGCCGCTGCTCGAGCGCGAAGACGCGTCGCGCCTTCTGCTCTACGGAGGAGGCTTCAGTCGCGAAGCCCTTCTTGCGCTTTGCCGGACGGAGCTGGCGGGCGCCGGGGGGAGATCGTGACCAGCCGCGCAAGCGATGATCGCGCGGCGGAGCTCCGCGAAGCGTTCGACCTTTCCTTCGCGACGGCGCCGGTACTGCGGGCCGAGGCCGCCGAGAACCTGCTCAGGATACGAATCGGAGCGGACCGATATGCGCTGCGCCTCAGCTCTGTTTCGGGTCTGGTCACCGGAAAGCGGATCTCGTGGGCGCCGAGCCCAGTGCCCGAACTGCTGGGAATCGCGGGGTTCCGCGGCACGGTGCAGCCGGTCTACGACCTCGCGATGTTGCTCGGCCACCCGAGGGCGGTGTCGCCCCGGTGGATCGTCCTGGCGGCCCCGGAGTCGGTGGGACTCGCCTTCGAGGGGTTCGATGGCTTCGTGAGCGTCACGCCGGACTCGGTGGTGAGCCGCGCGCGCGACGACACCGGCGCGTCGCGACTGCACGTGAATGCATTCATGGAATTCGGCGGCACGTACCCGATCGTGGACGTCGCCTCCCTGATGGCAAGTATTGCACGCAAGACCGCGGACAGCGCCGGAACCTGACGGATCATTTCTGAGGAGTGAAGATGTGGACATTCGGACGTAAAATCGCATTCGGTTTCGCCGTCGCGCTCGTGCCCGTGTTGGCCATCGGTCTCGTTGCGTACCGTAGCGTCAACACCCTCACGGAATCGAGCGCGCTTGCCACGCACAGTCATGTCGTGCTCGAGCGGCTTACGACGGTGCTCAGCGAGATGCAGGACGCGGAGACCGGTCAGCGGGGCTATGTGATCGCGGGTGAGGAGGCGTACCTCGATCCATACAAGAGCGGGTCAGCTTCGGTGACCCAGACTATCAGGGAGTTGCGCGATCTCACCGTCGACAACGCCGTCCAGCAGAAGCACATCGACGACCTCGAGCCGCCTGTGGCGGCGAAGCTCGCCGAACTCAAGCGCATCATCGATATCCGCCGCAAGTCGGGGTTCGCGACGGCCGAGAAGGAGATATCGACGAACACGGGAAAGCAGGCCATGGACGATGTTCGCCGTATCCTCGGGGAGATGGACGCGGTGGAGCGCGCCCTCCTGAAGCAGCGCGCCGACGAGGCGGACGCAGCCGCCCGCAGGGCGCGGACGACGATCGTTGTGGGAACGGTCGTCGCGTTCCTGTTCGTGCTCGGAGTGGGCGTGTTCCTCACACGGACACTGACGCAGCAGATCGGCACGGCCGTCGGCCAGGTACAGAGCTCCTCGGCCGAACTCCAGTCGGCGTCCACGCAGCAGGCGACGGGGTCGCGGGAGCAATCGACCGCGATGAGCGAAATCAGCACGACGATCAGCGAACTGCTCGCGACGTCGCGGCAGATCACCGAGAGCGCCCATCGCGTCGCCGAGATTGCGGGCGAGACGGCGCGAGCGGCGAAGTCAGGCGATGAAACCGTCGACACGGCACACGAGTTCATAGGCGGAATCCGCAGACAGGTGGACCTGATCGTCAACCATATGCTCCAGCTCGGGAAGAAGTCGCAGCAGATCGGCTCGGTGGTGGAGATCGTCGCGGAGCTCGCGGAGCAGACGAACATTCTGGCCATCAACGCGACGATCGAGGCGGCGGGCGCGGGCGAGGCGGGGAAGCGATTCGCGGTGGTGGCTGAGGAAATCCGAAAGCTCGCAGACCGCGTCGCCGGGTCGGCGAAGGAGATTCGTGGACTGATCGAGGATGTCCGCGGCGCCGTAAACACGACCGTCATGGCGACCGAAACGGGTTCCAAGGCGGTTGACGCGGGCTCCAAGCAGTTCGGTCACGTAGCCGCGTCGTTCAAGCAGATCGCGGGGTTCGTCAGCACCACGACGGAAGCAGCTCGCGAGATCGAGCTGTCCACCAAGCAGCAGATGACCGCGGTCGAGCAGGTGAACGACGCGATCGGCAATGTTGCGCAGGCGTCGAAGGAGACGGAGATTAGCTCGGGCCAGACGCAGCAAACGGCCATTCAGCTGGCGACGCTTTCGAAGGACCTGCTGCGCCTGGTGCACCCGGGGGTTGGCGCGTAACGGATGGCGGAAGACCGCTTCAAGTACTTCCGCGTCGAAGCGCGCGACATCCTCGACCAGCTCGGGCAGGGCGTGCTCGCGCTTGAGAACGGGGCGCCGGGCGCGGAGACGGTCGCGCCGATGCTGCGACTGGCCCATACGCTCAAGGGCGCAGCGCGTGTCGTGCGCCAGCCGGAGATCGCGGAGCACGCGCACGCCCTGGAAGATGCGCTTGCCGTGGTGCGCGATGCATCGATGCCGGCGCCGCGTGCCGCGATAGACAGAGTGTTGCAGATCGTGGACGCGATCACGCGGGCAGTCGCGCGATTGGCGACGGCCTCCGACACCAAGCCCGTCGACGCGCCGTCCGCGGGCGATATGGCGGAGCAGGCGGAGGAACCGCTCGCCGCATTTCGTCCCGAGGCCGGCGATCTCGACTCGCTCCTCGCGGGCGTGTTCGAGGCACAGGTTCGGCTGAGCGTGCTTCGGCAGTCGCTCGCGGAGACGGAGGGCGCGCGGCGAACGGCGGCCCTCGGGGCCGGCGTCGAACAGCTCGATCGCGAGCTTCGTGAGGTGCGCGTCGCCGCCGAGCGGCTTCGCCTGACTCCGTCGCGTGCGCTCTTTCCGTTCCTCGAGCGTGCCGCCCGGGACGTTGCGCGCACGCTCGAGAAGCGCGTGACATTCGAGGCGTCGGGCGGCGACGTCCGCGTGGACACGTTCGTGCTGAACGTTGTGCAGCGCGCGTTCCTGCACATCGTGCGCAATGCCGTCGCGCATGGGATTGAGGCGAACGGTGACGCGCGGCGCGCCGCCGGCAAGAGTGAGGACGGGCACGTGCGAATGCAGGTCTCGCAGCGGGGGCGCCTCGTGTCGTTTACCTGTGCGGACGACGGCACCGGCATTGACCTGGCGGCGGTTCTGCGCGCGGCGCGCCGGAACGGGCTTCCCGCCGATGACACGCCGGATTCTGCCGGCCTTCTCCGTTTGCTCATGCGCGGCGGCCTAAGCACCTCGACGAGTGTCACGAATGTCTCGGGGCGCGGCATCGGCCTCGATGTCCTGCGTGAGGCCGCGGAGCGGCTGGGCGGCGAGGCCACCGCTCGCACGGAGCCCGGGCAGGGAACTACCATCGAACTCGTTGTTCCGGTGTCCGTCGCGTCGTTCTCCGCGCTTGTCGTGGAGGCCGGCGGTGCGGTGCTCGCGATTCCCGTGGACGCGGTACTCGGCGCGCGGCGGCTTGCGCGCGACGACATCGTCCGCACGGAGATGCGCGAGTCGGTGCTGCTCGACGGCGAGGCGATTCCGCTGGCGGCACTGCCGCGTCCGGCGACGACCGGGCGCGTGCCCGCCGTGGCGGCGGCGCTGTCGATCATCGTCGTGCGCGGCCGGGCGGGAGTCGCGGCGTTCGGCGTCGACCGAGTCGTTGGCACCACCCAGATCGTGATGCGCCCGCTGCCCAGGTTCGCGCCAGTGACGCGTGTCGTCGCCGGCACGACGCTCGATGACGTCGGCGATCCCATCCTGATTCTCGATCCCGACGGTCTCGTCGCCACCGCGCGCGACGGCGCGGGGGAAATACCGACTGCCGAGGCCGTGCGTCACCGCATACTCGTCGTGGACGATTCACTTACCACGCGCATGCTCGAGCGAAGCATTCTCGAGTCCGCCGGTTATGACGTAGAGGTCGCCACATCCGGAGAAGAGGCGCTGGTCATCGCGCGCGGGAACATCTTTGCGCTGTTTCTGGTGGACGTGGAGATGCCGGGAATCGACGGCTTCACGTTGATCGAGCGCTTTCGCGCGGATCCCGCGCTCGCCCGTGTGCCGGCGATCCTCGTGACCTCGCGCAACGCGCCCGAAGATCGCCAGCGCGGGAAGGACGCAGGCGCACAGGATTACATCATCAAGAGCGAGTTCGACCAGAACATGCTGCTCGATCGCATCCGCACGCTGATCTCGTGACGCCGCCTGTCCGCGTGCTCGTCGTGGAGGACTCGCTCACGGTGCGCCGCCGACTGTGCGACGTGCTTGCCGCGGACCCAGCCATGCAGGTCGTCGGCGAGGCGGAAGACGGCAAGCAGGGGATCGAGCGCTGCATGGCGTTGCGGCCGGACGTCGTGACCATGGACATGATGATGCCGGTCATGACCGGGCTTGGCGCGGCCGAGTATATCATGGCACACTGCCCCACGCCGATTTTGATCGTGTCGTCGTCGACCAACCGCGGAGAGCTCTTCAAGACATACGAGGCACTGGCGGCCGGTGCGGTCGACGTGCTCGAAAAGCCCCGCGGCGACGAACCCGCCGGAGAATGGGAGGCGCGCTTTATATCGGCGCTCAAGATGGTCGCGCGGATCCGGGTCGTGACGCACCCGAGGGCGAGTCTCGCTGCGCTTGGGCAGGGACGTCCCGACGTGCGAACGCCTGTCGCGCCGATTTCGTCGGTCGCACCGCGCAATCGCTGCGAGCTCGTGGTCATCGGTGCGTCCACCGGTGGCCCTGGCGCGATCCTCGAGATCTTGCGCGCACTGCGACCACCGCTGCCGGTGCCGGTGCTGTTTGTGCTGCACATTGACGAACCGTTCGCCGCCGCGTTTGCGGAGTGGCTCGACGCGCAAACGGAGATCCGCGTGGCGTATGCGCGCGACGGCGACCGGCTGAGCGACCGGGTTGGCTCCATCACGATGGCGCCGGCTGACCATCACCTCATCGTGAAGGACGGCCGCCTGCGCCTCACCCAGGACCCGCCGCGGCACTCGTGCCGGCCGTCGATCGACGTATTGTTCGAGTCGGTCGCGCGAGAGTTCGGACCATCCGCGGTCGGTTGCCTGTTGACCGGAATGGGGCGTGATGGCGCCTCGGGGTTGCTCGACCTTCGCAACAACGGCGCCTTCACGATCGCACAAGACGAGGCTTCCTCCGTTGTGTATGGAATGCCGCGCGAAGCTGTGCGCCTCGGAGCAGCGGCACGCGAGCTTCCGCTGCGCGAGATCGCCAAGACGCTCGGAACGCTTCTCGGGAAACCTGGCGCAGGACGGAAATCGTGAACGAGACCGTGGTGATTCTGGACGACAGCCTCACCGTCCGCATGGACCTTGCGGACGCGTTCGACGCAGCCGGCTTTCGGGCCGCCCCCTGTGCCACTGTCGCTGAAGCGCGCGCGGCGCTCGCGCGCGGCGAGGCGCGCGTGTTCGTGCTGGACGTACTCCTGCCGGACGGAAACGGTGTGGAGTTTACGGAGGAAATCCGGCACTCGGCGATCGGTGCGTCGGCCGTTGTCGTGATGCTTTCGTCGGAGGCCGAGGTCAAGGATCGCGCGCGTGGCCTCCGCACCGGGGCAGACGAATACGTGGGGAAGCCATACGACGTCGGGTACCTCGTTGCGCGCGTGCGCGAGCTGCTGCAGACCCGCGAGCGGTCCTCAGGCGGCGCCATGACGATTCTCGTGATCGACGACAGCGTCACGTTCCGTGAAGCGCTGCGGGTCGCGTTTGAATCCGCCGGTCACAAGGTGCTGATCGCGCCGACAGGCGAGGAGGGGCTGCGCGCCGCGGCCGCGGTCCGCCCGGACGCGATCGTCGTCGACGGCGTCCTCCCGGGGATCGACGGGCCAAGCGTGATCCGCCACGTCCGGCTGGATGCGGCGTTGCGGGACGTGCCATGCGTCCTCATGACGGCATCCGAAGACAAGGGCGCCGAACTGCGCGCGCTCGATGCCGGCGCCGACACGTTCGTGCGCAAAGAGGAGGAGATCGAGGTCATTTTGGCGAAGCTGGCTGCCGTGCTCCGGCGGACCTCCGCGAGGACGGGTGGGGATGACATGCGGAGCGCGCTCGGCCCGAAAAAGATCCTGGCCGTGGACGACAGTCCCACGTACCTCAACGAGCTCACCGATGCGCTGCGCGGCGAGGGATATGATGTGGTCCTCGCGCGGTCTGGTGAGGAAGCGCTCGAGCTGATTGCGGTTCAGCCGATGGACTGCATCCTGCTCGACCTGATGATGCCCGGCCTGGGCGGCCAGGAGACCTGCCGGAGAATCAAGAGCGCGCCGGTCGTCCGCGATGTCCCCCTCATTATGCTGACCTCGATGGACAGCAGGGAGGCGATGATCCAGGGGCTTGCCGCCGGCGCAGATGACTACATCTCGAAATCGAGTGAGTTCGGCGTCCTGAAAGCGCGCGTGCGCGCGCAGATCCGCAGGCGACAGTTCGAGGATGAGAACCGTCGCATCCGCGAAGATCTGCTGCGCAAGGAGATCGATGACGCCGAGGCGCAGGCGGCGCGCGAACTCGCGCAGGCGCGCGCCCTGTTGATCGAGGAGCTCGAACGGAAGAACACCGACCTCGAGGCGTTCAGCTATTCCGTGTCGCACGACCTGCGCGCGCCGCTGCGGGCGATTCACGGCTTCAGCCAGGCGTTGCTGGAGGAGAACGGCCAGCAGCTGGACGCTGCCGGCAAGGACTACGCGAAGCGCGTCATCGCCGCGGCGAGCCGGATGGACCAGCTGATTCGCGACCTGCTCGACTATTCGAAGATCAGCCGCGCGGCCGTGAGTCTGGCGCCGCTGGACCTCGACGAGATCGCCCATGACGCGCTCGATCAGCTTGCAGCCGACATCGCCTCGTCCGGAGCCGCGGTGGATGTTTCGAGCCCGCTCCGGTCGGTGCTGGGGCATCGCGCGACGCTCGTCCAGGCTGTCGCGAATCTCGTCGCGAACGCGCTGAAATTCGTTCCCAAGGGACGGTCGCCGACAATCCGCCTCCACGCTGAACACGAGGCCGGACTGATACGTTTATGGGTCGAGGACAACGGGATCGGCATTGAGCCTACCCACCAGGAGCGCGTGTTTGGTGTTTTCGAGCGGATTCACCAGAATGACGTCTATCCCGGAACCGGAATCGGACTGGCTATCGTGAAAAAAGCTGTGGAACGCATGGGTGGCCGTGTCGGCGTCCGGTCGGTTCCCGGCGAAGGGAGCCGGTTCTGGATCGAACTCCCCGGGCCGAGCGCGGCACCGTGACCGACTCCGACGTGCGCGCCCGCCAGTCGGCACAGCTTCGCCGGCGAGTCCGCTCGGCCGCCCACCGGATCGTGAGCGACTGCGAGATCCTGCTTTCGGACACGGCGCAGCCGGAGTGGCGTCTCTGGCGAGAGGCCATCGGCGAGGCGCTTCTTGCGGGCCACCAGCTGCGCGCGATCGTCGACCGCCGCTTCTACGCGCCGGGTGTGGTGCTCTCGCCGAGCGACATCGTGGCAATGAATGCGGAACTGCGCGAGCCGCAGCATCGCGTCGTGCAGGCGATGACGCGCCTGATCGGACTCGTGCCCACCGACGTCGACGACGAGCTCCTGCTCGACGATGCGCGCGCGGTGCGCGATGCCGCCCTGCGCCTCGGGAGCGACGAAACCGAGATGATGCCCGTAGTAGTGGAGCCCGACGTGCGGGCGTCCTCACCTGGTGCGCGTGCGGCCGCGCAGCCCAAGGTCGCGGCGGACGCGCAGGTCCCGCTGCTGCTCGTCGTGGACGACATGGACGCTCCGCGCCAAAGTCTCATCCGCCTGCTCAAACGGCTCGGCTACGAGGTGGTCGACGCGGATAACGGCCTGAAAGGGATCGCTATTGCGGAGTCGCGGAAAGTGGACGTGATCCTGAGTGACATCGAGATGCCGGAATGCGACGGTTTCGAGCTCCTCCGCCGCCTCAAGGAGAACCCCGACACACGCGACATCCCCGTGATCGTCGTGTCAGGGCTCGACGACACCGACAGCATCGTGCGTTGCATCGAACTCGGCGCCGAAGATCACCTCGCCAAGCCCTTCAACAGCCTGATGCTGCAGGCCCGCGTGCGCGCCTCACTCGAGCGGAAGCAGCTGCGCGATCACGAAATCACCTATCTCAGCCGCGTGGCCAAGCTCACGGTTGCCGCCGAGGAAGTCGAATCGGCGACGTACAGGCCGGGCTCTCTCTCTCTACTGGCGGCGAGCGATGACCCGCTGGGCCGCCTGGCGCGCGTCTTTGACCGTGTCGCTTCGGCATGGCAATCGAGGGCGGCAAAGCTCGAGCAGCGTGTCCGGAATCTCAAGCAGACAATCCGGAAATCGAAGTCCACGTCTTCGATCGAGCCGATCGCGTTGCTCGGCGATGAGGTGCTCGGCCCAGGCTATCTGCTGGCCGAGCGTTACGAGATCGTCGATGAGATCGGGCGCGGCGGGATGGGCGTGGTGTACCGGGCGCGAGACCGCGAGCTCGACGAGGACATCGCCATCAAGGTGGTCCGGGCGGAACTGGTCAACACGCACCCCGGCTTGATCGACCGCCTGAAGATGGAAACGCGGCTCGCGCGGCGGATTACGCACCCGAACGTCGTGCGCTCGCACGACCTTGGGGAATGGAACGGCCTGTATTTCCTCACGATGGAGTTCGTGCAGGGCATCACGGTCGAGGGACTGATCGAGTCGCATGGGCGCCTCTCCGTCGCCTCGTCGCTGGCGATCGGGACGCAGCTCGCGGAGGCGCTCGTTGTGGCCCACGCTCAGCAGATCATCCACCGCGACATCAAACCGGCCAACCTGCTGGTGGACGACGACGGCGTCCTCAAGGTGACGGATTTCGGGCTCGCGCGCCCCGTCGAGAATTATTCAGGGCTTACGAACCATGGCATGGTCGTGGGCACGCCGCAGTACATGGCCCCCGAGCAGATTTTCGGGAACGTGGTGGACGAGCGGAGCGACCTGTTCGCCGTTGGAGTTGTGCTCTACGAGTGCCTGACGGGCTTGCCGCCGTACGACGCGAACTCGCCGACGGAAATTGTCGCGCGCATGGTGGACGGTCCGGCCGTGCCGGTGAACATGCTCGTTCCTGACGTGACGCCGGCAGTCGCCGGACTCATCAGCCAGCTGCTGCATTATGAGCCGAAGGATCGCCTGCAGTCGGCGAATGAGCTCGTCGAGCGACTGCGGGAGGTCGGTTAGCCCCAAGTTCAACAGTGCGCGTTTATTTCAGCGCTTTTGCGTCCTTCTCGATAGATGCCAGTGCTATCCTGGCCGCAGCCAGTTCCGCGCGCACCGATCCGGTCGGCGGGTTTACCGTGCCCGTTTGTGCTCCCGAAATGGTCATCGCGCCGAACACCGCGGCGAGCTGCTGCCGCACGGGTTGCGGCCCCCCTGCGCCGCGTCCGCCGCCGCCGCCTCTGCGCCCGCCGCCGGCGGCACCCACGAGCCGGGTCTGCAGCGCCTGAATCGTTTTGGCGGCATCTCCGGTGGCCGAGGCCTTTTTCGCGGCGAGCTGCGCGGAGAGCGACTGGACCTTCGCGAGCAGGTCTGTCACCTCGATCGCCACCGCCTCGCGCGCCTTGTGCTGCGCGAGCGTCACCGAGGAGGCCGGATCGCCGCGCACTTCGAACGTCCGCGTGCCGACGATGGCCCCGTCCACTTCGAGAGCGACCTTGAACGTTCCCGGTGCGACGAGAATGCCGCGCTGCGAAATGTCATGCGCGGGAATCGGGAGCTGAACCTGCCCGGGCTTCTCGCTTCCGGGCCCACCTTCCCCCCCGCCGCCGCCACCGCGAGTGGGGAGGCCGGGCGGGAGCGGGAAACGAAGATCCCAGTTCACCCGATGTATCACCCCCGCCGAAGTCGGGCCGCTCACGTCCTTGATCACCTTGCCAAGTGAAGTGCTCACGATCAGCCGTACTTTCGACGCCGGCTGGGCGAGCGAATAGGTGAACGCGGCGCCCTCGGCGGGATTCTCAGCCGTGTAGAAGTAGTGATTCATGTTCGAGACGTCTTCCCAATACAGCATCAGCGTCGCGCGCGGCACGGCGAACAGGTGCGCCTTGGCGTCGGCGACCGCCGGCGTCCAGTTCGCGATCGGTGATGCGTCGTCGAGAATCCAGATGCTCCGCCCGTGCGTGCCGAGCACGAGATCCTTGGTGCGCGGATGGATCAGGATATCGTCGTAGATAGTTGTCGGCAGGTTCGCCTTCAACCGGCTCCAGTGCGATCCGCTGTCGAGCGTGACGAACAGAGCACGCTCCGTGCCGGCGAACAGCACGTTGGCGTGCCCTGGGTATTCCGCGATGCTGCGCACCGACGCATCGTCGCCGGGCAGCCCGTCGATCACGGGCTTCCACGTCTTGCCAAAGTCGGTCGTGCGCTCGATGTACGGCGCGAAATCACCGTTGCGATGTTCGTCGAACGTGACATACGCCGTTCCGCGCGATGCGCCCGACGCAACGATCTTCCCCACGAATGCGCCGTTGCGCACGCCGCGGATGTTCTTGCTCAGTTCGGTCCACGTCGCGCCGCCGTCAACGGTGAGCTGCAGGTTGCCGTCGTCCGTGCCGACCCAGAGGATCTTTGCGTCGAGCGGTGACTCGGCGA
Organism: Gemmatimonadaceae bacterium; assembly: GCA_050733535.1. Lineage (GTDB taxonomy): Bacteria > Gemmatimonadota > Gemmatimonadetes > Gemmatimonadales > Gemmatimonadaceae > Fen-1231. The sequence goes on along the minus strand of JBOHTH010000445.1, from coordinate 25,008 downwards.
AGTTCGAGATCTGACTCACGTTGTCGCCGTCGTTCTTCGAGAGGCGCACGTCGCGATCCAGGATGCCCATGATCATCATCGTGTCGCGGTTGATCGACCGCGTGAGATCCTTCGTGCGCGACCAAGTCGAGCCAAAGTCATGCGAGATCAGGAGGCGATTCGCACCGAGATACACGGTGCCCGACGTGTGCTGCGATGCCATGACGGGTGCGTCCCACGCGTAACGGTACGGCGGCTCTCCGGCGGGAGGGCGGGGATTCAGCGCCTGAACGTCACCAGTGACGGGGTCCACGAGCGAGAGGTTTCCGCCGCTCGACGACGAATAGACTTTGCGCCAGTTCGCGACGTCGACGGCCTTGCCCGTGCCGTCGCTGAAGCCGATCTCCACCCAGTCCTGATTGAGGATGCCCATCCAGTGGCGCGTCGCACTCGGCCCGCCCCACGAGTGGTTGTCCTGGAACCCGGCGTAGATCCAGTACGGATCGCGGTTGTCCACCGCGATGCGGTAGATCTGGCCGACCGGAATATTGTTCACACGCATGTACGTCTTGCCCATGTCCCAGCTTTCGTGCAGGCCGCCGTCGCCAACGACGTAGATGTGAGCGGGGTTCGCCGGATCGACACGCAGGACATGGTGGTCCGTCTTCAATCCCACATCGTACGTCGGAGAAGTGGGTTCCTCCTGAAACGTCGCGCCGCCGTCCTCGCTCTTGACGATATACGTGCCTGGGAGCCAGACCCTTTTGTCATCGGTCGGGTCGATCGTCGGCTTGCTGTAGTACATCGGGCGCGGGTCGGTGGCGCTCATCCGCTTCCAGGTAGCGCCGGCGTCCTCCGTGCGATACGTACCGCCGAGCGTCGCGTGCTCGATCGTCGCGATAAGGACATCGGGCTTCGAGAGCGCGAGCGCGAGGCCTATACGACCCTTGTCGCCGGCCGGGATCCCGTTCTCGAGTTTTTTCCAGGTTGCACCGCCGTCGATCGTCTTGTATATCGCGCTCCCCGGGCCGCCGCCGTCGAAGCCCCACGATTTCCTGAGGCGCTGGTACATCGCCGCGTAGAGCACGTTGGGGTCGCGTGGGTCCATCACGAGGTCGGTCGCGCCGGTGAGCGTGTCGACGTACAGCACCTTCGACCATGTCTTGCCGGCGTCCGTCGTCTTGAACACGCCGCGCTCGGCGTTGCCGCGCCAGAGGTTCCCGACCGCCGCGATGTACGCGACGTTCGGGTCGCGCGGGTGGAGCACGACGCGACCGATCGACCGCGTGTCGTGCAGGCCGAGGTAGCTCCAGTGCGCGCCAGCGTCCGTGGAGCGATAGACACCGCCGCCCCATGAAGAGCTTTGCCTGTTGTTGTTCTCACCCGTGCCGGCCCAGATGATGTTCGAGTTTCCCTCGAAGATCGCGAGCGACCCGAAAGTGTTGTCAGGCTGGTCGCCAAAGATGTCCGTCCACGTGACGCCGTTGTTCGTGCTCTTCCAAATGCCGCCCGTGGCCGCACCGACATACAGGATCGCCGGATTGTGCGGATCGATCTGCAGGTCATGAATGCGGCCGCCGGTCGCGGCGGGGCCGATCGAACGGAAGTGCAGGGAGTCGAACGGCGACGGCGCCAACTGCGCGTGCCCAACGACGGGGACGGCCGCGACGAACGCGGCGGCTACAGCGAAGCGGATGGCGCTGCGCACGATGTGCTGCTCCTGGTGGGGTTTCTGTGGTGCTAACGGCTCAATGGTGCGCGGCGTTCAGTCCGCTGTCATCTCGCTGACATTCGCAAACTCACGATGTCAGCCCATTCGGTTCTTCGCGATTACGCTCGGCGCGCGCGTCGGATACTGGCCCGAGAAGCACGCATGACAAAAGCCCTTCGGACCGCCGGGCACGGCGCCGAGCATGCCGTCGAGCGAGATGTAGCCGAGCGAATCCACGCCGATCTGTTTCGCAATTTCAGCGAGGCTCATGTTCGCGGCGATCAACTGGGCCTTGTCCGGCGTGTCGATGCCGTACCAGCACGGGCCCGTGATTGGCGGCGACGACACGCGCATGTGCACCTCGCGCGCGCCGGCCGCGCGCACGAGCGCAACGATCCCGCGCGTGGTGGTACCGCGCACAATGGAATCGTCCACCATCACCACACTCTTTCCGCGCAGAATTTCCTTTACCGGATTGTACTTCACTTTCACCTTCGCGTCGCGGCCTGCCTGCGTCGGCTGGATGAACGTGCGGCCGACGTAGTGATTCCGGATCAGTGCGTGCTCCAGCGCGAGCCCGCTCTCTTCCGCAAAGCCCAACGCGGCCGCGTTGGACGAATCGGGCACCGCAAATACGAGATCGGCGCCCGGTGCGGGATGCTCAACTGCGAGGCGCCGGCCGAGGGCGCGCCGTGCCCGGTCAACGGACCCGCCGAACACGCTGCTGTCCGGCCGTGCGAAGTAGACATACTCGAACACGCATCGGTGGAGTGCGGGCGCGGCGCCGAGTTGGAGTGTGCGCATGCTGCCGTCCTTGTCGATCGCGATGATTTCGCCCGGGAGGACTTCGCGCACGAGCGTCGCGCCGACGATATCGAGCGCGCAGGTCTCCGATGCGAAGATCGTCGCGTCGCCCAGTTTGCCCATCACGAGCGGGCGCCAGCCGTTGGGATCGCGTGCCGCGAGCAGCGTGTCGTTGATGAGAACGAGCAGCGAATATGCCCCTTCGAGCCCTTGCAGCGCCTCGGCCAATTGCTGCTCGGGGACCGTCTCACTCGAGCGCGCGAGGCGGTGCACGATCACTTCGGAGTCCATCGTGGAACTGAAGATCGATCCCGCCGCTTCGAGCTGCGCCCGGATCTCCGGCGCGTTCACGAGATTCCCGTTGTGCGCCAGCGCGATGTGGCCGCCCTTGAAGTTGACGAGCGCCGGCTGCGCATTCTCGAGCGTCGACGACCCCGCGGTGGAGTAGCGGGTATGGCCGATCGCGGTCGGCCCTTGGAGCCCACGAATGGCGTCGGGGCCGAATTTCTCACCGACAAGCCCCATCGCGCGGAGGCCGTGCGCAGTGCCATTCTGCACCGCCACGATCCCCGCCGATTCCTGCCCACGGTGCTGGAGCGAATAGAGCCCCATGTGCACCAGCTCCGCCGCCGATGCATTGCCGCTGACTCCAAAGACGCCACACATCAGGCCGGTGCTCCCATTGCGAGGTCGACGGATACCTGTTCGGCAGGAGCGCGCTGCATCGCAAGGGGGATCGCGTCGTGGTACGCCGAGCTCAGGTCGGCCAGTGGGGCGCGGAGCGTGTGGCGGCCGCCGATGATCACGAGTCCCTCCGCCGGCCCTTTCACGGCGCCGATCGCACGCGCGGGCATTCCATGTTTGCGCGCGATGGCGAGCACGCGCTCGGCATCCGCCGTCGAGACGATCGCCCGTCCCTGCGCCTCGCCAAACAGCAGCGCGCGCGGCGCGAGCGCCTTCCACGCCGAGAGATCGACCATTGCGCCATGCTGGACGAGAGGGTTGGCGATGCAGCACTCGGCGATCGCGACCGCGAACCCGCCTTCGCTGCAATCGTGGGCAGAGTGGAGGAGTCCGGCGGAAATGCATTCGTGCAGCGTGTCGACCAGCGCACGTTCGCGCGCCAGGTCGCACGCCGGCGGTGCGCCAGCCACGATGCCATGAATCCAGGCGAGATATTCGCTCGCCCCGAGTTCGTCGGACGGTTCGCCAAGGAGGACGATCGCGTCGCCGGTGTCGCGAAAATGCATCGGCGTGGCACGCGAGACATCGTCGAGCAGCCCGACCATGCCGATTGTCGGCGTCGGGTACACCGCGCCTGCGGGGCTTTCGTTGTACAGCGAGACGTTGCCGCCGGTGACGGGCGTGCCGAGCGCGATGCACGCCTCGCTCATTCCGGCGAGCGCCTCGCGGAACTGGAAGAAGATGTCCGGCCGGGTCGGATTGCCGAAGTTGAGGCAGTTCGTGATGGCCATGGGCCGCGCACCCACGCAGGCCACATTGCGAGCGGCCTCCGCGACGGCAATGCGCCCGCCGACACGCGGATCGAGATATACATAGCGTCCGTTGCAGTCGGTCTTCACCGCGAGCCCCTTAGCCGATCCGCGAATCCGCAGCACCGCTGCGTCGCCGCCGCCCGGGCCGATCACCGTGTTCGTGCGCACGGTGGAATCGTACTGACGGTACAGCCACCGCTTGCTCGCAATCGTTGGTGATTCCAGAAGACGCCGCAGCGTCCACGCCGAGTTGTGTTCCTCCGGGAGTGGCTTGGTGGCGTGCACGTCGCGCGCGCGGAGCGCGGCGATCGCATCACTCTCGCGGGCGTCGGGATGGTATTGGGGACAGTCGGTGACCAGTCGCGTGCCGGGAAACTCCGCCACGACCCGATCGCCTTCGGTGACGCGGTACACGGGCTCCGCGATGACCTCGCCAATCACGGCGGCGGTGAGATCCCACTTGGCGAGAATCTCGCGAACCTTGTCTTCACGTCCCTTGATCGCGACGACGAGCATCCGCTCCTGCGACTCGCTGAGGAGTATTTCGTACGGCGTCATCCCTGTCTCACGGACCGGCACCTTCAGCGTATCGATCGTCACGCCAACGTCGCCGCGCTCGGCCATTTCGGCGCTCGACGACGTCAGGCCGGCGGCGCCCATGTCCTGCACAGCGACGACATGCCCCGATGCGATGAGTTCGAGCGTCGCTTCGAGCAGCAGCTTTTCCGTGAACGGATCACCGACCTGCACGCGCGGACGCTTGGCGTCGCTGTTGTGCGAGAGGTCTTCGGACGCGAACGACGCGCCGTGAATGCCGTCGCGTCCCGTACGGGCGCCCACCGCCATGATCGAGTTGCCGATGCCCTCGGCCTTCGCGCGAATGAGCTCCTCTTCGCGAAGGATGCCGACGCACATCGCGTTGACCAGCGGATTTCCTTCGTACGCGGCGTCGAACATCACGTCGCCCGCGACGGTGGGCACGCCCATGCAGTTGCCATAGTCGCCGATCCCGCGCACGACGCCCGCTGCGAGGTAGCGCACGCGCGGCGTGTCGAGCGATCCAAACCGCAGCGAGTTGAGCATCGCGATCGGACGCGCTCCCATGGTGAACACGTCGCGAAGGATGCCGCCGACGCCTGTGGCCGCCCCCTGATACGGCTCGACCGCCGAGGGATGGTTGTGCGATTCGATCTTGAAGGCGACGGCCAGCCCGTCTCCGATCGCGATGACGCCCGCGTTTTCACCGGGTCCCTGAAGGACATACGGCGCCGTGGTTGGGAGTTTCTTGAGCAGAGGACGCGAATGTTTGTAGGAGCAGTGCTCGCTCCATAGGGCGCTCACCACGCCGAGCTCCGTGAACGTCGGCGTGCGGCCCAGCATGTTCACCAGCCGATCGTATTCGTCTTTCGTGAGGCCGTGCTCGGCGACGAGTGCGGGAGTGATGACGGGATCGCCGGGGCGGGGGAGCGGTGTCAAGGTTTCTTTGTCGGTGCGGGTTTGCCTTTTTTGGCGCTATCGGGAGTTTTCGTCGCCGGCGCGATTTTTTTCGTATCTGTTCCCTTGAGCGGCTCGTGTGTTCGTTGGGTCGGGGGCAGGATTTTCGCCGCCGGAATGTGGCCGCCGTGGCCCTTCGCGATCGCCGCCTCGGCCGAAACCGGCTCGGGCGAAGAACTCTTGCCGCTGAATGTCCGCGCGCTCGACCGGAACACGGCGTCCACGACTTTGCCGTTCTCGAGCGCGACCAGGTCGTGCATGCCGTACTTCTTCTCGTCGCCGTTGCGGTAATAGAGATACGTCCGGGTGCCCGATGAATGTTCCGATACCGGCTGGCCGAGGCGCGCGATGACCTGCTCCCGGCTCATCCCCGGGTCGATCGAGGCGGCCTGCGCGCGGGCACTTGCCGCTATGGCGACGAGGAGCAGTGCGACCAAGGGAATCTTGCGCATATACGATCTCCGGTCAGGCGTGAGCAGCGACGAGAAGCGATTCGAACAGCACGAGCCCGTCTGTCGAGCCGAGCAGCGGGTCCACCGCGCGTTCGGGGTGCGGCATGAGGCCGATCACATTGCGCGCTGCGTTGCAGATTCCCGCGATGTTGCGCGTCGCGCCGTTCGGATTTGCGTCCACCGTCGCCGCGCCAAGCGCGTCCACGTAGCGGAACAGCACCTGGCCGTCGCTCTCGAGCTGGTCGAGGACGCAATCGTCGGCCGCAAAGCGGCCCTCGCCGTGGGCGATGGGCATCGTCAGGCAATCGCCGACTTTCGCGGCGGCGGTGAACGCGGTGTTGGCGTGCTCGACCCGGATCGTGACCGGCATCGAGCGATACCCGACGTCGTTGCGCAACAGCGCGCCGGGCAGAAGGCCGGCTTCGCAGGCGATCTGGAATCCATTGCAGATTCCCAGGACAATGCCGCCCTTGTTCGCGTGTTCGGCCACCTCGCGCATGATCGGACTGAAGCGCGCAATCGCACCGGCGCGCAGATAATCTCCGTACGCGAATCCGCCCGGCAGAATGATCACGTCGCTCCCGTCGAGGTCGTGATCCTTGTGCCAGAGCTTTACCGCCTGTTCGCCGAGCTGGTCGACCACGGCGTAAAACGCGTCGTCCTCACAGTTCGATCCGGGAAAGCTGACGATGCCGACTTTCATTCCTTGGCGACTCCGGCAATTTCGAAATCTTCGGTGACGGGGTTTGCGAGCAGCCGCTCGCACATCGTGCGGACGCTCGCCTCGGCGGCCGCCGCGTCGGCTGCGCCGGTCTCAATCACGAGGTGCCGGCCGACGTGCACCTCGCCGACCGCAGCGAATCCGAGTGTGTGCAGTGCGTCCGTGACGGCCTTTCCTTGAGGATCGAGCAGGCCACGCCGCGGGATGATGTGAACGGAGACTCGAAACCGCATCATGCGGTGGGTTCCTCTGGAAGTGTGCGATCGGGTTTGTGGCGCTGGCCGCGGAAGCGGCGCCGGCGGCGGCGCCGTCCCTCGCGCGCGCCTGCCTCGTCGTCGTCATCGTCGTCATCGGCGTCGTCCTGCTCGAACAAGTTCTCGTCGTTGCCGTCCGGCTCGCCGGCGAGGTGCGGGGGACGGTCGAGGAGCCCGCGCAGGACGGCCGCGACCACGCCGGAGGTGACGTACAGCATGCCGACCGGGAAGAAGAAGTCCTTCGGCAGGAAGATCATGCCAAACACGAGCCCGATCAGCACGATCAGCCCAAGCGCGCCGCGCAACGTCTTCAGGTTGAAGGTCGGGATCACCGGATATGGCACGTTGCTGATCATGAGGAACGCGAGGCCGGCCATGAGGAACCGGACCATCGTGTGCCACGGAAGATCGCTGATGACGGTCTCGTTGTAGAACGCGGTCTGGCTGAACCAGTAGTAGGTCGCCAGCACGCCGCCCGCGACGGGACTCGGCAGGCCGCGGTAATACGTCTTTTTTCGTCCCGCCTGCTCGACGTTGAAGCGTGCGAGACGCATCACGGCGCACGCTGAGAACAGGAACACGAACACCCAGTCGAGGCCATCGCGCCTGAGGACCGCGAAGTACATCATGATCGGCGGTGCGAACCCGAACGATATCGCGTCGACGAGCGAGTCGAGTTCTTCGCCGAATCGGCTGCCCGTGTTTGTCGCACGCGCCACGCGCCCGTCGATCGCGTCGCAGATCGCGCCGATGATGATGAACCACACGGCAAGCGCATGGTCGCCGCGAACTGCCGTCACGATCGCGAACACGCCGAAGAACAGGTTGGCGAGCGTGAACCCGTTCGGCAGCATGATCATCGAGGGACGCGGCAGCCGCGGCCGTCGCATCAGTGCAGCTCCGCGAGCACCGTGGTGCCCGCTACCGGCTTGTCACCGAGCTTCACGCGCACCGCGCTGTTGGTAGGGACGAACACGTCGACGCGCGAGCCGAAGCGGATCAGGCCAAAACGCTCGGCTTGCGCCGCGGTGTCGCCGACCTTGCTGTACGTCACGATCCGCCGCGCGATCGCACCAGCGATCTGCCGCACGAGCACGAGGCGGCCGCCAGCGTCGAGTCCCACCGACATCTGCTCGTTGTCCAGGCTTGCCTTGTCCGCCGCCGCGTTGATGAACTTGCCTGGGTTGTAGTGCACGTACTTCACCGTGCCGCTTACCGGATACCGGTTCACGTGCACGTTGAAGACGTTCATGAAAATCGAGATGCGCGTCGCCTTGCCGTGGACGAACGAGGGTTCGTCGACGTCGGTGATCATCACGACGCGGCCGTCGGCCGGCGACACGACGAGACGGTCGCCACGCTCACCGGTCCGTTCGGGGTCGCGGAAGAAATACACGACCCACAGCGCGACGATCGTCAGCGCGGCAGCGAGGACCATGAGCGCCAGTCCTCCGCGGCTCGCCGCGAGCGCCCAGGCGCCGGCGGCGAGCACTGCGGCGATCAGGATGAACGGAACGCCTTCGCGTGCGACCTTCACTTGACTCCGGGTATCGCGAGGGGAGCGCCGGTGATCCGCTGGAAGGCGTCGAGGTAGCGGCGGCTCGTCTCGGCCACGACGTCGGCCGGAAGCGTGGGCGGCGGCTCATTGCCATCCCATCGGCCGGCATTCTTCTCCACGTCGAGCCAATCGCGCAATGGCTGCTTGTCGAAGCTCGGCTGCGATTTTCCGGGCTTGAACTGATCCGCGGCCCAGAAGCGCGAGCTGTCCGGCGTGAGCACTTCGTCGATGAGAATGATCTTTCCGCCGATGTGGCCGAATTCGAACTTCGTATCGGCGATGATAATGCCCCGGGTGGCCGCGACGTCGCGTCCGCGCGAGTAAATGTGTCTGCTGAGGCGCTCGAGTTCGGCGGTGTTCGCATCGCCGAGTGTCGCGCGCATCTGCGGGATAGTGATGTTTTCGTCGTGGCCGGTCTCGGCCTTCGTGGCCGGACTGAATACCGGGGTCGCGAACCTGTCGCTCTCCACCATCCCGGCTGGCAGTTTTTCGCCGGCGAGCGTGCCCGACGCCTTGTACTCCTTCCATGCCGACCCCGAGATGTAGCCGCGCACGACGCATTCCACCGGGAACACCTCGGTGCGCCGGCAAAGCATCGAGCGTCCTTCGAGCATCGCCCGATGTGGCGCGAGGGCCGGGACCGTTCTAACAATTTCGCCGGCGTCGGCCGTGAGCATGTGGTGCGCAAGCTCGCCTTCAAACTGCCGCAGCCACCAAGCGGTGATCTGCGTCAGCACCGCGCCCTTGTGCGGCACAAGTTCCTTCATGACGACGTCAAACGCGCTCACCCGGTCGCTGGCGACCAGGAGCAGGCGGTCTGCGTCGACGGCGTATACGTCACGCACCTTGCCCCGGCGTACGCGCTCGAGCGGCAAGTCGGTCCGGCCAACGACAGCGGTCATACACGAACCTCGTCATGCGCGCGGGTTTCGTTCCCGGCGCGCTGCAGAATGGGATGGATGACTTCAGTGAGAAACTCGTCTACCTGGCGCGACGCGCGTCCGATGAACCTCGCGGGGTCGGTTACGGCGTGGAGGTCGCCGACGGCAACGCCGAACGATTTGTCCGCGGCGAGACGCTCGAGCATGTCGTTCTTCGCGCCCTGGTCCTTCATCGCGCGTGCGGCGGCAATGCTGTGGCCGCGGATCACCTCGTGCGCCTGCTGGCGGTCGCCGCCCGCCTCGACCGCTCGCACGATGAGCGCCTCGGTGGCCATGAACGGCAGCTCGTCGGCGATGCGCGCGCGAATCCTCGCGGGGTGCACTTCGAGACCCGCCGCGATGTTCTCCATCAGGATCAGCACCGCGTCGGTTGCGAGAAACGCTTCCGGGACGACCAGCCGCCGGTTCGCGCTGTCGTCGAGCGTCCGCTCGAAAAATTGGACACTGTGCGTCTGGTTCGCATTCGTCTCGAGCGAGAGCACGAAGCGCGCGAGCGAGTTGATCCGTTCGGAACGCATCGGATTTCGCTTGTACGCCATGGCGCTCGATCCGATCTGTTCCTTCTCGAACGGCTCTTCGATTTCGCCGAATGCCTGCAGCATGCGGAGGTCGCTCGCGAACTTCGCGGCACTTGCCGCGATGCCGGCGAGCACGCCGAGCACCTGCGCGTCGATCTTTCGCGAGTAGGTCTGCCCGCTCACGGGAAGGGAATCGCGAAACCCCATCGCCTGCGTCACGCGCCGGTCGAGTTCGCGGACTTTCTCGTGATCGCCCTTGAACATTTCGAGAAAGCTCGCCTGCGTGCCGGTGGTGCCCTTTACGCCGCGCAGCGGGAGGTTTGCGAGGCGGAAGTCGAGGTCGGCGAGGTCGAGCACGAGATCCTGCATCCAGAGCGTCGCGCGCTTGCCGACCGTGGTGAGCTGCGCCGGCTGCAGGTGCGTGTAGCCGAGCGTCGGCTCGCCCTTCCACTTCGACGCGAAGGACCCGAGTGTGCGCAAGACCGCGATGACGCGCGCGCGGAGCAGGCCGAGGCCGCGCTGCATCTGGACAAGGTCGGCGTTGTCGGTGACGTACGCGCTCGTGGCGCCGAGGTGGATCACGCCGCGCGCCGCCGGTGCCGCCTCGCCGAACGCGTGCACATGCGCCATCACATCATGCCGAAACCGCTTCTCATACTCAGCGACTTTCACGAAATCGATGTCATCGAGATGTTGCCGCATCTCCGGGATTGCGCCCGCAGGGATGTCGATGCCGAGGTCGCGCTCCGCTTCGGCGAGCGCCAGCCAGAGGCGCCGCCAGAGGCCGTGCCGCGTCTGCGCCGACCAGAGCGCCAGCATCCCCGTCGACGCGTAGCGTTCGGCGAGCGGCGAACTATAACGGTCGTGCGTCATCGGATCGAGAAGTCGGTGTAGAGAATCGTACCGCTGCGTTCGACCCACATGCGCACAGCGCCGCTGCCGGCCAGCGACTCGAGCACCCGCTTTGCCTGCTGCGCGTCGGTCACCGGGGTGTTGTTGATCTGCACGATCACGTCACCTGACTGGATGCCGAGGTTGCTGGAGACTGACGATGATACGGTGGCGATCAGCGCGCCGTGGTTGTTTTTGATGTTGCGCTCAGCGCGGATCGCGGGCGTGAGCGAAATCAGCTCGAGATCCTTGAGCACCGACACGCGCTGCGCGGTGACTTCGGGGAAGTCCGCGACCTTCACCTGCATCCGCAATTCCTTCCCATCGCGGCGCACGAGGAGCGGGATGACGTCGTCGACATGGGCTTCGAGCAGCTCGGCGTCCCAGTCGTACGCGTTGTGCAGCACGCGGTCGCTTGCGCGCAGCAGCACGTCGCCAACCTTGAGACCGGCCGCCGCCGCCGGCGAGCCTGGCACGACTTCGTGAATTGGCGCTCCGGCGTTGAGGGCCGTGCGCGTGAGAGACGTCGGCTCGGGGTATTCCATCTTCACGCCGATCCAGGGCTTCCGAACCTTTCCGTGCGCAAGCAAATCGTCGGCGACGCGCTTGACTCGGTCGATCGGGATCGCGAAGCCCAACCCGACGCTGCCCCCGTTCTCGCCACTCGGCGAATAGATCGAACTGTTTATCCCGATGACCTGCCCGAGCGCGTTCACGAGCGGTCCGCCCGAGTTGCCCGGGTTGATTGCGGCGTCCGTCTGGATCATGTCGACGTACACACCCGGTCCTCCGCCGCGCGCCGTGAGGTTCCGTCCGGTCGCGCTGATCACGCCGGCGGTCACGCTCGGCTCGGTGTTGCCGAGGATGAACCCGAACGGATTGCCGATGGCGATCGCCAATTCGCCGATGAGGAGGTCCCGCGACGTGCCGAGGGTGGCGACGTGAAGCTTCTTGGCGTCGATCTTGAGGACGGCGAGGTCATTCTGCTCGTCCATCCCGAGGAGTTTTGCGGGGTACGAGGTTCCGTCGCGGAGCGCCACGCTGATCTTCGAGGCGCCGCTCACGACGTGGGCATTCGTGACGATCACGCCGTCTTCGCGAACGATGACACCCGATCCAATTCCGGCCTGAAGTTCCTGGCCGCTCTGCGTGCCAAAGAAGAAATCGGCCGCTGACGCGGCAACGCGCTGTACGACTTCGGTCTGCACCGTGACGACTGAAGGCGCGACCTTTTCCACCGCGTCGGTAATCGCCGTTCGGCGCTGGCTATTGATTGCGACGGACGAGGCCTGCGGGGCGCGCGCGGCCTGTGCGTTCGACGGGGACGGCGACCCGCCCTCGCAGGCGACGAACGCCGACGCACAGCAGGCGAGGGCGAGCGGGCGGAGCCTCATCGGGCGCGGCGCGGCTTGGGGCGACGGCTGATATCGCCGAGGAAACGGTCGAGGCCGCGGTCGGTGAGCGGATGCTGCAACAGGGCACGGAGTACGGGCGGCGTGACGATCGCTACGTCGGCGCCTGCCGCAGCGCACGCCGCAAAGCTCGAGGCACCAGACGGGCCCGCGGCGGCGATGTCGCACTCGGCAGCCGCGTGATCGAACGCGGCGCGCAGTTCGCGAATCATATTGGGTCCGTCCTGTCCCACGGATTCCAGCGTGTCAATCGCGATGGTGATCATCGAGGCGCCGGCTTTCGCGGCGAGGATGCCCTGCGCCGCAGAATATACCAGCGTAGCGGCGACGCGCACTCCGTCGTTGGCGAGTTTGCGGATGGCAGGTACGGCGTCCTCGATGAACGGCACCGCGACGATCAGATGGTCCACGGATTTCGCGAGGTCGCGCGCGCCCTTGTAAATGTCGGCGGAGCCGATGGCCGGGACGCTCGCGCACACGGGGAGCTTGGTCGCCCGCGCGATCTCGGTCACGACTTCACGGGCGTCGGCCGTGGGAAGTTCCGCGGCGATGATTGTGGGCGTCGCGACCACGCCGTCAATCAGCGAGGCAGTGATGGCCCATCGGATGTCGTCGAGCGACGTGGTGGCCAGGAAGATTCGCATCGTGTGTGTGATCGCTCGGCCGTCAGGCGGTGAGGTAGAGGTCGTCCGGGTAGGTGACGTGTTCGAGGCACAGTCCCTGCGGCGGTGCCGGCGGCGATACGTCGTCGTTCGCCGTCGCGGCGAGGAGCGTTGCGTACTCCTCGCGCGGCCGCTTGCCACTCGCTACGTCGAGCATCGTGCCGACGAGAAAGCGCACCATGTGATGCAGGAACCTGTTCGCTTCGATGTCGAGCACCAGCCCGCCGCGTTCCGGCGAGTCGCGCCAGCGGCAGCACCGCACATCGCACCGGTGATCGTCGGTCGCGGGCGCCGTGCCGCGTACCGCGAATCCGACGAACCGATGCAGCCCCTTCGTCCGCTCTGCACACCAGTCGAGCGCTTCGCGGCTGAGGGCCCGGTCTGCCTTCGTCCAGGCGTGTTCCCAGCGCCGCCGGAAAGGAGAGTGCGATGCCTCGTCGAGCCCAACCGCGTAGCTGTAGCGTCGTCCGGTCGCACTGAAACGGGCGTGGAACCCGGGCTGCATTTCGAACACCTGCGCCGCCCAGACGTCGGCGGGGAGCTGGCTGTTGACCGCGCTACGCAACCGCTCCGCCGTCCAATGCGAGGGCACCTCGACGCCGGCCGCCTGACCGCGCGCATGTACCCCGGCATCCGTCCGGCCGGCCCCCGTCACGCGCACCGGCTCGTTGCACAGCCGGGAAAGAGCCGCCTCAACCGCGCCCTGCACCGTCCGCTGCGCCGGTTGAACCTGCCAACCCGCGAAGTCGCTGCCATCATAGTGCAAAACGAGTTGCAGGGTCCGTCCCGCCATCTTGAGAAAAGTAGCTGGGAGACCATGCTACTTCAAGCGTGGAACAGACTTGAGAGCGAGTTTGAGCACGAGAGTTGAGTTGGAGTGGGAGGGATGAGTTGGAGTGCGTTCAGTGGGAGTTTGAGGGAAGAGCGTGAGTTTGAGTGGGAGGCGGGTGGGAGGCGGTCGACGCTCAACTCCCACTCCATCTCACGCTCGCGCCGCACACTCGCACTGAGCTTGCTCCAACTCATCCCTCCCACTCCACCTCAACTCTCGTACTCAACTCGCACTCAATTTTCTGCCTTTCGACATTGACTTTGCCCGATATCTGCCGCAAGCTTCGGCTCCCGTCGCGCGTTCCTCCGCGCGCGACGGTTCACCTGGAGCAATGCCGCCAAATACCCTCGCTTCGCTCGCGCACGCCCTGAGCGCCGCGACCGACCTCGATGCGGCCTTCGTCGCGCTCGCCGAGGGACTCGCCGAAACGGATCGCGGGGCGCACCTCGCGCTCTTTCGTCTCGACGCCAAACGGGCAATGCTGCGCGAGCGGGCCCTCGCGGTGGATGGGGTGATCGAGCGCGTCGCCATCGAGGCGTCGATCGAGCAGTTCCCCAAATCCGTCGGGCGCACGATTGCCGAAGGCGGCGTGTTCGCCGACCTCGCCGAGGAGTCACCGGGCTTCGCGCGAATGCTTGCGATGCCGCGCTCCGGCGATGGCGGCTGGCTCGCCGTGATCGGGCTCCGCGTGGACGGTCAGCTGGCCGGCCTCATCGCGCTGCTCGAACCCAAGCGAGCGTTCGGCACGAGGGTTTCCGAGCGCTTCGGACCGATGATCGCGCTGTTCGAGATGATATTCCTGCGCTTCGCCGAGCGCGAGGCGCGTCTCGAGGCTGTGCAGACGCTCGAGGACGTCACGCAGAAGGTGCACGGTGACTACCTCGCGCGCCTTGCCGCCACCGAGGCGCAATTGCGCGAGGCTCGCAGCGCCGCCAGGCCCGACGCGCAGGTCGCCGCGCTCCTCTCGCGGGAGCGCGAGGATGCGCGTGCCGCGGAGGAATCGCGGCGCGCAGCGCGAAAGCTCGTCGTCCTCGAGCAGCAGCTGACCGCGTCGATCGGGGCACTCGAGCAGGCGCACGTCGAGCTGCACCGCCGGAGCGAGGCCCTGCGACAGCGGACGCGCACGCTCTACCTGCTCGACCGCGTGCTCACGCTCGCCGCGGCACGCGAGGAGCCAAAGCGGCTCGCCGAAGGCCTCCTCGCGCTCGTCGGTGACGACATGCAGTCGCAACGCTGCTCGCTCTTTCTTCGCGTGCCGGGCGATGCGCAGACGCTCTACCTCGCCGCGGGCCGCGGCCTCGCACCGCACGTCACAGAAGGCTCGCGGATCACCGTGGGCGAGGGCGTCGCCGGCAAGGTCGCGGAATCACGCGAGCCGCTGCTCGTCATGGACACGGGCGACGGCGCCGTGCCCCATCCATTGCTCGGTGACGAATACCTCACGACGGGGTCGTTCATCAGTTTTCCGCTCGTGCTGCATGACGAGCTGATCGGCGTCGTGAACCTCACGAACCGCGCACAGCACGGAATGTTCGTGGAGGATGATGTGGAGCGCGTGCGGCTGCTCGGCCTCGTGATTTCGCTGATTGCGCTCGAGGCGCAGCTGCCGGAACGCCTCCACGTATCGATCAGCGACCCGCGGTGAGCGCGAAGCCGTCCACGCCGCTCCAGGCGGCCCTGCGGATCGTCGCCGCGGGCGATTCACTTTCCGGTGACCAGGCAGCAGCTGCGTTCAACGCCGTCATGGCCGGCGAGGGAACAGGCGCGCAACTCGGCGCGCTCCTCATGGGGCTGCGGGTGAAAGGGGAGACGGCCGACGAGCTCACCGGCGCGGCCCGGGCCCTCCGCGGCGCGATGACCGCGCTGGTCTCCGCTCGCGCCAGCGAACTGGTCGACACGTGCGGCACAGGCGGCGGTGCAGTGACGACGTTCAATATCTCGACGGCGTCCGCGATCCTTGCGGCCGGCGCGGGCGTGCGCGTTGCGAAACACGGAAACCGCTCCGCCACCACGCGCTCGGGCAGTGCTGATGTCCTCGAGGCACTCGGCGTGGCGATCGATGTGCCCGTGGATCATATGGGCGAAGTTCTCGATCGGGCCGGGATCGTCTTCATGTTCGCCCCGACGATGCACCCCGCCATGCGACACGTCGGGCCCGCGCGGCGCGAGATGGCGATCGAGACGCTGATGAACCTCGTCGGGCCGCTGGCGAATCCCGCAAGCGCAGGTCGCCAGGTGATTGGCGTGGCGTCGCCCGGGCGGCTCGAACTCGTCGCCGGCGCGCTGCGGCGACTTGGGACGGTGCATTCACTCGTCGTACACGGTGCCCCCGGAATGGACGAAATCTCGCCGATTGGCCTGACCGCGGTGCTCGAAGTGCGCGGAGAATCGCTGACGCGCTGGACGGTCGACCCGGAGGAGTTTGGATATTCCAGAATGAACGGGGCCGAGCTTGCCGGCGGTGAACCGGCGGAAAACGCAACGCTGATCGAGCAGGTGCTCTCCGGCGGCGGCCCGCCCGCGGCGGAGGCCGCTGTCCTATTGAATGCGGCGGGGGCGATCTACGTGAGTGGAAAGGCGCCGAACTACGCGGCGGCGTTGGACATCGCGCGCCGGACACTTCACAGCGGGGCGGGGAGCGCAGCATTGGAGCGGCTAAGGGCCGCAGCGCCGCACGGCTAAATGGAACTGTGAGTGACTCGTTTCTTGTTGGTTGGTTAACTGAGGTAAACGTCCGTTAACCAACCAACGAAGAAACGAGTGAACCCGCTGTTTTGGTCAATACCTGCGCATGACGCCGACAACGATCCCCTGGACCCGCATCTGATTCTCCTGCACGTAAATCGGCTGCAGCTGGTCGTTGGAGGGCTGGAGCCTGATCCGCCCGTCGCGCTCACGGTAGTACCGCTTGACGGTGGCCGAGTCGCCGTCGAGCATCGCGATAACCATCTCACCGTTGTCCGCCGTTTTGCGATCGTGGACCACGACGAAGTCGCCATCGCTGATGTGATCCTCGATCATCGAGTTGCCGCGCACCTTGAGGACATAATGATTCCCGGCCCGGCGGACGAAATCCTGCGGCACCGCGACCGTCTCGCCGACATTCATCTCCTCGATCGGCACGCCGGCCGCGACCGCACCAAGGAGGGGAAGCTCCACCGCCTGCGGCGTGACGTCTGAGGTCAGGATCTCGATCGCGCGGCTTTCATTGTAACTCCGCTTGATGTAACCCTTGCGCTCCAAGTTGCTCAGGTGTTCGTGGACCGTCGCCAGCGAGTTATAGTTGAACTGTTCGGCGATCTCCTCGAAACTCGGCGCGTAACCGTTAGCCGAGCCGTAGCTCGTGAGGTAGTCGAGGATCTGGCGCTGGCGTTTCGTGAGCGGCATGACGTCGTCCCTGAGTGGGAGTGAGAAAACGGCAGGATCCGGGCGAGAGTGGACCGGCTCGTGTACAGTGACTCCCGAACAACACCCGAAGTAACGGTATCCGAACATTGCCCGAAGCGCAAGGCACCGCGGCACTCGAAAATGGATGGTCGTTTCCCGTCGGTCCGCTCGGCGAACTCACGGCCGCGGCGGAACTTCGGGCACGCGCGCTCGCGCCCGCCGCAGTCGCGCTCGAGCGAGATGCACGCGTGGCGCCGCCGGTCGAGTCCTTTGCGGGAGCGCTCGCTCGCGGACGTACCGTGGCGGTGATCGCCGAACTCAAGCGGCGCAGCCCGAGCAAGGGCGTGATCAACGAGACGCTCGATGTGCGAGAACGCGCGACTGAATACGAGGCCGCGGGAGCCGCGGCACTCTCGGTGCTGACCGAACCCGCGCGTTTCGGCGGATCGCTTGACGACCTGAGGCTGGCGCGCGCGACGGTCCGGCTGCCGCTGCTGCGCAAGGATTTCATCGTGAGCCGTCTCCAACTGGCCGAAGCGCGCGTCTCCGGCGCGTCGGCGGTGTTGCTGATCGCGCGCGCGCTCGCTCCCGCGCGCCGCGCAGCGCTCGCAGCCGAGGCGCTCGAACTCGGCCTCGACGTGCTCCTAGAAGTACGCGACGAACCGGAACTCGAACTCGCGCTCCGTGTCGAACGGGCGGTGATCGGGATCAACAACCGCAATCTGGAGACGCTCGTCATCGACCATTCCGTGAGCGCCCGCCTGCTTCCGCTGGTGCCGGCGCACCGGACCGTCGTCTACGAAAGTGGCGTCACAAGCCGCGCGGATGTCGAGCGCGCCGCCGCATTGGGCGCCGACGCAGTGCTCGTCGGCTCGGCGTTGTCATCCGCCGGCGACGGCGGCGCAGCGGCCGCGTTGCTCACCGGGGTGCCGAGGCGGGCGCGTGGCTAGCGTCAAGTTCTGCGGGCTCACGCGCGTGGAGGATGCCCGCGAGGCAGCACGAATCGGCGCCGCGTACGTCGGCGCGATCTTCGCGGGCGGACCGCGGCACGTGACGCCGCAGCGCGCGCGGGAGCTTTTCCGCGCCGCCGAAGCAGGACCGGCGGCGGTCGGCGTATTCGGTGCGGACGATGTCGACGAAATCGCGGCCGGCGCGATCTCCGCCGGCGTCGAGGTGATTCAGCTCCACGGCGATCCGCGCGCGGCCGACGTCCGCGCGGTGCGCTCGCGGTTCGGCGGACGCGTGTGGGCGGTGGCGCGCGCCGACGGGTCAGTGTTGCCGGAGTGGGCCGAGGAGCTGTTTCACGAGGCCGATGCCGTATTGCTCGACGCGCGCGTGCACGGACGCCTCGGCGGCACCGGCGTGACCCTCGAGTGGGAATCGCTCGCGGATTCGGTCGCCTCGTTGCGTGGCCGCACACCGCTGGTGCTCGCCGGAGGGCTGAACGCGGAGAACGTGGCCGAGGCGGTTCGCGTGCTTGCGCCCGACGTCGTGGACGTCTCATCCGGCGTCGAGAGCGCGCCGGGAGTCAAGGATCACGCCAGGATGCGCGCTTTTTTCGACGCGGCTCAGGGGCCGCAAGGGAGTACACTGTGACCGCGCACGAAGTGCTGTCGGACCGGTTCGGGGCGTTCGGCGGCCGATACGTGCCAGAGACGCTGATTCCGGCTCTCGACGCGCTCACCGAGGCGTACGTGAACGCGATGGCCGACCCCGCGTTCACCTCCGCTCTCGACAGCGCGCTGCGCGACTACGCGGGACGTCCGTCTCCGCTCAGCGATGCGCCGCGGTGGTCGGAGCGGATCGGCGCGCCGGTGTGGCTGAAGCGAGAGGACCTCAATCACACCGGAGCGCACAAGATCAACAACGCGCTCGCGCAGGGCCTGCTCGCGCAGCGCATGGGCAAGCGGAGAATCATCGCCGAGACCGGCGCCGGTCAGCACGGCGTCGCCACGGCTACGGTCTGCGCGCGGCTGGGTCTCGAGTGCGTCGTGTACATGGGTGAGGAGGACATGCGACGCCAGACACTCAACGTGTTCCGCATGCGCATGATGGGAGCGACCGTCGTCGCCGTGACATCGGGCACGCGCACGCTCAAGGACGCGACGAGCGAGGCGATCCGTGACTGGGTGAGCACCTGCGACGACAGCTATTACATCATCGGGTCGGTGGTCGGGCCAGCGCCATATCCGCGCATGGTGCGCGACTTTCAGGCGGTCATCGGCCGTGAGGCCCGCGCGCAGATGCTCGAGCGTGCCGGCGCGTTGCCACACACCGTCGTCGCGTGCGTTGGCGGCGGCTCCAACGCCATCGGAATCTTTCATGCCTTTGTCGGCGATCCGCATGTGGAACTCGTCGGTGTCGAGGCGGCAGGTCACGGCCTTCACACCTCGCAGCACGCCGCGTCGCTCTCGAAGGGGACGCCGGGGGTGCTTCACGGGGCGATGAGCTACCTCCTTCAGGACGAGCACGGTCAGGTGCACCCTGCGCACTCGATCTCGGCCGGCCTCGACTACCCGGGCGTGGGTCCGGAACACTCGTACCTGCGCGACAGCGGACGCGCGGCGTACTTCTCGGTGACCGACGACGAAGCGCTTCGCGCGTTCCACCTCCTCGCAAGGCTTGAAGGTGTGATTCCCGCGCTGGAAACCGCGCACGCGATAGCGTGGATCGATGCAAACGCCGGCCGCTGGAAACGTGACGAACCAATCCTGCTTTGCGTCAGCGGGCGTGGTGACAAGGATGTGGCGCAGGTCGCAGAAACGCGTATCTTGACAGAGTAATGTCGAGCGTCGTGACCGTACCTGCCGAAGAGCCGGAGCGCCCCGAACCGCCCTTCAGTCCGGCGCTCGTGGAGGAGCTGTTGCGCCAGCTGGACAAGACCGTGCGCGCTCACCAGCTGTACATGCACAACAACCCCACCTACCTGAAGTCGGTGGACGCGCTGCGTGCGTCGTTCGCGCCGATCTGGTCGGTGGCGGACTCGCTGACGCTCTCGGTCGCCGACCTCAAGTTCATCTGGTTCGGCCTGCCGGTGCACGAGCAGCACGAGCGGGCCTCGGACTCGCTGCCGTGGACGCTCTACAAGGACGGCCTGCGCGAGCTGACGCTTGCTTCTGGATTTGAGGGATCCGAGCTCGACCTCTTTCTCGACATCATCCCGCGCGTGCGCAAGGCCGCGACGCACGAGGACGACTTGATCACGCTGCTGTGGGAGCAGGAGTTCAACCACCTCACCTATCGCTACGTCGAGGCCGCAGCCGACTCCGGAGCGCCAATCGACCCCGCCGCCGAGCCCGGGCGCTGGCCGGTCGAGCAGGGCGAAGTCGTCGAAGACCCGCGAACGGTGATCGAGGAAGCGCGGCGCGAGGCGGAGGCCGCTGCACGTGAGGAGACCGCCAAGGGTCCTCCCGGATCGGGAGCTGCCGAGGGCGAAGTCAAGCATTCGCCCTCCGGCATCGTGAAGATGGAGGATTTCGATTCGACCCTCTACTTCCTTGACGACGACGAGGTTGCATATCTCCGAAGCGAGACGGAACGCGAATACGGCACGGACCTCCGGCGCAGCGTGCTGAGCGGCCTCCTCGACGTGTTCGAGCTCCAGACCGATGAGGCCATCCGCCTCGAGGTGCTGCACAACATCGACGCACTCACACTGCACCTGCTTGCCGGACGCCAGTTTTCCAACGTCGCATTCCTCCTTCGCGAGCTCGCGACCGTGCTCGATCGCGCGAAGGATCTTTCGCCGGAACTTCGCGAGCGTGTGGCGCACCTGCCGGACCGGCTGAGCGATCCGGCCGCACTTTCGCAACTGCTCGAGGCCATGGACGAAGCCGTCGCGCTGCCGCCGCGCGAGGATCTTGAGGAACTGTTCGCCCAACTGCGCGCGTCCGCGCTGGGCACGGTGTTCGGGTGGCTGGGCTCGATGCAGAACGCCAAGCTCCGGCCTCTCCTCGAGGCGGCGGCCGGCCGGCTGGCCCAGTCGAACACGGGCGAACTCGTGAAACTCATTTCGTCCGCTGAAGGCGGCGTGGCAATGGAAGCGATCCGGCGGGCGGGCTCGCTGAAGACCGCCGCGGCCGTTCCCGCGCTCGGCAAGGTGCTTAGCGAGCCGGACCGTGATCTCCGTCTCGCGGCGGTCACCGCGCTCGCGGAAATCGGCACACCGGGCGCGATGCAGGCCCTGGAAAAGGCGCTCGACGACCTCGACCGCGACGTGCGCGTGGCGGCGATCAAGTCGCTCGTCCAGAGGGCGTACAAGCCGGCGCTCGCGAAAGTCACGACGCTGGTGAAGTCGGCGCAGATTCGCGAGGCGGACCGTACCGAACGTCTCGCGGCATTCGAACTGTACGGCACCCTGTGCGGAGACGGCGGCGTCGCCTGGCTCGATGAAATGCTCAATCCCAAGGGGGGACTGTTCTCGAAAAAGGAAGATCCGGAGTTTCGCGCGTGCGCCGCGATCGCGCTCGGCCATATCGGCACCGTGCGTTCGCAGCATGTGCTGCAGAAGGCCATGGCCGAAAAGGACGTTGTGGTGCGCAACGCGGTGAACCGCGCGTTGAAGGTCGGCGCCGCGTGACACGGCCGTCGGAAGTCATCCGCCCGCGCGGCGCACAGCCGCCGCAAGCCGGCGCAGAAAAAGGCGGCGAGGGATTCACCCGCTCGGCCGGCCGCACGTTCATCATGGCGCTGTACGGGGCGCTGCGGAGCATCCGCATGTATCCGCCGGAAAACCCGGTGGTGCAGAAGGGGCTCGACGAACTGATAACGGTCACCGAAGAACTCCGCGATGCCGACGGCGACCTCGAGTTTCGTGTGTCCGGCGAATTCATCTTCGTGAACTCGACGCGGCTCCGGCTCGATCTCGACAACTACACGACGTTCAGCTATCTGCTCGCGCTGTGCCGCGCGTGCGGAGTCGGCGTCGTGCGGGTGAAGGAGAAACCGTCGGCGCGCGACTGGACGGTCTTCCTCAACTTCCTGCTGGCGCCGTTGGGGGAGGACGCGGAAGCCCGCTTCGACGCGCTCCAGAGGCGTCTCGGGGAGACGGGGGTGGCCGCGTTCGAGGCGTCGCCGCCGGTGGAGTCGGAAGATGACCAGAAGGTGCGGGTGCAGTCGAAGGAGGCCGCCAAGCGGACGTACGCACAGTCGGTGTCGGCCACGAAGGACGTGATGAACTCGGTGCGGCTCGGACAGAGCCCGAACATCAAGAAGATCAAGCGAGTGGTGCAGGG
Source organism: Gemmatimonadaceae bacterium (assembly GCA_050733535.1). GTDB lineage: Bacteria > Gemmatimonadota > Gemmatimonadetes > Gemmatimonadales > Gemmatimonadaceae > Fen-1231. The sequence goes on along the minus strand of JBOHTH010000445.1, from coordinate 2,662 downwards.
GATCGTCGACCAGATCCTCGCCGACGAAACCTCGCTGGTCGGACTCACGACCATTCGCGACTACGACGATTACACGTTCACGCACTCGGTGAACGTCTGCATTTTTTCCGTCGCGCTGGGCAGGCGCCTGGGACTTACCCGGCTCCAGCTCTACGACATCGGCTTCGCCGCACTGTTCCACGACATCGGCAAGTCGCGCGTGCCCGTCGAGATCCTCAACAAGCCCGATCTGCTCAGCGACGAAGAATGGCGCGCGATCGCCGCGCATCCGTGGCTCGGGCTGCTGGCGCTTTTCCAGATAAAGGAGCAGCAGGAGTTTCCGTATCGCGCGATGATGGTGGCGTACGAACACCATATGAAACGGGATGTCTCCGGGTATCCGCGGTCGCTGCGCACAAAGGCGATCGGTTTCTACAGCAAAATTGTCGCGATCGCCGACGGCTTCGACGCCGCGACCTCGCGCCGTTCCTACCAAACCGAGCCGATGAATCCAGCGGCCGTGCTCGGCGAAATGCGCGACAATGTCCGGCGCGGCATGGACCCCGTGGTCGTGAAAGCGTTCGTCAACCTGCTCGGCATCTATCCGGTCGGGACGTTCGTGGTGCTCGACACTTTCGAACTGGCCATCGTCCATTCGGCCAACGCAAATCCGGAAATGGTCTCGCGGCCCGTCGTGCTGATCGTGAGCGACGATCTCGGCAACATCGTGCACCCGGGCGAGCTCGCCGACCTGGCCGAACAGGACGAAACGGGCATGTTCAGGCGCACGATCATCAAGACAGCGGACCCAGACCGCTACGGCCTGCGCATCGGCGATTACTTTCTCTGACGTGCTGACCGAACGATTCACCTCGCTGGGCGCGGCGGACCGTCGGGCGCTGGTCTGTTACGTCACGGCCGGCCATCCCGATCGCGCGCGGAGCCTCGACCTGATCCGCGGCCTCGAGGATGCCGGCGCGGATGTCCTGGAAATCGGCGTGCCGTTTTCGGATCCCGTCGCCGACGGGCCGGTCATCCAGGCGAGTTCGCAGCGCGCGCTCGAGAGCGGCATGACACTCGAGAACGCGCTCGGGCTGATCGCGGAAGCGAAAGTCGCGGTGCCGGTCGTGCTCTTCTCGTATCTCAACCCGATTCTCGCTGCGGGGTCGAAGGTGCTCCTGCGTGCCAGGGACGCGGGCGTGAGTGGCGTGCTCGTGACCGATCTTCCGGTCGGCGCGGACCCGGAGCGCGAGGCATGGTTCGGTGAGGGCCCTCTCGACTTCGTGCGGCTTGTTGCGCCGACCACTCCGCGCACCCGCATGGCGGAAATCGCGAAACACGGGCGCGGATTCGTCTACCTGATCAGCCGCCTCGGGGTGACGGGAATGCACGCCGAGCTTGCATCCACGCTTCCCGCGTCGGTCGCGGAGCTCCGCTCGGTCTGTGCACTGCCGATCTGCGTGGGCTTCGGGATATCCACGCCCGCTCACGCAAGGACCGTCGGTGCGCTCGCGGACGGGATCATTGTCGGCAGCGCGATCGTGCAAGCCGCCGAGCGCGGCGTCGGCGAAGCCGTCGCGCTCACCCGCGCGCTGCGCTCCGCACTCGACGACGCCGAATGACCTCCCGCATCGTGGCGCTCTACGCGCGGATCATGCCGCTGGCGGGCACGCTGCTGCTGTTCGCCGGCTGGTATTACGACCAGAGCTGGCGTGGACACGGCTGGGAGTTCCACCTCGCGGTATTTGTCGCGCTTTACGGCGCGACGATCGGGTTCCGGCGCTTCCAGCTCCCGATCACGAAGTACGGTGCGGTCAACCTGCTCGGCATCGTCGCCACCGGCGGCGCGCTCGTGGCCGGACCGGCGACCACCGCCGCCGCGCTTTTTACCGGGCTCATGACATGTGACACGCTGCTGCTGGGCAAAAGCGTGAACGTCGCGTGGATCAATGCCGGGCGCGAGGCACTGGCGCTGTACGCGGCGTACGGATTCTACGCGTGGGCGGTGGTCGCGATCGATCCGGCGAGCCTCACGGCGACCGGTCCGGAGTTCATTCCGGCGATGACGCTGTTCTTCCTCGTGCACTTCGTCCTGAGTCGCGGGCTGCTCTATTTCTCGCTCCTCGTGCGCGGGAAACTCCTGCCCGACGAGCGCTCACTGCTCCTCCGCTACGAAGTGCTCACATACGGCGCCGGGGCAGGGGGCGTCGCGGTGCTGATCGGCGCGCTGCAGCTGGTCGGCGTTGCGAGCAGCGCGGTAGTGGCGCTTGTCCTCGCATTCGGTGGCCTGCTGTTCAAGCGCATTATCGAGGAGTCGATCGCGGCAGAGGAACTCAATACGATCCTCGCGATGGAGCAAGTCGTGTCGAGCGAGCGCGGGCTGGCCGACGCGATTCGCCGCATCGAGTCGCTCGCGCACCGGCTCGTGGATTGGAGGGCGCTGCGGATCATCCGAACGGAGGGCGGCCAGGATCTGGTGATCTATCGCGGCGGTGAGGGCCTGCTCGCGCGCCCGGACGACGCGGATCCCGCCGGCGGGGAGCTGCGCAGGCTGGCGCTCGCCGACCCGGAGCCGTTGATCGTGCTCGACGCGCTGCGTGACGCGCGTTTTCAGGCTCCTCCGCCGGGACTGCGCTCCGCAGTGACGATCCGCCTTCGGTTCGGCGATCGCGTCATGGGCGTG
>JBOHTH010000444.1:0-1552 GCA_050733535.1 Gemmatimonadaceae bacterium | reverse complement strand
CGCCGTACACGGCCGCAAGACGATCGTCGCTGTAGACAGGTTCGATGAACAGTTCGGCCGTCCCGCCGCAGGTCAGTCCGTAGTCGCCGGCGAGTTCTGCGTTGAGCGAGTGCGTCGAGAGCGCCGGCACGCGACGCTGGAGAACGTCGTGCGCCCTTTCAATAATCTCCGCCTCGAGGCAACCGCCGCCTACGGTACCGATCCGCGCGCCGCCCGCCGTCACGAGCATCTTCGCCGTCGCGCTCATCGGGAGCGACCCGTGCCGCTTGGCAACCGACGCGAGCGCGCCCGCGCCCGCCGCGGACGAACCGGCCGCGATGCGCGCGCACTCTGCGAGGATGTCGGGAAGGCTCATGGGTGAAGTCTTATCGTATCGGGCGGGGCACGCCAGATGGTACCGCCCGGCCAGCGTTCGACGGCCACGAGCCCGGCCATCGCCGCGAGCGAATCGGGCGCCGCGTAGTCGCCCGCACGCGCGGTAAACGCCAGCATGGCGCCATGTTCGCGCTCGATCTTGGCGCGGAACTCGAGTGCAGTGGAGGAATCGAGATCCGCCGGGATCTCATGCGTGGGGCGCGCCGTGTGAAACCAGATCGCGGCCGGCCAGTTGGAATACAGTGGCGTCCCCGGCGGAGCGGCAGCCGCCCACGCGACCAGCGGCGACGCCGCCCACTCATGCGCCGCGAGATCCCCTCCGTCACTGGAGAAGTCACGCGCCCATTCCGCGCCGACCTGCGCCGACCCCCAGACCCAACTCGCGGTGATGCCGGCCGTGAGCAGGATGAGCTCGCGCCGGGCGCTGAAGCACTCCCGCCAGAACGCCGCGAGCGACACGCCGAGCCAGAGCGCAACGAGCAGGAACACCGGCGAGAGCATGCGGTCGTCGAGCGGGATCCCGGGGTCGGCCAGCAGTCGCGAAGCCGCCACGACAGCTGCGTAGCTCGCGAGCACGATTGCCACCGCGCGGTGCAGCCGCAGTTCCGTCACGGGCAGCAGGCCGCGGCGCCAACTGCGAACGGTACGCACCACCAGCGCGCAAAGCGCCGCGAACACCACCGCCGCCGCAATCGCGCGCGCCGCGTCGGACTGCACGCCCGGCGCGAGCCAGCGCGACGCGGTCTGCACTCCGCCCCGCAGCGTTGCGCCGAGTCCCGCGGAGTAGATCCCGACATCGCGGATCTTCTCGGCGTCTTCACTATGCGGGCGGGTGAACGTCCACACGGCGAGTGCAACCACGGGAAGTTCCGCGGCGATGAACGCGCGGCGCGCGCGCAGCCGCCAGGTGGTGATCCAGCTTCCGTCCACTGTCCACCACGCCTCCGCCACGACCGCTACGACGAGCGACGCGCCGGCATACCGCACGAGCGTCGCTGCGGCCGCGAGCGCGCCGAGCAGGAGCGTGCGCTTGGTGTCGTGCGTGTGCCGCTCGCGCGCGAGCTGCCAGGTGAAGAGCGCGAGGAGCGCGAGAAAGAGCGGTTCGCTCAACACGCTGGCGTGGACCATGAGCAGGGCTGGCGTCGCGGCCGCAATGCCGATCGCGGCGACCGCGGCG
>JBOHTH010000443.1:0-13438 GCA_050733535.1 Gemmatimonadaceae bacterium | reverse complement strand
GAATTGAGCTGTTGCTGTTGCTGTGCCATAAGCCTTCCGCCTCGCGCGCGCACACACGATTATTCACACCCCCGCCGCACTCTCGGAGCAGTTTGATATGACGTATTCCCCCGCCCTCTTCGTTCGCCGCGCCTTCACGGCCGCGGCCTTCTCGGTCATCGCCCTCTCGACCGCCTTCGCGCAAGCCTCGGTCAACGAGACACGCGACCCAAACCAGAAACAGGACGCCGAGTTCGCGAAGCTCTACAAGGAGTGGACAGGCGATGCGAAATACGGAAGTCCCCTTGTAGATCATCTCCCGATCGTACGCGGCATTCCGACGCCGAAGGACGTGCTTGGCTATTACATCGGCGCTCCGGCGAAACTCACCTACTACGCAGACATCCTGAAGTACTATCGCGCGCTGGCCAAGGCGTCGCCGCGAGTGAAGGTCGAGACGATCGGCAAGTCCGACGAAGGTCGCGAACTCGTCGTCGTCTGGATCTCATCGGACGAGAACATCAGGAACCTCGCGAAGAATCGCGCGAACCTCGCCAAGATCGCCGACCCGCGCGGCATGTCCGAAGCGCAGGTTCGCGCGATCATGGCGAAGACCAAGCCGAGCTATCACCTCATGGGCGGACTGCACAGCGGCGAGACCGGGCCGTCCGAAATGCTGATGGAGCTTGCGTACCGTCTCGTCACCGAGACATCGCCGCTGATCACGCAGATCCGCAACAACGTGTACGTCTCGATCACTCCGGCGGCGGAGCCCGACGGCCGCGATCGCAACGTGGATTGGTTTTACCAAGGGCTGGCCACGGCCGCCGCGGATAGCATCGCGCGCGGCGGCAAGCCCGCGCCGCGAGACACCACCAACGGCCGCGGCGGGCGCGGCGGCGCCGGCGTGCCGTACTGGGGCAAATACGTCTATCACGACAACACTCGCGACATCAACCTCTCGCAAGTATCAATGCGAGCGATCACCGATTGGTACTTCACGGCGCATCCGCCGATCATGCACGACCTGCACGAGGCGGAGCCGCTCATGTACGTCTATAGCGGCGGGCCCCCGCAGAATCCCAACCTCGACCCGATCCTGTTCACCGAGCTGCCGTTCTTCGCCAACTGGGATCTCGAGCAGATGACGAAGTACGGGATGCCGGGCGTGTACACCTTTGCGTTCATGGACGGGTGGTCACCGGGATATCTCGGATCGGTGGCGTACAATCACAACGGCATGATGCGGATGTACGAGATTCAGTCGGGACGGGAAGGTGGTTCCGGCACGACGGTAGCTGCGGCCGACAGCGTCGCTGGACATGGACGCAGTGCGGCCGCAGGTGGCGACAGTGCCAGCGGACGCGGAGGACGCGGCGGGCGCGGAGGGCGCGCTGAGGTCGCAGCAGCCGGCGCGCGCGGCGCCGGCGCCGGTGGCCGTGGCGGTCCGCCGCCGATTCCAACCGGAAAGGGCGGCAGCCAGCCGCGCGAATGGTATCGCGGTCTCCCCATTCCGCCGAACGCGATCCAGGACTTCACGCGGCGCGACAACACGAACTACGGCGAAACGGGCGTGCTCTCTGGCCTGCAGCTCACTTCGATGTTCCCAGAGCTCGTGCTCGAGAACTTCTACATCATGACGCGCCACTCGATCACGGCCGGCACCGATCAGGCGCCGTATGGATTCGTGTTCCCGGTACAGCGCGACATGACGAAAGTCGCGACGCTGATCAACATCCTTCGCGCGCAGGGAATAGAGGTCGGTGAGCTGAGCGCGCCGGTGAAGAGTGGCACGGAAACTTTCCCCACCGGTTCGTACCTGGTGAAGCTCAACCAGCCATACGGACGCCTCGCAAAGAACCTGCTCGAGAAGCAGATCTTCCCGGATCCGGCGCTCACGACCTACGACGACAGCGGCTGGTACATGGGCTTCGCGTTCAACGTGGACGTGCGCGAGATCAAGGACAGCACGATCCTCGAGGCCAAGGCGCCGCTGATCAAGCTCGCGGAGGTGAAGGTTCCGATCGTCGGGAGCGGCACGGCGGGGCTCGCGGTCGCGCACCTCGGGTCGAACAACATGATCACGTTCCGCTACCGACTGAAGGCGACAAAGATGAGAATCGCCGAAGCATCGTTCACCGCTGACGGCGTCACCTTCCCCGCCGGATCGTTCATCGTGACCGGCACGCCGGCCGAGCTCCAGGCGGCGCAGGCGCAGGTCGAGTCACTCGGCCTCACCGCCGCCGCACTTTCCGCGTTGCCGACGGTGGCTTCGCACGACGCGGTCGTGGCACGCATCGCGATTTACTCGCAATGGAGCGGCACGCAGGACCTCGGCTGGTACCGTTATACGTTCGACCGGTTCGGAATTCCGTATGACCTGATCTTCAAGGAACGCGTCGAGAAGGGAAATCTGAAGAACGACTACGACGTGATCATCATGGCGGCGCAGAACATCAATCGCGCCACGGTGCTCGCGCCGCATGCGGCGAAGCCGGTGCCGTACATGAAGAGCGACAAGTACAAGTCCCTCGGCGTCTACGGTGAATCGCCGGACATCACCGGCGGCTTCGGCGCAACGGGTGTGGAGGCCTTCGAGAAGTTCCTCGACGGCGGCGGAACGCTGATCACCGCCGCGCAGGCCGTTCACTTCCCGATCGACTTCGGGTTCGCGCACACCGTCGACACGGAGAATCCGACGGGCGTGAAAGCGGAGAAGCCGCTGATCACGGCCGAGATCCTGCGTCCCGAACACCCGGTGTTCTATGGGTACGGGAGCAAGATCTTCCCGGTGAAGTACGGCCAGGAAACGGTGTTCAAGGTCGGCGTTGCGGACCAGTCGAACGTGCTCGCCGAGTACGTCGGCGGCGATTCGTCCGTGCTGAGCGGACTGATGGTTGGCGCCGACAAGATCAAGGGGAACGCGTTCGTGGTGGACGTGCCGAACGCGTACGATGGTCACGGCCGCGTGATCATGTTCGCGAACAATCCGATTTATCGCTGGCAGAATCATGGCGAGTTCAACATGGTGTTCAATTCGATTTTGAACTGGAGCTATGTGCCGCCGGCGCCGCCGCTGACGGCGCCCGTTGTGACCGGCCGAGGCGGTCGCGGGGCGCCGTGAGCCCACGGAACATGCGGCAACCTCGGCACTCACCGGTCCGGTAATGCGCTCGCCCGATGCGAAGCCGCGTAAACTCAGCACACTCGTCGCGACCAAGCCGGGCTGCGCCCCGTTGAAAGCGGCCTACGCTGCGGCGGAGGCGGCTAAGGCAAAGTCGTGGCCGCAGGTGGAGGACATCTTTCTGCGAGGCATGGAGGGATTTGACGCAAACGTCGCATCGGGCCTCGCGGACACGGGCGACCTTCAGAATGGCAAAGGCGATTTCTTCAACGACATCCTCGCGCTCCTTCTCGAGAACTGCGCGGGGGTGGAGCTGTGGAGCCGCGGCGGCGTTCCGGGGTTGATCATTCCGAAGCACAATCTCGACGTGACCTATCCAAACACGGGCGCCATCGCGTTCGTGCTGGAAGCGAAGGCCGTAGGCACCCCTAAGCATCCGCTCAGCCCGAAGGAGAAGGCGCGTGGGCGCGACGGGGCCGCGGACCTCGACAAACGCGTGAAAGAGATCGCGTTCAAGACGATAGACTTGAAGGCCGAGTATGCGAGACGAGCGACGGAGCGGGGTGAGTCGACGGAACCGATGTCCGGCGATCTCACCGCGTGGCTTCGCTCTGTGAAGCCACGCTCATACGTCTTCTTCTCTGCTAGAGTCACCGGCGACAAGGACCTCGCTCGCGTAATTCAATTCGCCAACCTTGCTTCGCAGGTCAGCGATGCTTGCGGTGTCTTTTGTTTTCGCCCTGTCTCTGACGACAAGCCCACCACGTACGCCGCGGCCCCGGTTCCGCCGCAAGTGGAGTTGTCGCGGGTTCTATTCCGTGCCTGCCAAGACTTGCGGAAGCTGCGCTGACCGCCAGCCCATCAACCGGCCAGCCGAGCGTGGGCAGTCAGACTTGGCGGCTTTAGGCGAACGCCGGAATCTCCTCAATCTCGAGTTGGCGCGCCGTTCGATCCGCACTCGCCAGCGAGTCGGGCAGAGGCAGTCGCTTTAGCACTCCGCTCTGCAGGCGCACGTAGCCATTCGCCGCGCGTTGACAGTGTGCGGTTAGCCATGCCGCTGCTTCCTTAGAGTTGAGGTAATCAAGGAGCATCGGCAGCTGCGCAGGGTCTTTCGGCACGATGTAGTACGTCGAATGCCTCGGTACAATTTCACCGCGTTCATCGGCAACAAAGAACGGCGTCTGTGAGATGTCCTTGCACAACAGTTTCGGACGCAGAATCTCGTCGAGCGGCGCATTGTCATGGTAAGAGTACCACGGCTTTCGCGCAGCGCACGTCCGCGCAGCCAACAGCGACTTCCGGGCCGGGGCGCGCAGGTATCGCCCGAGCGCACCCAACCGCGACTCGGGCAGGAGTCTGCCCCCTCGGTCATATGGGATAAGTATCCGCGACTGTGTCACCAGCGTGCCAGTGCGACTGAGCTGACGACCTGAAATCGTCGGATGTGCGAAATCTCGGAGGTCGCGCGCAATATCCGAGTCTAGCACGACGAACGCCGCGTCCGCACCCGTCGCGATGCCGCAGCTCACTCGCACGCACACGTCCGCGAGCGTCGCTCGCGCCGCAGTGAAAGGCACACCACGAACAATCGGCTGCCACGAGCGAGTGTCGCGCAGCTCGACCAGCGAAGGCGGATCGGACCGGTGAATGACAGCCGTTGACGCGCCACGCCTGTGCGGACCGACAGTCGTGATGATCGGATATGTCACGAAACCCTGGAACGTCGCCTCGTCCAGATAGTGCAGCTCCTCCACCGTGCGCTTGAGCAGCAACTGGCGGAGCCCGCTTGCCGCGTCCACATATGTGAACTTCTCCGGTGTTACGAACACCAGTCGCCCAGACGGACGAAGCAGCCGAAGTGCCTGCTCGAAGAAGAGCATATAGAGGTCAAATCGCCCACGCGCCGTCTCAAACCTCGCCCGGTACAACTCCCTCTCACTGACCGAGAGGTGGCCGAGCGACACATACGGCGGGTTGCCGATGATCAGATCGAAGCTCTGGTCTGAGCGTGTCAGGAAGTCCGCGGTCTTGATCTCGACGCTCTTGCAAGAAGCAAAGCGCCTGCGCGCGATAGTTGCTCGACCAGCGTGCTGCTCGACCCCGACGATACGTGGAACCGCGCGACCGTTCGCGGCGCACCAGCGCAACACGCCCGCGATGAACTCACCCTCACCACACCCGGGGTCGAGCAGAGTTGTAGAACTTGTCGGTGGTCGAACGCCAAATAGCTTACCGACCATCAGGTCGACGAGATCGGGAGGCGTGGGGACGAAGCCTTTCATCGACAGAGATCTCACGGGCAGAATGGCTGACGACGGGCGGGACAACCTTGAGGCGCCTGAGCGATTCGGATCCTCTGCACCAAAGATATCGAGTCACCCGAATAAATGCCAAAGACGCCTTGTGCTCTGAGCGATCGATCGAAGAGCTCGGCACGTGTTGCACTCGCCACTAACGCCGGATACTGTTTGCCGATGTGGTTTCGCTGTATCGCACGCGCCCTCGTGTCGGCAGTCGTCGTCGGGCATGCTGCTGAGGCCCAGGTGCAGAGGGTCCCGCTCGCACCCAATGACGTCAACGACATCGCCCGCTTGTTGATGCTCGAGGATCATCGAGACTTCGACTCCACGGATCTCGCGCGGATTCTCGCCTCGAAACATCCGGAGGTTCGGCGACGCGCGGCGCTGAGCATCGGCCGCATCGCCGACAAGCGCGGCTATGCCCTGCTCCGTGCGAAGCCGCTCGACGCCGACACCGCCGTCGCCGCGACGGAAGTCTTCGCTGCCGGCCAGCTGAAAGATTCGGCCACGGTCAGCTGGTTCGACTCACTTCTCACCGCGCCCAAACTGGCGCCGACCGTCCGCGCCGAGGCGGCAACAGCGCTCGGCAAAATCAAGACGGCCGCGGCGCGCGAAGCACTCGCGCGCTTTCTCGCGTCAGCCACTGAGGGAAAGCTCACTGATCAGGCGATCAACGAAGCGCTCTTCTCGATCGGCCGCTGCACCACGCGCGGCGATCTCGCGCCGATCCTGAAGTGGACTGAGTCGAAGAACGACGAGATCCGCTGGCACGCCACGTGGGCCCTGTTTCGCCCGCGCGATCCATCGGCGGTTCCAACGCTGATGAAGCTCGCGACGGACAAGTCGCCCGACGTGCGCATGTGGGCGTTGCGCGGACTCGTGAAGTCGCAAGCGGACAGCGCGGGAAAGGCCGCCGAGGCAGAGGCGATTGTGCTCGGGGCGATCCACGATCCCGACCGTCGTGTGCGCACGGAAGCAGTTCGCTCAATCGGCTTCTTTACGGATGAATCGGCGGGCAGCGCACTCAACGCGGCAAAGGCCGATCCGGATTGGTGGATTTCATCGAGCGCCGATGAAGGCCTCGCCCGGTTGAATCCTCCTCCGCCTCCCGCCGCTGGCGGTGGCGGTCGCGGCCGCCGTGCCCGTCCCGTACCGCCGCCGGTCACGCGCCCGCTCTCGGACTACAAGGCGCTCGTCGAACGCTGGGTTGTGCCCGACTACAACGGCGCACCCCGCCCCGCCGCGACGTGGGAGACGCCGCGCGGAACGATCACGATCGAGTTGTACGCGGGCGATGCGCCGCTGGGCGTCGAAGAGTTCGTCCGCATCGTTGAAGCCGGCTCGATCGTCGGCACGAAGTTCACGCGAGTCGTGCCGAATTTCGTCGATCAGGAGCAGACGATCCCGGGCGCAAGGCGGCTGCGTGATGAAGTGACGCGGCGCGGGCTCACGCGGGCCAACCTGGCATGGGCGTCAGGCGGTTTGGACACCGGGACCCCCGGCTACACGCTCGCCAACGCAATCCAGCCGCACAACGAAGGCGACTTCACGACGCTCGGGCGCGTCATCAAGGGATTGGATGTGATGGATCGGATCGAGCTGAACGACGCGATTACTGCCGCCCGGATGGTCCGTCCGTAGGCAGTCGAGCTCCCTGCTAAACAACCTCTCTACAATACGCTCGCCCGCACCATCCGCACGCCGCACACGGGAACGATTCGCGACGTTCCATTCGCCTCAAACCGCACGGTCACCTTCGTCTTTCCCGCGACGAGGATCGCCGGCACCGCATACTGCGCGGTGTAGAACCCGGACGCCGTTTCGTTCGGGACATAGCTGCCGATCTTCGCGCCATCGACGAGAATGTCGAAGTCGGCCAGCAGCGCGGGGAGCCCGACTTCATTGAAGTAAGTGACGATGACCGCCATCGGGGCCTTCTCCTCGACGGGAAGGTCGAACGAAAACCACCCGGCGCCAGCCCGGCTTCCGCGTCCGCCGGTGCGGCCCGCCTGACGGTTGGCGGGATCGCTCTTGTAGCTGAAGTCGCGCTCGGACTGCGTCTCGCCGGGCTGAACGAACGCAACGGTCGCGGCCTCGAGGCGATAGCGCCGCTCACGGTCCGCCGCCATCGCCGTGCCGCGAGCGTCGAAGTCCACCTGTGAGAGGACATCAAAGTACACGCTGTAGCTCCGCTCCTGCGTCCGGTAGAACGGTGCGAGCGAAACGTCTCCGATGGAATCCGGCTGACCAACCACGCGCGCGACGTTCTGCGCCTTGAAATCGCCAGGCCGCGTGCCGCGCGGCACGATCCACGATGTCAAAGACGTGTCCGCGACGACGAGCACCGGAACGGGCGGCGGAGGCGGCGCATTGCGGCGTCCTTCGCGGCGCGGCCCATCGTCGCCCGCGAGCACAAGTGGTCCCCACATGATTGCCGCGACAGTGTGGTCATCGGGCGTGGGATTGAGCCATAGCGACTTTGGCATCGTCAGTTCGACGGTGTCGCCACCGCGCCACGTGCGCTTGAGCTCTATGTACGGGCTCGCCTGCTTCGCCTCCATGCCGGGCGCGCCACCGCGGCCGCCGGCGTTGGGATCGCGCAGGCTCGCGAGAGCCGGCTGCTCGATCGGCGTGCCATTCACCTTGATCGCGAAGCCGTCGCCAGCCCACACGGGCCGGCGCACCGCGAGCGTAAACTCCTTCGGCGACGGCAGCGCGAGCGTCATTTTCGCGTTGTCGCCGTCGGGGAAGCCCGTGTCCATCGTGAGCTTCACGCGCGCAGTCGTGAACTGCGCGACCGAGGGTGCGTAGAGGTTCACCCACAATGTGTCCGGTGACTCGTAGTAGATGCCGTAGCCGTGCAACGCATGGTTTTCCATTCCCGTGCCGACGCAGCACGTAAAGCTTTTCAGCATGTCCTGATATTCCTGCTGCTCCCCGCGGCCGACGGGCACCATGTATGACGTGTCGCCGTTGGCGGGATCGATCGACGCGAGCACGTGATTGAACAGCGCGCGCTCGTGGAAGTCGGCGTAGTTCGCGTCGGGCCTGAGCGAAAACAGGCGGCGCGTGAGCTTCAGCATGTTGTACACGTTGCACGACTCGCACGCACGGCCATCCACGCGGCGCGCGAGCTCGTCCGGCGGACCAAAATACTCGGAGAGTCCGTGGCCACCCGTCGCGTAGCTGTGGTGCTGCGTGACGCGGTCCCAGAAGAACGTCGACGAGAGAATGTCGCCCGCGTCGCCCACGTACCCGTATCGCGCGGCCGATCCGACGAGCTTGGGGATCTGACAGTTCCCGTGCTTGCCCGAAAGATTGTCCTGGTGGCGCTTGAGCGGATCGGTGAACGCGTGGTGCTCGAAGCGATACGAGAGATTGAGCCACCGCTTGTCGCCGGTATCGGCGTAGAGGTCGGCAAGCACTTCGTTCATTCCACCATGCTCGGTGTCGAGCATCTTCTGCACCTGATCATCCCTCAACGGAGCGAGCACGCCTTCGGCCCACGTCGCGTACTTCACGCTCATGCCGAGCGCGGTATGATTCTCCGCGTGCCGGTACGCGTCGCGCAGGCCGGCGAAGGTCTTGTGCAGCGTGTACCATGGCGACCAGAGGCCGTTGAGATCGAAGCCACCCGAGCGAATGTCGCCCTTGGAGACCCTCGCGAACGCCTCACGGCCGCCCTCGAGCGCGCCGAGGTAACCGTCGCGGTTCTTGTCCTGCACGACCTTCAGTTCGCGGACGATGTAATCGGCGCGGTCCTTGAAACGCTTGTCGCCGGTCGCGCGGTACATGAGACTCACGGCGGAGAGATGATGCCCCGCGATGTGGCCGGTGAGATTCCGTCCGCCGCCGTCCCAGCCGCCGTACGGCTCGGCTTTCTGCGTCAGCCCCGCGCGAATGCGGTAGTACGCGAGCATCCGGTCGGGTTCGAGCGAGAGCAGGTATTTCCCCGTGACGTCCTGCGCGACTTTCAGCGGGCCGCCCGTGAGGCGCACATGGTCGAGCGCGAGCGGGTGCGCCTGGACCATCTTCTCCTCGAACGCCCGCACGTCCGAGTTACCTGCGTCAGGTTCATTGACCGGCATTGCCGCGGCGTCCCGCGCGGCGAGCGTCAGCGCGGCGGCAACCGAGCCCGCGGCGGTGCGCTGGAGAAAATCGCGTCGTGAGGTCGTCATGATCTCAATCTGTATGAGTCAGTCCGCGATGTCCAACGTGAATGAGACGTCACCTCCACGCCGTCCTACGGTGATGTCCGCGAGAGTGGACACGATCGCCGAACATCCGAGCGGGGCAAGGCGGGCCCGGTCGTACGTCGTCGCGACGCCGACAACGCGCATCCCGGCGGCGAGCCCTGCCGCGATCCCTGCGGGCGCATCTTCGAGCACCACGCAGTCGTCCGGCTGGCGCCCCAGGAGCCGCGCGCCCATGAGATACCCTTCGGGATTCGGTTTCCCGCGCTTCACAGACTCGCCGGAGACGATCGTGCGCGGCAGCGGCACGTGCGCGGCGGCGAGGCGCATCCCCGCGAGATCGCGACCCGCGGAGGTGACGAGCGCCCACTCGCCGGGCGCGAGCGCGCCCACGAGGGCAGCAGCGCCCTTGACCTCCACGATTCCAGCGAGATCGCCCTCCTCCTCCGCGTCAAGCCACGCCACTTCCTCGGCGAGATTCAGGTGCGGCGCGACGTTCCGCACCGTATCGCTAGTCTTCTGCCCGTGCGGCAAGTGCAGCATGGCCTCGCGGTCGAGGCCGCGCCGGTCCGCCCAGCGCTGGAGCACGCGCTCGATGACGGCCTTCGAGTCCACCAGCACGCCGTCCATGTCAAAAAGAAGCCCCGCAGCCTGCAGTGATATCAATCGGTACGCAGCGCCGTCATGGGGTCCGAGGATGCGGCGCGGCGCGCCGGCAGGTAGCTGGAGACGAACGCGATGCACAGGAAGAGCGACGACATACCGACAAAGGTAAGCAAATCGAGCGGGCTCACGCTGAACAAGAAGCTCGACATGAGCCGCGTGGCCGCCACCGCGAGCACGAGGCCGATTGCCACTCCGCCCACCGCGAGCCGCATCCCTTCGCGCACGACCATGCCGAGGACGTCCGCCTGGCGGGCGCCGAGCGCAACGCGAATGCCGATTTCACGTACGCGGCGGTTCACCGAGTATGAGATGACGCCATAGAGGCCGACGGTCGCCATGAGCAGGCCGATGGCACCAAGCGCGCCGGTGACGATCGCGGCCACGCGCTGCGGGAGAAGCACGATCGAGTTGGCTTCGCGCAGGGTGGTCACGACCGGCCGTGGAAGGCCGGGATCAATGGATTGAACGGCGCGCTGCATTGCGATCGCCAGTCGATCGGGAGCCATGCCGGACCGCACGAGCACGACTTCCCTCGGGTCCCACGCTTGCGCCATGGGGAAATACGCGAACGGCGCCCGGGCGTCGGTGAGCCACGCGTACTTGGCATCACGCGCGACGCCGATGACCGTGACCTTGCTGCTGTCATAGGTGAACGTCCGCCCCACGGCGTTCGCGTTGGGCCAGACCCTGTTCGCAAATGTCTCGTTGATCACAGCGACCCGGCCAGAACGATCGTCGTCCTTTCGGCCGATCGGATCGCCACGTACGATCGGCATGCGGAGCACGCTGAAATAGTCGGCGTCCACGTTGAAGAAACCTGTGCGAACGCGTGAACCGCCGGCATCGCCTGGCGTGACACCAACGCCATCGTTCGTCGTGATGTACGTACTGCTGTTCTGCGCTGTGAGCGGGACGGAATTGGTGAAGCTCACCGCCGTGATGCCCGGCAACGCCTCGAGGCGCCCGCGAAGTTCGCGATAGAACGCGCGCCCCTTGGTGCTGTCGTATCCCCATGACTCCGTGTTGAGCGAAGCAACCGAGACGCCGGACGCGTCGAAGCCGGGGTCGATGCGGTTCCCGCGCTCGAGGGCCCGCAGAAAGAGGCCGGCCGCGACGAGCAGCAGCAGAGAGAGCGCGAGCTGCCCGACAATGAGCGCGCTGGACATCTTCGTCCGCCGCACACCGCTCGAGGGCGCGTCCTCTCGAATGCGCCTGGCGATGTCGGCGCGCGCCGCCTGAAGCGCGGGCGCAAGGCCGAACACGACACCGGCGACGAGCGAGATCACGAGCGCGAACGCGATCGCGCGATAATCCGGAGACAAGTCGAGCGAGATCTCATCGGGCAGCGGAAGCCGCTCGAGCGCGCGCGTGCACACCACCGCGATCGCAATGCCGCCGGCGGATCCGAGCACGAAGAGGACCAGACTCTCGGTGAGCAGCTGCCGGACGAGGCGGCCACGCCTCGCACCCAGCGCCGCGCGCACCGCCATCTCGCGGCGCCGCACGGCGGCCCGCGCGGATAGCATCGCCGCGACGTTCACGCTCGCGATCAGCAGCACTAGAGCCGACGCGCCGAGCAGCAGGGAAAAGAAGCCGACGATCGCCTTGGTCGCGTCCTCGGGGAGTCCGGACAGCGGCACGAGCCGCGCGTCCGTGTAATCCTTTGCCCACGGCATGGGCTCGACGCCGGATGCGACCCACGCGGCGGTCAGCGCGGCGGTCTCCTGATGGGCAGCCGACGGCGTCACACCTGCCTTCAGGCGGGCGAACATCCGGTAGGGATTGTCCGCGAGGTTGTTCAGGACGCGGCCCGGACGAAGCTGCGGCTCCATCATCACCGGCACCCATGCGTCCGACTTGAGGGGAATGAAGATGCTGCGGAACGCACGGGGTACAACGCCGATGATCGTGAACGGGTGGCCGTTCACCTCGACTGCGCGCCCGATAACGCCGCTGTCGGCACCGAACGTCGAGCGCCAAAATCCGTCGGAGATGACCATCACCGGATGCGTGAGCGGCGCGCGATCTTCCTCCGCGGCGAAGAACCGTCCGAGCTCCGGGCGAACGCCGAGCACGGAGAAATAGTTTCCAGTGACCACGTTGCCGTAGGCGAGCGTACCCGTGCCGCCCACCGATACGGTCAGCGGGATCTCGTCCCACGCCGCGACGCCGTCGAACGAGCGCGTCTTGTCGCGAAGCTCCTCGTAGTAGCGATACGAGGCCGACATCCCCTCGTCGCCGCTCTTCTTCTTGCGGTCGATGCTGAACAGCCGCGAGGCGTTCGCGACGCCGGGCAGCGGGCGCAGGAGCATCGCGTTCGTGGCGCTGAATATCGTCGTGACCGCGCCGGTCCCGAGCGACACCACCAGAATGGTGATGACGCTGAACACGGGGCTTTTTCGCAGCATGCGGCCGGCGTAGCGCAGGTCGGTGAAGAACGATTCAAGCGATGCTTCCCATCCGGCTCCGCGGACCTCTTCGCGCACCGCGGTCGCACTGCCAATCTCGATCAGCGCCGCGCGGCGGGCCGCGTCCGGCGCGAGGCCGCGCGCCGCATGGGCGGCGGCGGCCTCATGCACGTAGTGGTCGAGCTCGTCCGATACGTCGCGATCCGCCGCCCGCCGATCGACGAGCCCGCGGATGCCGCGCGAGAGCTGGCGCCAGAGCGACATGGGGTCAGCCCTCCGCCCTGAGCAGTCGCGCGACCGCAGACGCGCGCCGGGTCCAGTCAGCGGTTTCGATTTCCAGCCGGCGACGTCCCGCGCGCGTCAGCGCGTAGAACTTCGCGCGGCGCGCGTTCTCCGTCTGCCGCCACTCGGCGTCGAGCAGCCCTGCCCGCTCGAGGCGCTGGAACGCCGTGAGCAGCGACCCGGGATTCACCTTGAACACGCCCCGCGAGATCTGCTCGATGCGGCGAGCGATTCCGAACCCGTGCATCGGCTCGAGACTGAGCGTCTTGAGGATCAGCATGTCCATCGTGCCTTGTATGACGTCGGTCGTCGGTTCGTCCATGCGTGGCTCCCGCGGCAGTGTGCCGGATCATACGCACTGCACATCTTGACTGTCAAGATGTGACGGTCAAACTACAACTGCGGACTGCGGAACTCGAGTCGCTGCGGACTGCGGAACTCGAGTCGCTGCGGACTGCGGGAGGAATGCGGTCCGCAGCCCGCAGC
>JBOHTH010000442.1:0-3213 GCA_050733535.1 Gemmatimonadaceae bacterium | reverse complement strand
GCCAATGACGCTCGAGCAGATCGGCGCGGTGCTGAACATCACGCGCGAGCGCGTGCGGCAGATCAAGGAGAAGGCGCTTTCGCGGCTGCGCCATGTGAGCCGCGCGCGCGCGCTCGAGAGCTATCTCGGCTGAGCGCGCGATTGGCCGGCATTACAACTCCGCTCCAGATCGCCCCAGTGACGCTCGCGGGGCGATTCGTAAGTTTGGAGCCGCTGACCCTCGCCCACGGCGATGCGCTCGCCGAGTTCGCGCGCGATCCGTCCATCTGGTCGTGGATGCCGACACGCGCCCTCGACCGCGTGGGTCTCGACGCGTGGATCGGCGAGGCACTCGCCGCGCAGAAGGCTGGCACCGCGCTCCCGTTCGCGACGGTCCTGCTCGCAGAGAACCGGGTCGTCGGGAGCACGCGGTTCCTGAACATCTCGGCGCGCGACGGCCGTGTTGAGATCGGCGCGACCTGGATCGGCGTGCCGTACCAGCGGAGCGCGGTGAACACGGAAGCGAAGCTGCTCATGCTGCGCCATGCATTCGAGACGCTTGGCGCGACGCGCGTGGAGCTCAAGACGCACTCGGAGAACGTGAAGTCGCGGCGGGCGATCGAGCGGATCGGAGCGACCTTCGAAGGCATCCATCGCAAGCATATGCTCCACAACGATGGGTCGCGGCGGGACACCGTGTGGTATTCGATTCTCGATGATGAGTGGCCGGCGGTGAACGCGCGGCTCGAGGAAATGCTGCACGCCGCGGCGCCCTCGCCGCGGCGCGCGCTTTGATGCAAGATGTAGGGAGATGGACTTCTACATAACCACTCTGGGTCTGGGCGTCGTGGGAATGATCGCCATGGCGTTCAGTGGGTCGTCGCGCGGAGGCGCTCGCGGAGGCCACGGCGCGACCGCACACGGCGCGACCGGCCACGGCCACGCCGCGCACGCCGGATCTGGCGGCCGCGGAGGCCACTCCGGCAAGCTCCCATCAGGGAAGGCGTCGCAGCAGAACCTGCTGCTTTCGCTGATGTCGCCCAAGCTGCTGTTCAGCGTCTGTGTAGGCCTCGGTGCCGGCGGATTGCTGCTGCGGCCGCTGCTCGGCAATGGTGTCATCCTCTTTGGCACTGCCTTGGCCATCGGGATCGTATTCGAGCGCGCGCTGGTGACACCGATCTGGAATTTCGCGTTTCGGTTTGCATTGGAGCCGGCGTTGTCGCTTGAGAGCGTGCTGAGCGGCGAGGCGACGGCAGTGACCGCGTTCGACGCGAGCGGCCATGGACTGATCGCAGTCGAAGTGGACGGCCGCCTCGTGCAGATGCTGGGCACGCTGCAAGCGGTCGATCGCGAGTTGCACGCGAAGGTCGTGGCCGGCGCGAAGCTCCGCATTGAAGAAGTCGACGAAAAACGGAACCGCTGCACCGTCTCGCTCCGCTGAGCTGACGGAACTCTCCCACCGAGCAGGAACCGATTCATGGATACCGTTATTCCGACCACCGGAGTGATCATCGGCGCAGTCGTGCTCGCGCTCGTCGCGGTGCCGGTGATCGTGGCGAAATTCCTGCGGAACGTAGAGGCCGGTGAAATTCGGCTCGTCAGCTGGCTCTCCGGCGGCACGCTGATCTACCGGGGGCCGGGCAAGTCGAAGGAAATTCCGCTGCTCACCACCGGAACGACGATCTCAAGCAAGGTCATCAACGTCGATCTCGACATTACCGACCAGACCGCCGACATCGACGAGCACGGCACGCCGCGGCCGATCAAGGTGCGCGTGCTCGCAAGCGCCATCGTGTCCGTCGGTGATTCCGACGTGCTGATTCGCACGGCGGCCAACCGTTTCTTTGCGAAACCGGACTCCGACCAGGTGAGTACGCTGACCGACCTGCTCTCGAGCTCCGGCCGCCGCGCGATCAACCTGCTCACACACGATCAGCTGTTCTCCGCAAAAGCCACTCCGTCGGCATCGCGGGCGTTGCTGCCGGGCCAGGAATCGCTTCCGATGGTCGCCGCGGCGCCGCCCGCTCCGGTGGTCCTGCGCGCGCACGACGCTTCTGGCGACGAAGACGAGGACGATCCGCTCTCGGTGATCATCCGCAAGGCGTGCTCGCACGAGCTCACCGACCTCGGCCTGATCTTCAATTCGCTGAACATCAAGGTCGTGCAGTCGGAGGTCGCCGATGCGCGCCGCCGTCAGTCGGCGGCCGAGGCGCAGGCGAACGCCGATATCGTTTCGGCCATGCAGGCGCGCCGGGCCAAGGAAGCGCAGCTCGACGCCGAGCGCGCGATCTCCGACAAGACGCGCGAGCTCGAGCAGACGAAAGCGGGCAACGCCGCGCTGGTCGCGCAGGCGGAGGCCAAGCGTCAGGAGGCGTCAGGATTGCAGCGCACGGCCGAGCTCGATGCGACGCAGATCGCGCAGGCCAAGGCCGATGCGGCGAAGGTTCGGCTCGAAGCCGAGGCGTCGGCCGACGCCGAAGCGATCAAGATTCGAAAGGTGGCGGACGCCACCGCCGAGAGCATCCAGAAGGTGAACGCGGCGATTCAGGCCGGCGGCGAGGCGTACTTCCGTTACCGCCAGATCGAGATGCTGCCGGATCTCGGGCCGGCGATCGCCAACGCGCTGGCCAAGGCGAAGATGGTCACGATCTCCGGCGGCGACTCCAATGCGCCGGAGACCACGACGAACAACATGGTCCAGGTCATCCAGACGGTGCTCGCCGCGCAGATGGTCGGGCGCGGAGGTATGCTGGATCGTGGCAACAAGGACCGTGACTCGAAGTAGATTTCGGGTATGCCACCGACCGCATCGTTTGACGTGACGACCGGCGTCGACCTCCAGGAAGTCGACAACGCGATCAATCAGGCCAGCAAGGAAGTCGCGCAGCGCTATGACTTCAAAGGCGCCAAAATCGAAATCGATTTTAAACGTGCCGAGGGGCTGATCGCCCTGCTTGCCGACAACGACATGCGCATGCGCGCGCTGTGGGATGTCGTGCAAACGAAGCTGATCAAGCGCGGTGTGCCGGTGAAGAACCTCGATATCGGCGATGTCAAACCCGCCGGCGGCGACACACTGCGTCGCGAGATCAAGCTCAAGCAGGCGCTCGACGGGGAGACCGCCAAAAAGGTCGCCGCGGCCATCAAGGAGCAGAAGTTCAAGAAAGTTCAGGCGTCCATCCAGGGCGAGCAGGTCCGTGTGAGCGCGCCGTCGCGCGACGAACTCCAGGCAGT
>JBOHTH010000441.1:0-5751 GCA_050733535.1 Gemmatimonadaceae bacterium | reverse complement strand
CTGCCCGGTGAAGCGAACCGGAAGTTAGAAGCCCGAAACCCGTCAGGCTTCAATCTTCCGGCTTCCGGCTTTAAAGCGGGAAACGGGACTCGAACCCGCGACCCCAACCTTGGCAAGGTTGTGCTCTACCAACTGAGCTATTCCCGCGAGGAAGCGGGGTGGCGGACGTCGTTTTTATGCCACGACGCCCGGACCCGCTCGGGTCCACGCCGGTTCGCCGCCACCACGCGGCCACCCGACGATGGAGGCGAGGGGAATCGAACCCCTGACCTCTTGAATGCCATTCAAGCGCTCTCCCAACTGAGCTACGCCCCCGCTGCGGCCCCCGTTGATTTGCGGTCATAACGACCACTCCTCGGCCCTTCTCAAAACGGCGTCCGACAGGAACCAAAGAACCTATCCGGGAGTAACAGACGGGTCAAGTACAAAGTGTTGAATTTACGGGGGGAAAGCACTATCTTCGTGCACCTTCAGTCCGCCGGAACTCCGTCGGATTCACGAGCGCGACATACGGCCAGACTCCACGTGAGTGCAACCGCATCGGCGCGCACCTTACCCGGGAGCGGCAGCACGATGACACGAGGACGTGCCACCCGTGCCAAGCCCAAGGCAAAAGTCACCAAAGCCTCCGCCGCTCCGTCCCGGGCCAAATCTTCAAAGGCTCAGCCGCCTGCCAAGGCGCCTGAAGCAAGGAATACCACACCGATGCCGCCCGCTGCAGAAGCAAAACCGCGCCGCCGCCGCCGCACCGCCCCTGCGGGCATTGCGCCGAGCGAGCCCGAGCGCGACATCCTCGACCAGTACCTCTATGAAGTCAGCACCTACCCGCTGCTCAAGGGCACTGAGGAGATTGAGGTCGCGCGCCGCATTCGCGCCGGCGATCCCGATGCACTCCAGGAGCTTGTGAAGCGCAACCTGCGCTTCGTCATCTCCGTCGCCAAGAAATACCAGAACCGCGGACTGCCGCTCATCGATCTCATCGGTGAAGGCAACGTCGGCCTGCTCACTGCTGCCCGAAAGTTCGACCCCGATCAGGGCGTCAAGTTCATTTCGTACGCGGTGTGGTGGATCCGCCAGGCAATTCTCTCGTCGCTGGCCCGCCAGGGACGCACGGTGCGCGTCCCGCTCAACCGCACCGCCGATCTCTCGCGCATCATCAAGGCGAGCGAAATCCTGCGCCAGAAGATGCGGCGCGAGCCGACGCCCGAGGAACTCTCGGCGCTGACCGGGCTTTCCGTTGACGTCGTGCAGTCGCTCGCCGCCCTGAACACCGGCGACGTGCGGCTCGACGCGCCGATGGATCCGGACGGCGATCGTTCGCTCATCGAGCGCTTCGTCGCCGACGAAATGCCCGACGCCGAAGAAGAGGCGATGAACCGCTTCCTCACCGACGAGATCGAACAGGCGCTCAACACGCTTCCGCCGCGCGACGCGAAAGTGCTGCGCCTCTACTTCGGCCTCGAGGGCGGACGCGAGCACACGCTCGAAGAAATCGGCGCGATGCTCGGCGTCACCCGCGAGCGCGTTCGTCAGCTGCGCGACCGCGCGCTTAAGCGGTTGCGTGAAGGCGACGTCGGGCGCGCGCTCGGGAGTTTTGCTGCCTGACCGAAGACCGATGACCGAAGACCGAGCGGCCCGGGGATAGCCTCGGGCCGCTTTCATTTCGGTCTTCGGACTTCGGTCTGCCACACGCCAGTCTTTGTTGCATATTCTGTCGCATGATCTCGATCCAGAATATCTACAAAGCCTTCGGATCTAAGCATGTCCTCGACGGCTTCTCGCTCGAAGTCCGCGAGGGCGAGACGATGGTCATCATCGGCTACTCCGGGACCGGGAAGAGCGTCGCCATCAAGCACATCGTCGGACTCCTCGAGCCGGACAAGGGCACCGTGTTCGTCGACGGCCTCGAGGTGCCGAAGCTCAAGCGCCGTGAGCTCTATGCGCTTCGCTCGCACATCGGATATGTCTTCCAGTTCTCCGCGCTCTTCGACTCGCTCACCGTCAACGACAACGTCGCGATGGGCCTCGTGAAGGCGGGCACATTCACTCCCGCCGAGATCGCCGCGCGCGTGCAGGAGGCGCTCGAGCTCGTCGATCTCCCGGACGCCGGCGCGACGTCGCCGATCGAGCTCTCCGGCGGGATGCGCAAGCGCGTCGGCATCGCGCGCGCGATCGCACATCGTCCGAAGTACATGCTCTACGATGAGCCGACGACCGGACTCGACCCGGTTACCGCCGCGGTCATCGACGAGCTCATGGTGCGCATGCAGAAGCAGCTCGGCGTGACGAGCATCGTCATCACGCACGACATGCGCAGCGCCTACTTCGTCGGCACGCGCATTGCGATGCTTTTCGAGGGGCGCGTGCGCCAGGTCGGCACGGTGGATGAGATCAAGCGCTCCGAAGATCCCGTCGTGCGCCAGTTCATCGAGGGGCGCGCCACGCTGCACAATGGAACGGGCGTGTGACGAAGCCAAGAAAGCGGCCGGCCACTGCACGCAACCACAAGCCGCGCGACGAGACGTCGGCCGGCGGCGTGGTGTTTCGCGCGGAGGGAACCGAGCCGCTGTTCCTTCTCATTCGCGACAGCTATCAGAACTGGGGCTTCCCGAAGGGGCACCTCGAACACGGCGAGCTGCCGGCGGCGGCCGCGCTGCGCGAAGTGCGTGAGGAGACCGGGCTCGCGGCGCTCGAGCTGCGCGCGCCGGTGGACACCATCGACTGGCACTTCCGCTTTCGCGGCCGCGTCATCCACAAGGTCTGCCACTTCTTTCTGATGGAGGCCGGCGAGGGCGCGACCAAGCCGCAGCGCGCGGAAGGGATCACCGCGTGCCGGTGGGCGCACTATGAAGACGCATCGAAGCTCCTGTCGTACGAGAACGCGCGCGGCGTGCTCGCGCGCGCGCACGCGCTGCTGAACGGCAGCGCTCCAACGGCCGCGCTGCACACCGACGCCTGACATGACATCACACGCCATCGCCTTGCCGGCCGGCCCGCAGATCCTCGCGCTCGCCTCGCGCGAGCGGGCCCGCGACCTGCTGAAGCGCGCCTTTCCGCGCCGCCGCGGAAAACTGGCGCTCGCGCGGACCGTTGCGGAGTTCGGCGCGGCGTTCAAGCGGTCGCTCGTCGACGCAGTCGTCGTGGACGTCGCCCATCCGACCGACGAGACATGGAAGGCCGCCGGCCTCGCCCGCGACTACCCGAGCGTGCCGTTCTTCGCGCTGACCCCGATGCGCGTGGCCGACACCGGCGCGCTCGCGCGTTGCATGGACGGCGACTTCACCGACGTGCTCGTCGAGGGAATGGACGATACCGCGGTGCGCGAACTGGTGATGCCGCAGAGCTTCACTGCGCGCTTCGGCGCGGCACTCCACGACGCGCACTTGGCACTGGGCCTGGACAACCGCATTCAGGAGAAGGCGTGGCGCGCTATTGTCGCGCAGGGCGGGCGCACGGTGCGCACGGAATCGATCGCGGCGCAGCTGCACGTGACGCGCGAGCACCTGAGCCGGAGCTTCGCGGTGGCGGGCTCGCCCAACCTGAAGCGCATCATCGATCTCGTGCGGCTCATCGCGGCCGCGGAGCTGTGCAAGAATCCGGGCTACGATGTGAGCGAGGTGGCGGGGGTGCTCGAGTTTGCCAGCCCTTCGCATCTGACGAGCACATCGCAGAGGATTGTGGGGACGAGATCGGCATCGCTGGCCCGGCTCCGGACGGGAGATCTTATAGAACGGTTCCGGCAGGGGAGGGGGAGGAGCAGGAATGGGTAACGGCGGAAGGTGGGTAGACGAGTTCCGGGTGAGAAGTCGCGGGATTGGGGTGATTGGTTATTGGCTGTGGGACGCGTGACTCCGATCGATCTGTCCCAGAGCCAACGACCAATTACTCCAATCCCTAAACCTCTCACCCAAACCTCGTGCACTCGCTGTTGAAGCAGCCCAAGGTTGCGTGAACTCCTTCCTTGTGATATTTTTCACAAGCTACCCCACACTACGCCCCACTCCTACATAAATGGCCTCCCAGACCAGTCTCCGCCCCGGCGAGATCAAGGACATCCTCCTTCGAGAAATCGAAGCCGCCGATCTCAGCTCCCTCGACGTCGAGGAAGTCGGAACGGTCCTCGAAGTCAAAGACGGCGTCGCCCGCATCTACGGCCTCCAGAAAGCCATGGCCGGCGAGATGCTCGAGGTCACGTCCTCCGAAACGGACGAGAAAATCACCGCGCTCGCGCTCAACCTCGAAGAAGACAACATCGGCGCCGTCATCCTCGGCGACTATCTCCAGCTCAAGGAAGGCGACGAAGTCCGTCGCACCGCCCGCGTACTCGAAGTACCGGTGGGCCCGGAACTCATCGGCCGCGTCGTCGACTCGCTTGGCCGACCCATCGACGGCAACGGCCCAATCAACGCCAAGCACACCCGCAAGGTGGAGAGCGAAGCCCCCGGCATCATCGTCCGCCAGCCCGTGAAGGAGCCTCTCCAGACCGGCATCAAGGCGATCGACTCCATGATCCCGATCGGCCGCGGACAGCGCGAGCTGATCATCGGCGACCGCGGGACCGGCAAGACGGCCATCGCGATCGACACAATTATCAACCAGAAGGGCACCGGCGTCGTTTGCGTCTACGTCGCCATCGGTCAGAAGGCATCCACCGTCGCGAGCGTCGTCGAAAAGCTGAAGGCGTCGGGCGCGATGGAATACACGATCGTCGTCTGCGCCTCCGCATCCGACCCGGCGCCGATGCAGTACATCGCGCCATATACCGGCGCCGCGATGGCCGAGTTTTTCATGTATAACGAAGGCAAGGCGACGCTTTGTGTATACGACGACCTGTCGAAACAGGCCGCCGCATATCGCCAGCTCTCGCTCGTGCTTCGTCGTCCGCCGGGCCGCGAGGCGTTCCCGGGCGACGTGTTCTATCTCCACTCGCGTCTCCTTGAGCGCGCGGCGAAGCTCTCCGAAGATCCGTCGGTGGTGGACGGCAAGACGATCCTCAAGCCGGGCGGTTCGATGACGGCGCTGCCGATCATCGAGACGCAGGCTGGTGACGTGTCGGCGTACATCCCGACGAACGTCATTTCGATCACGGACGGGCAGATCTTCCTCGAGGCCGACCTTTTTTACTCGGGCGTTCGCCCGGCAGTGAACGTCGGCATCTCGGTCTCGCGCGTCGGTGGATCGGCGCAGACGAAAGCGATGAAGGGCGTCGCTGGCCGGCTCCGTCTCGACCTGGCACAATATCGCGAGCTCGAAGCGTTCTCGGCGTTTGCATCCGACCTCGACGCGGCGACCAAGCGCCAGCTCGAGCGCGGTGCCCGCACCGTTGAGGCGCTCAAGCAGGGCCAGTACGCGCCGATGACGATGGAGAATCAAGTCATGATCCTCTACGCCGTGACGAACGGATTTATTGACGACGTCGACACGGACAAGGTGCGCGCGTGGGAGAAGGGCTTCCACGAATACATGAAGGCCCAGTTCCCGCAGGTCGCCGACAAGATCAAATCCGAAAAGAAGATTTCCGACGCCACCGAAGCCGACCTCAAGCGCGGCATCGAGCAGTACAAGAAGAGTATCGGCTAAGGAAAGCGAGCCATGGCCAAGGGGAGCGAGCTCAAGGGGCGAATCAAGTCCGTCGAAAGCACGCGCAAGATCACGCGCACGCTGGAGATGATCGCCACGTCGAAAATGAAGCGCGCACAGGATCGCGTGATCGCGGCGCGCCCGTACGCGCACGCGCTCAACGACGTCATC